>JAHQWA010000002.1 GCA_019634045.1 Saprospiraceae bacterium
AAACACCAAACCTCCAATAGCTAAAAGTCCGCTTAACAGACCATATTGGATCGACCGAAGAAGATAGGGCCTACTGATAAAGCTCCAAGAGGCACCGACCAGTTCCATATTCTTGATCAAAAAGCGGTTGGCAAATAAAGCCAATCGAATGGTGTTATGGATCAACACTATGGCTACAAAAATGAAAAATAACCCGATAGAAAGAGTGATCCAGCTCAAGTTTTGCACATTCTTGGCAATAACATCTACCAAATTCTCCTGGTAGTAGACGGCCGAAACATGTGGATGCAGGCGTAACTTTTCAGCCACTACAGCTAAACTATCCGTGTCTAAGTAATTAGCTCGAACATTGAAGTTGATAACATCATGCAGTGGGTTCGGCAAGTCTAACTTCAGGAAATCCTCACCAAAGGCTTCGCTCATTTCTTGTGCCGCTGCTTCTTTACTAGTAAAAACAACAGTACCAGGCTTGGTAAACAAGCTATTGTCGAGGTAGCGTTCCAAATCCTGCACATCCTCAGTACGAACTCCATCCGGAAGCTCTACTAGCACATTAACCCTTTCCTTAAAGGCGGTCACCAGCCGTTGGGCATGGATCGTGATCAATCCAAACATACCCAACAGAAAAAGAACCAATGCTACACTAATGATGGCATAGATGTAATTGGGCTTTTTGCGTGTCAGTCCCTGTTCACTCTTATTGGCCATGAAACGAGAATAAATGATTGCTGCGCAAAATTATAAAAACTACGCAATAAAGTATGATTCAAGGGCGCAATCCGGGAATTAAGCCCGCTGTGGATAAGAAGTAGCCGTCAGGAAACGTTAGTTTGTTTTTGACAAGGGCAGCTAAACCCATACTTATATTGTTTATTATCGTAAGAAGCGGCAAGATATTTGCTTCAGTATTACGTACTTTGTATACTCAAACAACCTACTACACATGCGTCGAATTTTTTTCGCACTGCTGTTATTACCACTATTGGGAAACACACAAAATATTTATCTCATCAATTCTTCTTTCGAAGGGGAACCGCAAGATGCCACTATGCCAGTCGGTTGGCACGCCTGTGAACCCGGCACTACACCGGATATCTTACCCGGACACTGGGGAGTGTATCAGGAGGCCTCAGACGGAGATACCTACGTAGGCTTAATCACTAGAGACGACGGATCTCGGGAGAGTATTGGGCAACGGTTGAAGGAATCCCTGACACCTAAGTCCTGCTTTAAGTTCACCTTAGACTTAGCCAGAGCCGGCACCTATAGCACCTACAACGCCCCGATCCGTCTAAGGATTTGGGGAGGTAAAACGCATGGCGCCAAGACTCAATTGCTCAAGCAAACAGATATCATCCGGCATACATTCTGGAAAACCTACGAGATAGAATTCACCGCCTCTGATTATCTCAACTATATCATCTTAGAGGCTTACTATGGAGATGGCGCTCAAACACCTAGAGGAAATATTCTGATCGATAATATTTCACCTATTAAGGCCTGTCCACGAGCTTAAGTGCATGGACTGAACTTCATCAGATAATATATCGATAAAAGAAGGGTTCTCACCTCCATGACGATGAGAACCCTTACGAGAATGTGATCAAGAGTAGTTTGTTTCCACTATTGACAGCTGGTATCTCTTAGATCTTGATCCCAGCAATGCCAATCCTTATCGTTGAAGAAGTCGGAGTTGCGTACACGTCCTTCGCCAGAAGGGGCATTCCATTCTATCTCTAACAATTCATTGGTATTGGCCCGGAACACATCGTAAGCGCGATTGAAGTCGCTATTAATTGAGGTTTTATACTCAATGTAATCTCCATTGTTTTCATTGTTTGGGATCAGATTGGTGTACCGAGTGGAGATTTGATTGGTTGCGATATCTTTTTCATGAAGAATATCGATCAATGGCTCTGGGTTGTTGGGGCGGTGATTTAAGGTCCAAGAGGCGCGGCTGTTATCCCTAGAAGTAACCCCTCTGTACCATTCTACATTGGTGAACCCTCCTACTTTAGAGATATTCATCACCCATTCTACCTCTTGGTTGTTATTAATCAACCTAGCAGATAATTCGGCAAGGAAAGTGTCATTCCCTAGTGTGAAATCGTAAGCCCAGATGAAGGCACCTTGTCCATCATAAACTGCATCATGATTGAAGGCTTCGAGGAAGGACGCCACAGGGATGGCCATATTCACACCAAGAATGACATTCCAAACAACGATATTGGAACCTGCGTAAAACCAATTTCTGAAAGAGTTGGGGCCACCTCTTTCATCCAGTCCCCCATTGTTGATCAAACCGGTGGTGTCTATGTCTTCATAACCGGTGAATGGCATGATGAAGCTTTCTGCTGGCGGGAGTGTAGGAGCAACTTGCTCTTCTGGGTTTTCTATGGAATCTTTTTGACAAGATTGAAATACAGAGAAAGACATTAAAAGGGCGAAAGCAAGAACTAACTTTTTCATAATAACTGTTTTATAGTGTTTTCAATTTGGAGCGGTTAAGTATGAGGAGATGCTTCTTTTGTGATTTTTCACTCATACTTTCTGTCCGCCATTCACTATAAATACCCTAGCCTTATCCATTACCCTTAGTCCAACTTTATTTTTTTTTCAACTTTCTTCCCTCGATTACATTAACTAACTAATTATCAAACACTTACCTTATGTATTATTTTTTTCAGATTATCCTTACTGGGCAATCAAAGTATCTGTTAATACAGCACAAGTACTGAAGAACCCTAAGGCTCCTCCACTGACATTTGTCGGGAGACTGGCCGCTGGACCATAGAACACACTTCCACGCCAGCTTGTCTCTAAAGCCAATGCACGTAAGTAATCAGCAAAATCCTGATTGAGCCCATATTTTTTGGCCGTCACAATACTCCCCTTCGGAAAGCTAATAGTATCTCCAGCGGGCCTTACCAATCCTCCGGTGTTGATGGTACTAAACGTAAAAAATAGCAATTTGGCACGTCCTTCTGAATCAGCGCTCAAATGGGTCCAATCCACATTCATCTCATACATAGCTTGCTGATTGGCATTGTAGATAGGGGCAAATGTTCCAAAAAACAGACTATCCGTATCCTTAAAAGGCAAGAAGTTAATCTCCGGAAAGGGAGCAACCTCGGACAATTGACTACTTGCTGTAAAGCGTTGGCCTTCCCAGTTAACCTCCAGTTCATAAGTCAAGTCATCAAATACCGTAAAGGGTAAAGTGCTTTCGTATCGTCCCGGGTCATCTGCTACAGGCGCAAAAAAGTAAGAAACATCATTGGCTGTCACCGAGACGATCGCATCAGTGACCGGTGGAGCCGATCCATTCAACGCATCATAACTCAAACTCAGACGCAAAGTCTGCTGAACAAACTCATTGGTCAAAATGGCATCTACTACTAACACGCCATTCTCACCTTCCTGAAAATCCCACTCTACGGCCTCTTCACAAGCAAATAGTCCCCACAGGAGCACTACAAGAAAAAGTATAGGTGTACTAATTGATCTTTTCATAGCTTACAATTCGAATTTATAAGTTAGAGATGGCATGAAGCGAATCAAGTCCAATTGTGTTGCAGTCAATGCCTCTTGGGAGAGCAAGTTCGTTTTGACCAATGGTCGTGCGCCTTCTTTGGGGACCTTGTTGAAGTTAACATGGACTACGTTTTTATGGGCCAAGGCATTGTAGATCGAGAAAGTTAGGCTATGGCGATATCTCGCTTCCGGGTTCTTATGGAGGATGAAGCGCCAGGCTACGTCTAGTCGATGATAGCTGGGTAGCCGATCATTGTTTTTTTCGCTAAAGATGGGTACGGTTTGGTCGTTAAACTGGTAGAATCCTGTCGGTGAGCTAAAGGTGGTTCCACTAAAACTGGTCCAGTAGGCGGAAAACAAAGTCCTTCTGCTCAGCCGATAATTCAACAGCAAAGAGAAATCGTGCGGTCGATCCTGAAAGGCGGGATACTCCTGCCCATTGTTCAGTCCGGGTGTTTTTCTTAGCGTCCTAGAATAAGTATAACTCATCCAGCCATTGAGTCTTCCCAATTGTTTCTTCAGCATAAATTCGGCCCCGTAAGCATACATGGTACCAATGCGCAGTTCCCCCTCTAGCAGTGGATTGATCAAGGTCACGGCGTGATCTTTATAGTCAATCTGTTCATCGAAATGCTTGTAGTAAAGGGATGCTGCGAAACTGGACTGAGCAGGTCCAGATAGTATTTTACTGTAGTTAAAACTAATCTGCCGAGCTGATTGCGGTTTCAAGTAGTGATTGGCTGGAAGCCAGACCTCCAGCGAGCTAAAGGGCGACAGGGAGTTGGATACCAATTGCAGGAATTGCTGATACAAGCCAATGCTGAGTTTGTATTGCACCGTGCTATCGGGACGATACAGTATACTAGCTCGGGGGGAAAGACGCACGTAATTATTGTAGACACCTTCTCCCACTTCCATAGTATCTACCACTTGATAGTTATCATCGTAATTGAAGAGGCGGGTGGGTCCAAGATTCGCCCAGTTGATCAAGCGGAGGCCTGCCTTTAGACTCAATCGTTCGGAGGCCTTCCAGTTGGCTTGGTAGTATAGGCTGAGTTTCCGGGTATAGTTCGGTTCGATATTGGGGAAAATGGCAACGGTCGAATCCGTAGTTATGGCCCCTGGATTAATAAAATACCCTTGACTCTCAAAGCCAAAGCGGGAGGTCAGGCGGGCATTAGCGTAGTGGGTAAAGTCGGATTTAAGGCTCAAAGTCCCCAGGCTTGATTGCCAAAAATTAGGTGGGGAGAAAAGCCGGTAGTCGTAGCTTCCTGTGTAGAGCGTTGTATTAGAAAATAGCTTTGGACCAAAAATGTGGTTCCAGCGAAGCGTAGCGGCAAAATTGCCCCAACGGATCCCCGCCGTTGTCCCACCTGGAGGGCGATTGGTAAAGTCATCCAAACCTAGAACCGTAGTAAAATAGATTCGATTACGATTATTGAGTTTATGATTGAGCTTAAAACTGAAATCTCTAAATTCCAAATTCGCGTTTGGTGCTCTCTCCTTATAGAGCCAATCAAAATTGGAGCCCCGTACCGAGGCAAAAATTGCCCCCTTTTCTTTGGCTGTGGGAAACTCCACCGCAAAACGGTTGACTAGGGGATTCAGCGATCCACTGAACTTAAATTTATTGGAATTCCCATCCTTCGTACGAATGCTCACAATAGAAGATAATCGATCCCCTAAATGGGCCGGAATATCACTTTTGTACACCTTAATCTGCTTTGCAAAATCGGGAATGATCATGGAGTAGAAACCAAAGAGGTGAGTTGGGTTGTACAAGGGAGCATCATCAATAATAATCAGATTTTGATCCCGCTCTCCTCCCCTAGCGTAAAAGAAGGCCGAACCGTCACTGTGCATCTTAATGCCAGGCAGCGTTTGTAAACCTTTGACGATTCCTGATTCACCGGCAAATTCCGGCATAGCATTCAGTTCTCCTGGCCGAATCTCCATCTCATCCAAATCCTGCTGTGCCAATATATTTGGCGCTTGTTTTTCCACTACTACATCAGGTAGATCAATGGCGGTGGGTTGTAAGGAAAGATTTCGCTTGGTGGTCTGATCAAGATTAACTTGTAGATCTTCGGGCTGATACCCAACATAGGAATAGTCTAGCGCGTGGGCTCCGCGCTCCAATGACAGCGAATAAAAACCAAAGGCATTGGATACCGTACCAATCCGCGTACCCGCCTTGCTAACTGTTGCCCCAATCAAGCTTTCTCCCGAGCTTCCATCGTTGATAAAACCGCTCAGGGTGAAGGATTGTCCCTGCTTTTTCCCTGACTTAGAAGATAGGTATAAAACAATCTGATTTTCAATGATCCGATATTCAACGCCTAAGTCTTTAGCAATGCGATCGAGTGCCTCCCGCAGCCCCGTATTGATGAAGTTGACCGAGATGCGTTCTTGTACATCTACCGTCCGGGAGTTATACGAAAAATTAAGCCCGGTTTGTGCCGTAATGGCCTCCAAAACTTCACTAGCAGGAACATTGGATCGTTGGAGTGTAAGGGAGGGTTCTTCGCCAGAATCTTGAGCGCATAAACAGAGCGGGATCTGGAAAAGAAGAAAAAGAATCAGCAAGATATTTCTCATGAAATATATGGCTTTGGTTTTTGGATGAAGTAGTTTAAGAATGCCTGCTGCGTGGCTAAGAAAAAGATATTCTTCCAGGCCAGTGAGGTATTTTTAAACCAGTTCGATACTAAGCTTATCGGCAACTGTCCCCGGAAAGGATAATTTGATCACCTTGGCGATTGACTTCTATGCCGAACGTGCTTTCCAAGATTAGTAGGATGGCGTCAAGAGATTGGTCTTCAAAAGTAGCGTCGATCTCACAGTTGCTAGTATCTGTAATGGCAACGGAGATATGGGTACCAAAGTGCCGATTCATGGCAAATACGGCCTCATCGATAGGCGTACCCTTAAAGATCAAATCATTGTTGATTAAGGATCGGTAATTTTCGTCTACCTTTTCTATGGTTATCAGTTCAGCGGTTCCTTTATTGAAGGCTACCTGATCGTTCTGTCGCAGGTTTTGTTCTTTATCTGCAGCACTGACCTTCACTTCCCCACTTTCAACGATAACCTGAACTTCGGGCTCTTCCTCACGTGCATCTACGTAAAAGGAGGTACCCAACACCTCTACTTTTACTGGTCCAGCTTCAATGATAAAGGGACGTTCCACTGCCCGCTTTACATCAAATAAGGCTCCACCAAATAACTGGACTCGTCTTTCGCCTGAAGCGGGAATCCGATATCGCATACGAGAGCCCTGGTTTAAGCTAATCAAGGTACCATCCGGCAATTCTGTAGTTCTTGTCCCCTGATCCGCTATCACCTCTTCCCAGCTGCTACCCCCACTATTCCAGAGAATCCCTAGTCCCACCGCAACTAAGATCAATACCCCTGCTGCTATGCCAAGCCACAAGCGACGCGGCCTTTTCGCCTGCAGCGGAACTACAGGTGCATCTTTTTCCAACAGTTGCTGCGTCTTCTGCCAGACTCCCTCTACGTCTACCTTACTTTGCTCCCGACGCATGCCAGCCAATACCCAAGCTTTCTTGGCAGCCACAAAGCTGGCCTTGTTTTCCTCATCTGCCAATACCCAGTCCTCCAGTGTTTGCACCTCTGCATCACTAGCCTCGCCGCTCAAATACCGCGAAATGAGATCAGCATAATTGCTATTTCTTTCTGGGTTTGACATCTTTATCCGTTATAAGTAATACACTTGTTTGCAGCTTCACCCTTAGTCGGAAGCCTATTTTTTCTTACATCCATCCGAGGACAATCAGATACACCAATAAATAATCCTTTAGATGTATGCGTAAAGTCTTGATGGCTTTACTCATATGCGCTTCTACCGTCTTCTGCGCAATGCCCAATTCTTCGGCAATTTCCTTGTAAGTCATCTCCTGAAAGCGACTCATCTCAAAAACTTTCCGGCATTTATCCGGCAACACGGCCAAAGCTTCAGCAATCTTTGCTTTCAATTCCTCCTCCACGAAATGATCATCCTGAAAAGTCCATTCCTCTTCAGCTAGGTCCAAATCGAGCACCTTACTTCTATACTTTTTATGATCTCGAATATGATTTAGACAACGATTTTTAACGGAGGTAAATAGGTAAGAGACGATGGATTGTGTAGAATTGATTTCCGCTCTTTTCTGCCATAAGCTAATGAATACTTTCTGGCAAATATCCTGAGCTGTATCCTCATCCTGTACATATTGCTTCGCAAAATGGCAAAGCGGTTGAAAGTGCGATTTGAACAATTCTTCAAAACGCTTTTGATCAAGATAAGAATATGGATTTGGGCCTGCGTTCATCCAAGGGCTGAAGGTAAGAAATTGTTAGCGATTAGGACAGGCACCTACTTCAATCTTTTCTCTTGAACTTCGAGTGTTGTAGGCTATCTTGGAATTCTTGAAATTTCTCCAGGTCCTCTGCGATAATACTAATCATCAGTAGTTCATCATTACCAAATTTCTTCTCCAATAAGGATTGTTTAAATAGAAATTCCCCATTTCGTACAACCCTTAAATGGTAGGTATCAAAGGCCACCTCATCGATGGTGGTTATTGTCCGGGTTCCTTCTACCTGCATTCCTGGATTTTTTTCAATTGCGCTCCGCATACTATTAAACCTTCCATACTTAGCGTACTGATAACTCGGGCCATGTAGTTCGGGATCATACTTACTACGGACGGCCATCAGGATGTTCTTTTTCATGCCGTGTTGAACACAGAGGATCTCTGTCCAGGTATCCATTTGCTTTTCCCCAGCTGCTCGTTCTAACGCTTTATCTCCAATTTTCTTATAAAGCTTTTCCTCAAGTGTGGTAAGCAATCTCCAATCCTCAGATAGGTTCATGTTCCAACCAAATCTCTCATTCTGAAAATGAGGCTCCTGTATCACACCGAGACTTTGTTGAATCTTATCTAAATTGCAAGCAAATAAGGTGAGGATGAAAAGGACGAGAAGTCCCTTCATTCTGATGAATGTACTTTCCATTGAGCGCGTATTTTCAACTAGATAAAAATTATTATTCTTCCCACCACACCGTCTTGTCAACTATTGGTCCCCGCTTCCCTTCCATTTGCGGAAGATCGTGATACCCCATATAGAAAAGCCCAAGGCAGCTTTCTCCATCTCCTAACTGCAAAAAGTCACGTGCTTCCAAAATCGATCGAGGAGAACTCCAATAGCAGCCAATATTATGGGCTGCGCAGGTGAGGTACATATTTTGCACCGCACAGGCAACCGCTGCAATTTCTTCCCATTCAGGAATACTCGCCTCCGGATCACGTTGCATACAAATGGCAATCACACAAGAGGAGCGCAGGGGGTTGGCCTTTGTTTTTTCGAACTTCTTTTCAGAGTATTTTTCAGGCGCAATATTGTCCTTGTACCAGGTCGACAGGTAGCTCGATAAGCGCTCCAAGGCCTTCCCGCTAAATACTTTGAATCGCCAAGGCTCCGTATATTTGTGCGTAGGTGCCCAATTGGCATTTTCCAAAACCTCCTCGATGATGGCCTTCTCAATGGGCCGATCATTGTATGTCTTGGGGAATATAGACCGCCTAGACCTTAGCAGGTCCGACACTTCAGCTGGTGTCATCTATTGAATTTAATTAGCGAACTGATTTAAACTATCGTAAAAGGTCGCCTGGCTATTTCTCCTTGGCTTCCATATTTTTCATCACTTTCTCCGTGTCAAAGAGCAATTTCTCCCAGTCTTCTTTCAGCTGGTCTTGCTCCTGCTGATCATAGCCCTCTGGACTTTTCTCTTGAAATTCCTTCTCCAGACTCAAACGGGTACGTTCCAGGTCTACAATTTTATCCACTAGCTCGCTGTCCTGCAAATCCTCGGCTTTGTCTTTCCACTTATCAAAAATATCTCCAAGCTTATCCAAGTCCCCATCGTATTTGCCCTCATCAAACTTCCCTTTTTCAGACTTCAGCAGGCTAATCGCCGATTTTCCAAAGTCAAAAACTTCCGTCAAAACGTTCTTCCCTTTGGAGATGATCTGCTTGGATTGTGCCTTTTCTTCCTCTGTTCCGAAGATCAAATTATACCCTACCACCAATACAACTAAAAGAAGTCCAAACTTGATTAATGACCGAATCATAACAATGTTTTTAGTTCGCTGACAAATTAAGAACTTTTTGCCAAACCAGGCTACTTTTTCCGACCAGCAGCTAGAGATTCTGGTCGAGTTGGTAATAGTCTGCGTAGACACCTACTACACTTAAAAGTAAAACGCCTTTTCCACTAAAATGTCTAAAAACAGGGATTGCCTATTCTTTTTGCCAATAGCCCTCGATGGCTTTTCCCTTATTGCGTGATTTTATCTATTTTCGCGACTTGTTCAATCCCAAGGTCGTAAGCACGTTTTTTGCCCGTACCGACTACCATTGTCTAACCTAAGGCTTCCTTTATCGAACAGAGCACTGCAATCGAGCCTTATGGGGAACCTTTAGAAAATCGGGATTGTTGGACAGGAAATTCACAATTAGTGTGACAATAGTAATTGTGAAATTTCAAGTAGCGATTTTTCTGCCTTGTCTAGTCAGAAAATTGGCACCCCAAGCGGGATAGTCACAGGCTATGTAAGCGTTTTTCTAACGAAGGCCTGGTTTGAAAAGACGCAGTTGAAAATCAGGAGTATCTAATATCACACTACTTTAACTCAAAATACACCACAGATCCGGTAGATCAAGAGATTATTTGGATCGACATTCGCATCAAAAAGAAACCACAGCAGCATGGACTATAAACCGAGAGACATCGAAGTTAAATGGAGAAAGTACTGGGAAGAAAACGGAATCTACAAAGTAGATAACCAGTCTGATAAGCCAAAGTACTATGTCTTGGATATGTTCCCCTACCCCTCCGGGGCGGGATTGCACGTTGGGCATCCACTAGGTTACATTGCCTCAGACATATATTCCCGATATAAGACATTGAAGGGTTTCAATGTGCTCCATCCAATGGGTTTCGATGCATTTGGTTTACCTGCCGAGGAGTATGCCTTGCAGACCGGCATTCACCCAGCCGTTTCTACCAATGAAAACATGGCCCGTTACCGGGAGCAATTGAGCAATTTGGGGTTCTCCTTCGATTGGAGCCGCGAGGTTTATACCTGTGACCCTAAATACTACAAGTGGACCCAGTGGATCTTTACCATGTTGTTTGATCATTACTTTGATCAAAGCAGCAATAGTGCAAAACCTATCAGCGAATTGGAGGCTAAGTTCGCAGCCGAAGGAAACGCTAAAATCAAGGCGGCTACCGCCCAGGAAACGGTCTTTAGCGCGGCAGATTGGCAAGGCTTGAGCCGGAAGGAACAAGCGGAGGTGTTGATGAACTACCGCTTAGCCTATCGCAAGATTGGCTATGTGAACTGGTGTGAAGAATTGGGAACCGTGTTGGCAAATGACCAAGTGAAAGACGGGGTGTCTGAACGGGGTGGATATCCGGTGATCCAAAAGGCCATGACGCAATGGTACTTGCGCATTACCGCCTATGCTGACCGCTTGTTGTACGACTTGGACGATATTGATTGGTCGGATGCCTTGAAGACCATGCAGCGCAATTGGATAGGCCGCTCGGAAGGAGCCAGCATCCATTTTGAGGTGGTTGGGTCAGACGAAAAAATTGAGGTCTTTACCACTCGGCCAGATACCATCTTCGGTGCTACCTATATGGTCTTGGCCCCTGAACACGATTTGGTGGCTAAATTGACGACGGCTGAGCAACAGCAAGATGTAGATAACTATTTGAGTTATGTGAATGCTCGCTCTGAGATCGAACGCATGGCAGAAAAGAAAGTGACCGGAGCCTTCATTGGAGCCTATGCTACCAATCCCTTCACCAATACAGAAATTCCGATCTGGATCGGTGAGTATGTATTGAAGGACTACGGAACCGGAGCCATTATGGCGGTGCCTAGCGATGACGAACGAGACAAAACCTTCGCTACTAAGTTCGACTTGCCTATCATCGACGTGGTTGACAAATCCAAATATCCCGGTGCTACCTTACACGATAAGGTGGGCGTCATTATCAACTCGGGCTTCATGACCGGTATGGAAGTGCCGGAAGCCATCACCGCAGCTTCTGCTAAAGTAGAAGAGTTGGGTATTGGAAAGGCAAGAGTGAACTATAAGATGCGGGACGCCAATTTCAGCCGTCAGCGTTATTGGGGGGAGCCTTTCCCCGTCAAATACGATAGCGAGGATATTGCACACATGATCTCAGTGGAAGATTTGCCATTGGAGTTGCCAGATACGGACGATTTCAAGCCAGGTAAAGGCGGGCAGTCGCCCTTGTCACGCTTGCAGGATTGGGTTAATGCCGATGAAGGATTTGTGCGCGAGACGGATACTATGCCGGCAGTAGCTGGCTCATCCTGGTATTATTTGCGTTATATGGATCCTCATAATGATGAGGCATTTGTTAGTCAAGACGCAGTCAACTATTGGGAATCTGTCGACTTGTACGTCGGTGGATCAGAACATGCAGTGGCACACTTGATGTATGCGCGCTTCTGGCATAAATTCTTGCATGATAAAGGCTTATTGCCAACCAATGAACCATTTAAGAAGTTGATCAACCAAGGAATGATTCAAGGCGTGATCGAATTTATCTTCTTGGAAAAGGGATCGGAAGGTGATCAAAAGCGATTTGTAACCGCAGAAATGGCCGCAGCAGAGTCTGACAAGGAGTTTGCTAAAATTCCAGTACACGTTGACTTCGTCAGTAATTACGGCTCTCCTAAGTCGTACTTGAGCAAAGCAGGGATTGGTAAATTCATCGAATGGCGCCCGGAATACAAGGAGGCCATTTTTGAATCAGCTAGCGGTACTTACCAAAATGGAAGCGTCAGCTTGCAGGACGGAGCAGAGGAATTAGTGATGACGACCTTGTCCGAGGTAGGTAAAATGTCCAAGTCGAAATTCAATGTAATCAATCCGGATAAAGTGATCGATCGCTACGGCACGGATTGCTTCCGGATGTACGAAATGTTTTTGGGTCCGATTGAGCAATCTAAGCCATGGGACACCAAGGGTATTGATGGTGTAAGTCGCTTTTTACGAAAGTTCTGGGGTTTGTTCTTCGACCAGCAAGGCAATTTCCAGTTGAGCGATGCAGCACCCTCCAAAGAAGAATTGAAGTCTTTGCATACTGCCATTAAGAAAGTTAACGAGGACATCGAACGCTTCAACTTTAACACCTGCATCAGCGCCTTTATGGTAGCGGCCAATGAATTGAGCAAGTTAAACTGCAATAAGAGGGAAATTTTGGAACCCTTGGTTATCTTGTTGGCACCATTCGGTCCGCACATTGCAGAAGAACTTTGGCATTTGGCGGGAAAAGACGGTAGTGTTCACCATGCGACTTATCCGGTATTTGATGAAGCTCACTTGGTGGAAGATTCCGTAACTTACCCCATCGCCATTAACGGAAAGACACGTGCCAAAGCACAATTTCCAGCGGATGCGAGTCGTGAAGATTTGGAAAAGGCGGCGATAACCGGAGAAGGCATTCAGAAGTATACAGAAGGTAAAACCATCCGAAAGATCATTGTCGTGCCAGGTAGGATGATCAATATTGTCGTATAGACCAGATCTTTCGTAGGCACGGATAGTGCCATCCATAAGCCCGACCTCAAGATAAATAAGAGCAGGAAGAAGGTTTGGAAATCCAGACCTTTTTCGGCTTTGCTATAAACGGACCATCAGGGGTTCTGGCTTATCCACTCCCCTTTGTGTCAAGTATAAACGGAGATATTGGAAGTCAATCATGGTCTAAGCAGTAGATGAATGATCCACTGCTTACCTAGACCAGGATTGTCCTCAACGTAAATAACAGGATCTCAAGGGTATATAGAACTATACGCTTGGGCATTGCTATTTGCGTACATAGTACAATCTATTGCCCTTTGCAAAGTGACAAGTTTAAAATAGGCTGGAAGACAGCCTTAGGCCTCGTCATATCTAATATGATCGGAACGGGGGTGTTTACCAGTTTAGGCTTTCAACTGGTTGAAGTACACAGTACTTGGAGCGTCATTTTTTTGTGGGTTCTGGGGGGCATCATCGCCTTGATTGGAGCTTTCACTTATGCAGAACTAGGGACACACTTTAAGGAATCTGGTGGGGATTACATCTTCCTTTCTCGCATCTTCCATCCCTTTCTTGGCTACCTCTATGCATGGACTTCTTTGACCGTTGGCTTTTCTGCGCCAGTAGCTATTGCTGCCATGGCAATGACGGATTACCTCCGTCTTCCTCCATTTATCGACGCATATTCCAACTGGATAAGCATTGGAATCATCTTCGCCTTGGCATGGATTCACACCAAGACAATCAGAGTAAGTGGTAATTTTCAAGATTACTCTAGCGTAATCAAGATGCTTTTTGTTTTTCTATTGATTGCAGCTGGCTTTGCCTTCATGCCCGCCGACAACAATGCACTCTCCTTCGACCAGGGTTGGAGTAACGAGGTTTGGAAACCGGGTTTTGCGGTCTCGCTCATCTTTGTAACCTATGCCTATCAAGGCTGGAATTCTGCGGCTTATATAGTGGATGAGATTCGTGAGCCTCGGCGAAATTTACCGAAAGCATTGATTGGAGGAACCGTAGCCGTGACCCTGGTGTACGTGCTTTTACAACTCGTATTTTTACGACATGCAAGCTTTGGGGAACTAGAAGGGCAAGTAGAGGTAGCTACTATTGCCTTTACTAACCTGGCGGGTGAGAATTGGGCGAGATTGGTTAGCTATTTTATTTCTATACAATTGATCGCTACCATCAGCGGTTATCTATGGATTGGCTCTCGGATTACCTTTGCCATGGCTAAGGAACATTCACTTTGGCAATTTATTGCCGTGAAAACGGAGGGCGGGGTGCCAGTCAGAGCCATCTGGCTACAGGTATTAATCAGTGCACTGCTTACACTAAGCGGTACCTTTGAGCAAGTTATGATCTATGCAGGCTTTGTTTTGCAATTGATGAGTACGCTTACTATCTCCAGTATCTTCTTTATTGAGAAGAAACCCGAGGCCTTCAAAGGTCCTTTCGGTCATAAACTGCAGGTATTCTATATTCTATTCAGTATTGTTGTGCTTTCCTATATCCTTTACGAACGCCCTTTGGAGAGTTTAGTGGGTTTGGGTATTTTAGTCCTAGGTGGAATTACCTATTTCTTGAAGAAACGGTGATCGCACTACTTGGGATTAGAGCAAAAGCTCCAACTCCTCGACTATCCCAAATGAAAAGCGCCTGCTCCTCCGTACGGATGAGCAGGCGCTTTCTATCTTAAGTCAAGGGGCGAGTAACTCGCCCCTGACTAGTATTAGGTTCCCCTACTTGGCTTTGGCAGCCGCGCGAGAGAAGCTTTTCTTACTATCTACTTCTTTTGGTTTCAAGTCACCAGACAAATCAGACATGATTGGAGTGGCGATGAAAACAGAAGAGTATGTACCCACGATAATACCTACCAACAAGGCAAAAGCAAAGCCTTTGATACTGGCACCACCGAAGATAAATAATACCGCAACCATGAAGAAGGTAGTCACAGAGGTAATGATCGTACGGCTAATCGTACTATTTACCGCCATATTGATTACTTCTTCCTTAGTATTCTTGGTGTAGATGTTTAAGTATTCTCGAATTCTATCAAATACCACCACGGTATCATTGATAGAATAACCGATCACCGTTAAGATCGCAGCAATGAATGCTTGATCAATCTCCATGGTCCAAGGAAAGATCCCGTGACCTAAAGAGAAGATCGCTAATACGATCAAAGTATCGTGGAACAAGGCTGCTACCGCACCCATACTGTATTGCCACTTACTGAATCGAACGAAGATATATCCGAAGATCAGTAATAAGGCGAAGATGGCTGCTTGGAAAGCACTATCCTGAATATCATCCGCAATGGTTGGTCCGACACGACTGGAACTGGTCACGTGCGTTCCCTTTCCATCAGGATTCTTGAAATTATTCTTATCAAGACTACCACCTGCTACAGAGTTTACTCCAGCAAATAGCTTATCCATAACTAAATCAACCGGCTTAGGCTCATTAGGTACTTCCTCTGCATCAATCAAGTAGTCAGTAGTAACATTGAAAGTATTGGCATTATCCACCACTTTCACCACCGGTGCACTACCTTCAAAAGCAGTAGTCAAAGAATTTCGCAGTTCATCTGCAGAAGTCTCTTGCTCCATCGTAATGTTGTAAGAGAAACCTCCTTTGAAGTCTACTCCTAACTCAAAACTACGGGTAAACATAGAAACTAAGCCCAAGGCAATGATCACTCCTGAGATGATGTAGGCAATCTTACGTTTGCCTAACCAATCAATATTAAGATTGGTGAAAGCATTTCTAGAGAAATTAGTATCAAACTGGATGCCTCTACCTTTGCTCGTCCACCAGTCAATCATCAACCGACCAACTAATACGGCAGTAAACAAGGAAGATAACACACCAATGATCAATACTACAGCAAAACCTTTAATTGGTCCTAAACCGAAGTAGGCTAAGACGAAAGCCGTAAGGATCGTAGTTACGTTGGCGTCAATAATCGCAGAATAGGAGTTCTTGAAACCATCCGCAATCGAAATCATCATCGACTTACCGGCTCGCACTTCCTCTCGAATCCGTTCGTAGATGATTACGTTAGCATCCACGGCCATACCGATCGTCAGAATGATACCTGCAATACCAGGAAGAGTCAATACCGTACCTAGCGAAGCCAAAGCACCAAAGATGAAGATCATGTTCAACAATAGTGCAATGATAGAGATGATACCACCTCCACCGTAGTACACGATCATAAAGGCCAAAAGGATAGCAAAACCGATCACCAATGCACGCAAAGAGCGGTCGATGTTATCTTGTCCTAGTGATGGACCTACTAAGTTTTCCTGAATAATCTTCGTTTCTGCTGGTAGCTTACCTACCTGTAGGATATTGGAAAAGTCAGTTGCTTCTTGTACAGAGTATCGTCCAGTAATGGAAGAACTACCTCCCGTAATTGGCTCATTTACACTTGGTGCAGATACTACCTCATCGTCTAAAAGGATGGCTATTTCTCTGCGGTTATCTTGAGCTGCCTCCGTTGTCAATCTCGCCCAGGTCTTGGCACCCGTTCCATCCATCTTCACAGAAACGCCAATCTCGTTCGTATTCGGATCCGGTTGCGGAGCCGCATCAGTCACGTGATCACCAGATAGTGGGGCCTCTTGACGTTCTGTCTTAATACCGTATAGTTGATATTGATCCGCATTCTTGGTGTCATCCGTTAGGGACACTGGGTCTTTAGACCAATGAAAGCTGATATCAGCAGGGAACAAAGACTGCACTTCCTCTCTTTCCAAGTATTCATTCACTTGCTTAACCTTATTCCTGTTGGCATAACCTAGGATAGCCGTTTGAGCGTTTCCAGGGTTCAAGCTTAAAATAGAGAATAAGGGTCCAGCATTAGAATTCGTGTCGTAAATCGTATCAATACTAGCAACAGTTCCTGGAATATCTACGCCCGTTGTATCCTTTTCAGGAATCGTATCAATCCGTAGAATTTGTGGTTCCAAGTTGACATTCTCGGTATTGGCCAAAACGCTATTTGCAGAAGCAAAAGCTTGGAAAATACCTGGGTCATTCATCCGGTACACCTTCCAGAACTCCAACTTAGCCGTTGCTTGCAAGTAATTTCTTGCACGCTCTGGATTATCGATACCTGGAAGCTCTACTAGGATCAGGTCGCGTTCGCTATCTAGAGATACGTTAGGTTGAGTAACACCTAATTTGTCAATTCGTTCTTTAAGTAACTTGAAAGTCAGATCAACGGTCTCGTTGGACTTGCTTCGCAAAATGCCGACTACATCTCCATCAGAAGATTCGTAATTAATTTCATCACGAAGGGCTTCATTACGCTGGAAAATAGGTGCTAAACGCTTGTCGCCACGAATATCTTTCCACTCATCAGCAAATAATGTAATAAAATCGGATTGTGCTTTCTTTTGGGCTTCAGTTGCTTTTTCTAACGCTTCAATAAATGTAGGATCTTTCGAGTCATTGGCCAGGGACCTTAAAAACTCCCTGAGGTCTACTTGTAGGACGACACTCATACCTCCTTTGAGGTCGAGGCCTAAAGCTAATTGTTGAGCTTTTAGCTCTTGATACGTGTAGGATTTCAACATTGGAATCCTAAAAACTTGTTCCGTAGACATAGAGTCTAGGAACTCGGTCCGTTTTGATTTCAAAACGGAATCCCTCAATTCCTCCTGTACTTGATCTGAGGCCGACTTGGCAAAAGCGTCTGCTTCGCGCTCCACCCTATTGGTTGGAATCACGGTCAGATACTGTATCAAAGTCACCACCAGCATCACTACAAGGAAGAATCTTACAACTCCTTTACCTTGCATAACTCGAAAATTTTAAAAAAATGTTAGAATAAAAGCGTTAAAAAGTCTAGAGCGTAATTCCCCAGTCAGTACCCGTACGGATACCTCAGGAGAAAAACTGGGCAAATATACGCCTTTTAAATAATTTGCAATAGTTTGATTTATTTTCTTCTGGTATTATCCGACTAATCATCACAAAAAGGGCCTACGCGGCTGGCCTATTTCTGTTGATTTAGCAGATCCAGATATATAGCATTCCCTTTGCTACTTAGGAGTTTATCCTAGTATTTGGCTCCAACTAAGGGGGCTCTGTCCTGGCGGTAGGTTACTGTGGATAAGAAATTTATTTTCTTTTTTAGTGGCCTGGTTTCGTTCCACTTTTTCTAAATTTCGCATGGCTATGGTGTTCCGACCACAAACTATGGTATTGGTTATTGGTACTATCTTGACCTTTTGTCTTAGCACTCGGTCTTTTTGCTGATTTACTAGATGCAATGCTTGGGATAGAGATTTGTAGGGTTTGTTCAGGAAGGTAGACTAGGAGGCAAACAATTATAGTTCAAATGGGGTCTCCCATGGAAAAATACCCTAAGTTTGGAGTGTTCTAGCAAAGCCAGCTGCAGTCATTTCCAATCAGCATTTCCTTTATTCCCAATAATGTGCGAAATTTGCCACTGTACGAGGTGAAAAATCATTTATGAGTACATACCTTATACCAACACTTTTAAAACGAAAAACAATAACAACAATGAAGCAAGTCAAAACAGGCCTACTATTATTGCTATGCCTATTCCTAACAGCCGGTCTTCAAGCCAATAATGATGATGGCTGGGTTTCTCTCTTCAATGGGAAAGATCTCTCCGGTTGGAAGAAGCTCAACGGTAAGGCTGAATATCACATCGAAGGGGATGCCATTGTAGGGGTGTCACAATTAAACACGCCTAACACTTTCCTCACCACAGAGAAGTACTACACGGACTTCATTCTAGAAGTTGAAGTAAAAGTCCATCCATTACTAAACTCTGGCATCCAGATCCGTAGTAATAGTATGAAAGACTATCGCGACGGTCGAGTGCATGGGTATCAAGTAGAAATTGACCCCAGTACCAGAGCCTATAGTGGGGGCATTTACGATGAAGCTCGTCGTGGTTGGCTATACCCGCTCGGGAACAATCCAAGGGGGCGTAAGGCCTTCAAGGGAGGCCAGTGGAATAAGTACCATATCGAAGCCATCGGAAACGAGCTACGTGTTTGGGTAAATGGAGTAAACACTGCCAACTTAGTTGATGATATGACTGCCAAGGGATTCATTTGCCTTCAAGTCCATAGCATTGGTAATGAAGAGCAGGCTGGAACAGAAGTGAGATGGCGCAATATTCGAATTAAAACGGAAGACCTGGAAGCAGACCGCTGGGCCATGGACCCTTCCACGCAGGAAATCAACCTAGTCGCCAATACTTTAACAGATTATGAAAAAAGAAAGGGCTGGCGCTTACTTTGGGATGGTAAAAGCTCAGACGGTTGGATTGGAGCAAAATTAGACCACTTTCCCAAGAGAGGTTGGACCATGAAGGAAGGCATTCTCACTGTAGAGTCTTCCGGTGGAGCAGAATCCAGAAATGGCGGAGATATCATTACTACTGCGCAATACAGTGACTTCGAGCTCAAGGTGGAGTTTAAGATTACAGAAGGAGCCAATAGTGGAATCAAGTACTTCGTTGATCCAGAATTGAACAAGAAAGAAGGTTCGGCCATTGGACCAGAATTCCAAATCCTTGACGATAAAAAACATCCAGATGCAAAGATGGGCGTAAGCGGCAATAGAACAGTCGGGTCGCTGTATGATTTGATTACGGCTAAGAACCTGTCTGTCCCCAGTCGTGGCAAGCCGTTCAATGGAATTGGCAAATGGAATCGCGCACATATTATTGCCAAAGATGGACATGTGGAGCACTGGTTGAATGGTTTCAAAGTAGTGGAGTATGAAAGAGGGACGCAAATGTGGAAGGCATTAGTAGCCTACAGCAAGTATAAAAAGTGGCCAAGCTTCGGAGAGAAGCCGCAAGGGCATATCCTCTTGCAGGATCACGGTGATGAAGTACATTTCAGAAGCATTAAGATCAGAGAACTATAGCCCTCCCATAAACGTTAATTGATAGTGATTTAAGTAAGCGGAAACTACTTACTTAAGTCACTATCTTGCAGTTTCAACCAATAGCTTAAGTAGTGTAGGTGGGTACGATGACGAAGGAACCTCTTGAGTCATGGTACAAGCTGTATTCCAGACGCTGCATTTTGCAGAAACTGTCTGTTACCTAAAACTACTGTTATGATGCTACGAGCACGCCTTGGGGCTGTAATTTCTCTACTCGCCCTATTCTTCTTTTCCCTTATCCATCTTCAGTGTACCAGTAAGGTAGTCGCCCAAAGCGAGGCTGAAAATACAAGCGAGGTAAGCCGGCGCAATCTGCTCAATCAATTGGCTCAGGTCGATTCCTTTTTGGTTGTGTATGATGAAAATAGTGACCAGCCCTTCCAAGAGGTATTGGCAGATATGCAATTGGAGATTCGCCGGGGAGAGATGGTAGCCGTTAGCGTTGTACAGGCTAAAGAGGTGCAGCTGGCAGACCTGCAGCGCTTACCGACTTTGCTCATTGGGAATTGGAGCTCCCATGCCTTGGTACAGCAAATACAGCAGTTTCTTCCTTTTACTTTCAAAGATCAGGGGCTAGAAGCTGCCGGTAAGCAATTTGCTGGCTCGGAAATGGTGTTCAAATTATTCCCTTTCCCCCATCCTCAAAATCAGCAGATGCCCTTGTTCCTTTTAACGGGCAATGATGATCTATCCATCTTTAAACACTTGCAGCAGCACCAAGCCAACGGTTGGCGAGAGATCTTATGGCGTAGTTGGGGCTATGAGCTATACAATGAGGGAGAGGCGCAGATGCTGGGCTATCTATCCGATGAGGATTGGCAAATGGATAAACGTGTTCACTACGACTTTTACGAAACCAAAGATACCATTGGGGAGACTCCGCATTTTACCTTCATCAATCAAAACACCTCCCTAGACGCAGCCCGAGTGGAGGAGATAAAGCAGCGTTGTGAAGATCAGTATAATGCCACCCTTACTTTCCTTGGAGAGCAAGACCCCGAGCTACAACTCTCCTATTACATTTACCCCTCTTCTGAGCGGATCGGCCTACAAACCAAGGATACCCACGAGGCGCAAATCAAGCTAAAAGAGAAAGAAGTCCATGTGGTGGAAAGTCCCTGGTTTGGTGGGGCTGCCCAGCATATGGAAAACTATTTTCTCCTTCGAGAAGTACTAGGGAAACCAGCCTGGTGGCCCATCGAACAAGGTTTGGTTACCTTTCTAAATGACAGTTGGTTTGATCATGGCTACCTCTACTGGGCGACTAAACTGCATCAGGCAAGTTACCTGCCTGCCCTGGAATACTTACAGAATGAACAATGGTGGGAGGAGTCTTCCGATTTGATTCGATCTATCAGTGGAGCTGCTCTGGTTGATTTCCTCATCGCAGAGTGGGGCAAAGATCAATTTCTCGCTAAATACCCCAGCCTAAAACTGAGTGAATTGGTCAATGCAGAATGGGAGGAGAAATGGTCGGCCTTTAAATCAGAGCACTACGCCCAAATCACCCCACGAACCGCCAATGCCCAACTTGCGTTCCAAAAGGGCTTCAATTTTGCCCATGAAGGGTATCGTATTTACAATGGCTACGGTTCTGCCCTAGCGCTACAGTCCTTGCAACGGCTCCAAGGCCTGAATTCCAATGCGATTGCACTGGTCCCCTATTCCTACATGCACGACCCCAACATCCCCACACACATTCCGATCGTGGAAGGACCGGGTATGGAAAACGATGAATCTACGGTCTTCTCCCACTATCATGCCAAAGAATTAGGGATGAACACCTTACTCAAGCCACAAATCTGGTTGGGAAGAAGTTGGCCGGGGGATGTGTCCTTTGATTCCGATGAGAAATGGGAAACCTTCTTTGAATATTATGGCCGCTGGATGATACACTATGCTCTAGTTGCAGAAATGCACGACATGGATATGCTCTGCATTGGAGTGGAGTTTGTAAAAGCCACCATTGCGCAGCCTGAAAGATGGCGAGAACTAATCCGAAGTATTCGAGCCGTTTACTCAGGCCCACTTACTTACGCCTCTAATTGGGGGGAAGAATTTGAGCAATTGAGTTTTTGGGAAGATTTGGACTACATCGGATTGAATTGTTATTACCCATTGGGCGATAAAGAAAAGGTAAGTAAAAAGGAGTTGAATAAAGCCTTTAAATCAGTAATCAAAAAAGCTGAAGGAATTAGCCAAGCAGCCAAGCGCCCCCTACTGCTAACCGAAATTGGTTTTCGCAGTATCGAAGGCCCCTGGCTTAATCCACATGCTCAGGCTGATGGAAGGGAATTCAATGAAGACCATCAAGAATGGTGTTATGAAACGGTGTTCAAAACCATCGGCGACAAGGATTGGATACATGGCATTTATTGGTGGAAATGGCCCAGTTACCTCGATTATCGCGGCAGAGAGAATACCGGATTCACCCCCAACCGAAAGAAAGCAGAGCATATAGTACAGGCTTATTTTAAGTCCCTATAGCCATTGGTCATTCATTCTGTTTATTGTGTTTTGGATTGAATCCAGTCAGAGATCATCCGCAAGGCTTGGGGAGCGAAGGTTTGTTCTATCTGACCGTATTCCGACATGGTTCCCGTTTCACACTCCTGAAACAAATGGTTCAAATTTTCTACTTTTTTTATGGTAACATCCTTATTACCAGCTTTTTTTAAAGCTAATTTGATTGCCCCTTGGTTCACATCGGCTAACACTTGTAGATCTTTGGTTCCATTAAGTGATAAAACGGGACATGCTGAAATCTTAGCTAACTCCTCCGCAGGATTGTAGTTGTAGAAAAATCGACTCCAAGGCGTAGTCATTTGTAGGACTTGTTGTCGGATAAAGGCATCAAGGTCCGTCCCCTCAGGCATCATAGCAGACATCGCAGGGCGCACACTATTATAATGCTTGCTAAGCTTTTCCCGAATCACCTTCAAATCCTCCTGACTAGCCGCGATATCGATGGCCCGTTCATTAAAAGCCATAAAAGCATCTTCATCGGGAACCTCAAAAGTGCGTAAAGATTGCGCCTGCTGCAAAGACAATTCCTTCCCAGAAACCCCAGTTGAAGCCAATAGGACCATAAAAGCTACTTCATTAGAACGAGCCGCCACCATGGGAGCAATGATGCCTCCTTCACTATGTCCAATCAGTCCAATCTTATGGATATCAATATCCTTTCGAGTACGCAAATACTGAATCGCACTTTCTACATCCGTTGCAAAATCGGCCGTCGTGGCTGTTGCGTGATTGCCAGTAGATTGTGCAGTTCCTCGGTCATCGTACCGCAAGACAGCAAGGCCCTGGCGAGTTAAATGATCCGCTAGTACGAGGAATGGCTTATGGCCGGCAATAGATTCATCCCGGTCTTGGGGACCGCTGCCAGAAATCAAGATCGCTACGGGCGGTTTATTACTCCCGGTCGGTAAAGTAAGCGTGCCAGAGAGATATAGATCCGCTCCTATATTTTCGAAGCGTACCTCTTCTTCTTGGTAGGGAAACGGTGGGGAAGGCTCTTGTGGTCGTTTAAGTTTGCTTACCTTTTTGGCCTTTCGTCCAAATTGTAGCGGAAATTGACGCCCTGCCTGCAACCAAAACCCAGCAAGTGAGTCCTGCTTTAACTCCCCTTCAAATTGGGCGCCGAGATTTACGAGATCTAGTGAAAGTTTGGAATCACTAAATGTCGTCTTGGCCACGGCAATGCCGAAAGCGGCCTGATCTGGACTATCCAAAGTGGTAACTAGCCCCTCATCAGAGTCTGAAATGTGCAAAACCAATCGGAGTTGCACCCCTTGCACCTGCAAGGTACCAAACCAATCCCCGGTTACTTGGGCTGAACAGAGCGAAAAAATGGGCAATAAAGCCACTGAAAATAACAATCGAGACATGCTAAAGTATTTTACAAGCTACTACTCTCCCAGGCCTATGCTCCGGCATAAGCAGCAAGAAGAAAAGTATTCAGTAACAGTTAAAAAATGGTGAAGATGTGTGCTGCTGGTACGATGTTCTGGGAAAAGCAGCGGGCTGAAAGACTCAGCCTAGAATATTGAGGTATATACGGTAAGTATTACGGTTAGTTGTTGGGGGCTCATTGAACGTACTCATCATCTTGCAAAGCTTGATCAATATTCCGTATCCGGGCTCTATAGAAGCGCATCGTAAAAAAGATAAACAGTAATACAAAGGCAATACCGAAAGGCAGTCGGAACCATACCCCAGCATCTTCCAGGATATTCTTATCACTCATAATCTTTGCCAAAGGGGGGATCACCAAGAACATCATTCCGAAGCCCAATACGTAGGCATACCGATGAATCTTAGCAAACAGTCGTTTGAGTCGATTAAAGTCCTGCAGCGTCTTCTGATAGGTATTTTCTGTGATGTTGATCCGGTTTACCCAACCACTTAGTATGCTTAGGGAGAGGATCGGAAGAATGATCATTATGATCGCGGAAAGGACGCCAGTAATCAAACTCAGTGGCTCATCCAGTTTCTGGATATTGAAGAATATGTAGGCACTAAAGCCAAAACAGATGACCGAGCCGATCAACTCTGGGATTAGGATGGCATTGACTTGCCGCCTATATTTTTGCTCCATCATATCTAATATTTGTTGACGTGTTAATTGATGTTTTTCTTCTACCTGATCACTAAGATCGGACCAGATAGCTTTCATTTCATCTAGCTCCATAGCGATCTATTTTTGTTTCTTTAAGCATTTGGGTTCTAAGCTTCTTTCTGATCCTAGAAAGTCGCGTGGCAACATTGGTTAGCGTTAAGCCGGTGATTGTAGCAATCTCTTCATAGGTTCTGTCCTCTAGAAAGAGTAGGATAATTCCTTTTTCGAGATCGTTGAGCAATTCTATCTTCTGGTACAGTTGCCGAATGCGTTTCTCCTGGACTGGATCACGTTGATCAGTATATTGCAAGACCCAATCCACTTCCTTGGTTTTCGCTAATTTCTTGTCTTTGCGCAGTTTCGTAATAGCTGTATTTAACGCAATACGGTAGATCCAGGTACTTACCTTGGCCTCTCCCCTAAACTTATCATAAGCGGTCCACAACTGCGCTACAATCTCTTGGTAGAGATCCTTTTGATCCATAGCATTGCGGGCGTAGATGGAGGTAATCTTAAAGATCACTCCTTCATGCTCCTTGATCAATTCTATGAATCTATCTTCTTGCTGCATTAGCCGAATTTAGGTGGCCAAAAGGTAACGGATTGGGAAATTTACAGGTCCCAGTTTCCAAGTTCTCTCCTTTCTTTTCGCCCTATTAGTCGCAGTGGCCTGAGAAAAATCACACCTAGTCGTCTTTTTTTTTTAAAAAATTTTGTCCTAGGCGGTTACCTTTTCCTTTTACATACGATTAAGTACAAAAAATGTAATGAAAATAGGTCAATTAAATG
>JAHQWA010000510.1 GCA_019634045.1 Saprospiraceae bacterium
CTGGTTCATCCACAGTATGAGGAAAATGGTTGGATCTATCTGGCTTATACGGTCGGCCGAGCAGATAGTGCCACTACGACTGCAATAGATCGGGTAAGGTTAAATGGAAACTGTTTGGAAGACCGGCAGAGGCTCTTTCTGGCTCAACCCTATTACAAGCGAGGCGATCATTACGGATGCCGCCTATTGATCCGGGATAATTATCTGTTTTTTAGCATAGGGGATCGCTTAACCAGAGACTCTGCCCAGTCTTTATCTACACACAATGGGAAGATCATCCGATTGCACGATGATGGACGAATTCCATCCGACAACCCTTTCCTACATCACCCCCACGCTCGCCCTGAAATCTGGAGCTATGGCCACCGCAACCAGCAAGGCATGGACTTCCATCCCTTGACCGGCGAGCTTTGGATACATGAGCATGGCCCGAAGGGAGGGGACGAAATCAATATCGCCCGACCAGGCCGGAATTATGGCTGGCCGATCATCAGCTACGGCGAAGAATACGAAGGCGGGCCGGTCGGCAAAGGCTGGACCTATAAACAGGGGATGGAACAACCCGTTTACTATTACGTGCCGAGTATCGCACCTAGTGGCATGACCTTTTACACCGCGGATCAGTTCCCGGAATGGAAAGGAGATATCTTTCTAGGGGCTATGGCTGGCCGACATCTTAACCGATTAGTTTTAGAAGGCGGAGAAGTAGTTGAGGAAGAGCGACTGCTAAAGGACTTGCATTGGCGCATACGTTGTGTGAAGCAAGGGCCGGATGGGGCGCTGTATCTCGCTGTAGATCAGGGGATGATTTTGCGATTGCGGGCGGTAGCAGATGGTGACTAAGGGATATATTGAAGACTTTTACCTCAAATGTGCTCTGCCAGTTATTAGGGTTACCTGTAGGCGATAGACTATGGGGTTCTGTTCTAACACATAAAGGAAATAGATAGCACTATTTCTGTCATGGAGCGGAGTAGGAATGGAGTATTAATTTTTCGGATTTCACAATCTGCCCCAGCTGATTAAAATCTTTTCCATCTATCAGAATCGTCTTATGATCCCTGCGAATTTCCTGCCATGAAGCTTGAATATCACTATAGGTTCCTTGTGTGAAGTATTCTACCGCCACTATGAAATCCCAAGTTGTCGGTTCCTCAGTACCTACGTTTTCAAACAACTGATAGTTATTGAAAAGCTCGCGCTGAACGGCAATACTGTCCATCACAAACCAGTTTTTTTCAATGTACTTTTTAAGATTACTTCTTTCGTTATCTGTTGCCTTGATATAGGTGTATACCCAAGTTTTTTGAGGAGTAGGCTCATTTTCTTGTCCCACAAGACTGGTAGAAAAAGAAGATATGAAGAGCCAAATGATAAGTCGGAACATGGTCATGATGCACAGTTTTTGATACAATATTGATTTATGACTCAAAGTTACCATCACTTTGACCTCCAAAAAATCGTACTAGTGCAAGAATTTGTTGTTCATTCTAGCTCTTCGCAAGCGACTGAGATAGGTGGCAGTAATGCCGAGGTAAGAGGCGATATGTTTTAGGGGTACCCGCTGTTCAATCTGGGGGTATTTGCTAATAAACTGGAGATATCGCTGAGATGCTGTAAAGGATAGATGTTGGCTAATTCGGTCTTGTGTAGCCAGCAGTCTGTTCTGTAGAAGAACCCTAAAGAACCGTTCGAACTTCGGTACTTTAGCATATAATTTTTCTAACTTTTCTTTGGTAAATCTGAGAACTTTGGAGTTTTCTTGTGCTACCAAATTGAATTCAGAGGGTGTATTTCGGACAAAACTCTTCAGGTTGCCTGTCCACCAACCCTCGATAGCGAACATAGTAGTATGTTCTACCAAACTACGATCAGTATAGTAAGATCTTAGGCAACCTTCCAGAATGAAATATTCAAACCTACAGATCTGTCCTTCCCTAAGCAGATGCGTTTTTCTCTTAACAGTAATTACTTCGGCCAAAGACTTGAATATCTCTTTTTCATTCTCGGTAAGTTGAACGATTCTGGCGATATTCTTGAAAGCAATGTCTAAATCCATGATCCACTTACATATTCCTTCTATACTGCCCTCCTACCGTATACAATGCATTGGTAATCTGCCCTAAAGAGCAATGCTTTGTAGCTTCCATCAGAGCAGCAAATACATTCTCATTTTGCAATGCTTTCTCTTTTAGATTCTCTAATGCTTGCTGGGCCAGTTCTGCTTTTACAGCATGAAGATTCTTCAGGTTTCCAATTTGTTTTTCTTTTTCATCAGTGGTAGCTCGAATAACTTCTTTTGGAGTGACCGTCGGCGAACCTTCCGAAGACAAGAAAGTGTTGACGCCCATGATCGGGTATTCGCCAGTATGTTTGAGCATCTCGTAATGCAAGCTTTCCTCTTGGATTTTGCCTCGTTGATACATGGTTTCCATGGCGCCCAGTACCCCGCCGCGATCTGTAATGCGATCAAACTCTGTCATTACGGCCTCCTCTACGAGGGCTGTCAGTTCTTCAATAATGAAAGCGCCTTGCAATGGGTTTTCATTTTTCGCTAATCCTAATTCATGGTTGATGATCATTTGGATAGCTACGGCTCTTCTCACACTTTCTTCCGTCGGGGTGGTAATGGCCTCATCGTAGGCATTGGTGTGCAATGAATTGCAATTGTCATAAATGGCGTAGAGTGCCTGAAGGGTCGTGCGAATATCGTTGAAGGATATCTCTTGGGCGTGTAGTGATCGACCAGAGGTTTGGATATGGTACTTCAGTTTTTGCGAACGTTCGTTTGCCCCGTACTTGTACTTCATGGCCTTGGCCCATATGCGTCGGGCGACTCTTCCTATGACTGCATATTCGGGGTCAATGCCATTGGAAAAGAAAAAGGATAGGTTGGGGGCGAAATCATCGATGTTCATTCCTCGAGCCAGGTAATATTCCACAAAAGTGAATCCATTGGCTAGGGTAAAGGCTAATTGCGAAATCGGGTTAGCGCCGGCCTCCGCGATGTGGTAGCCTGAGATAGATACAGAGTAGAAATTTCGGACTTTCTGTTCGATGAAATAGGCTTGTACATCTCCCATCAATTTCAGGGAAAACTCTGTAGAAAAGATACAGGTGTTTTGCGCTTGGTCTTCTTTTAGGATATCAGCCTGCACCGTTCCTCGTACTGATTGCAAGGCCTTGGCCTTTAACTCTTCATAAATGGCTGGCTCCAGCACCTGATCTCCCGTCAAACCCAGGAGTTTTAATCCTAATCCTTCATTCCCTTCGGGAATTTCTCCTTCGTAAGTAGGTCTAGGGAAGCCTTTGTCATCATAGATCTCTTGCAGTTTGGCTTCGATCAGATGTTCCAGCTTGTTTTCCACAATATACCGCTCACACTGTTGATCAATGGCAGCATTCATAAAGAAGGCGCAAATCGTTGCAGCTGGACCATTGATGGTCATGGACACAGAAGTCTTGGGATCACAGAGGTCAAATCCAGAATACAGCTTCTTGGCATCATTCAGGCTGGAGATATTGACCCCAGAATTTCCCACCTTACCATAGATGTCAGGCCGATGATCCGGGTCCTCACCATAGAGGGTAACTGAATCAAAAGCAGTTGATAGTCGATTAGCAGGGGTATCTTTTGAAAGATAATGGAATCGTTTATTCGTTCGCTCTGGCCCACCTTCTCCGGCAAACATCCGGGTAGGATCTTCACCTTTTCTTTTAAATGGAAAAACACCGGCAGTGTATGGGAATTCGCCAGGGACATTTTCTTGACGGCTCCACTTTACAATTTCTCCCCAATCTTTGAAGGCAGGTAATACTACTCTAGGGATCTTGTTATGCGAAAGAGAGATCGTAAAAGTGGGTACTCGAATCTCTCGATTCCGGACCTTGTATACGAACTCCTCCGCTTGATAGGCGGCCTTTTTCTCTTCCCATTGATTCAGAATTTGATGGGTCTCCTTGTTCAGGTCTTGCTCAATATCTTTGACTTTCTCCTCTAGTACTGTTGCAAAATCAGGCGGAGTATCCCCCAGTGTTTCTTGGGTGGTTTTTAGGGCGAACAGCTTTCTGGCTAGTTCACTTTGTTCTTCCGTCTCTTGATCATATTTTCTGATCGTATCGGTTATTTCTGAAAGGTAACGAACTCTGCTTGGAGGGATGATATTAATCTTCTGACTACTAAGTTTGAGTTTTTGGGCGTTTTCTTCGAGCCGTTTAGGGAAAAGTTTTTGGACTAAAGCTTCGAAAAGAACATTGGTGCCAGCATCATTAAATTGTGAAGCAATGGTGCCAAATACCGGCATGTTCTCGGCTGGCTGATCCCAAAGATCATGATTACGTTGGTACTGTTTCTTTACATCTCTTAGCGCATCTTCAGCTCCTCGCTTATCGAATTTATTGAGAACTACCAAGTCGGCAAAGTCAAGCATGTCAATCTTCTCCAACTGTGAGGCTGCACCGTATTCAGGCGTCATCACATACACGGAAAGATCGGCATAATCCACGATCTCCGAGTCGGATTGGCCAATACCAGAAGTTTCTAGGATAATGAGGTCAAAATTGGCGCATTTTAGCACATTAAGGGCATCCCCAATGTGCTTTGACAATGCCAGATTGACTTGTCGGGTAGCTATAGAACGCATATAAACCCGCTCATTAGCAATGGCATTCATGCGAATTCTGTCACCGAGCAAGGCCCCACCCGTTTTGCGCTTGGAGGGGTCCACTGAAATGATACCAATCTTATCCTTCGGAAACTCTTGAAGGTACCGTAAGACCAGTTCGTCAACCAAGCTGGACTTACCCGCACCACCTGTACCAGTAATCCCTAAAATGGGGATCTTTTTTTGTTCCGCTTTGGTAACGAGGGCTTTGAGCGGTTTATCTTGATCATTGGGGTAGTTCTCAATAGCTGAGATGACGCGAGCGATCGATCCATGGTGTTGTTTCTCGGTCTTTTTCCACTCGCCATTTAGTTTTACCCCAATCGGAAAATCGCAAGCCTCCAGCAAATTATTGATCATTCCCTGCAGCCCCATCGCACGCCCATCATCCGGAGAATAGATTCTTTGAATCCCATAAGCATGGAGTTCATCTATTTCGCTGGGCAGAATTGTACCACCGCCACCACCAAAAAGCTTGATGTGGCCCGCTCCCTTCTCTTGGAGGAGGTCATAAGCGTATTTGAAAAATTCCATGTGTCCCCCTTGATAGGAAGTGATCGCAATTCCCTGTACATCTTCCTGTATAGCTGCATTCACAATTTCATGCACCGGCCGATTATGGCCCAAATGGATGACCTCCGCTCCGGACCGCTGGATGATCCGACGCATAATATTAATGGCAGCATCATGTCCATCAAATAGAGAACCAGCAGTGAGGATGCGAATCTTGTTTTTAGCTTGGTAGGGCGCAACTTTTTGCATAAGATGAATTTTTTGACCGGACTTTTACCCAAAGGGTGGTGGGCCTAAACGGGCTTGCCGCGGATTTCTACTTAACTATTGAAAAGCAGGAGCAACGACTAATTCTTTGGTTCCATGAGTATAGGTGTAAAAACCTTCTCCTGATTTAACCCCTTTCTTACCTGCAGTGACCATATTGACCAATAAAGGGCAGGGGGCATATTTAGGGTTGCCAAATCCTTCGTGAAGTACCTGGCAAATAGCTAGGCAAACGTCTAGGCCAATGAAATCAGCCAATTGCAGTGGCCCCATTGGGTGAGCCATACCTAGCTTCATTACGGTATCAATCTCTGCTACTCCTGCCACTCCTTCAAAAAGAGTGTAAATCGCCTCATTGATCATTGGGATCAAAATCCGATTGGAAACGAAACCGGGGTAGTCGTTTACCTCCACAGGGACCTTGCCTAGTTGTTTGGAAAGTTCCATGATCGTTTGTGTTACTTCATCGGAAGTAGAATACCCTCTGATCACCTCGACCAGTTTCATGATTGGTACCGGGTTCATAAAGTGCATGCCGATTACCTTCTCCGGACGTTCTGTGGCGGCGGCAATGCGAGTCAATGAAATTGAAGAAGTATTAGAGGCCAGGATAGCCTTAGCCGGAGCGGCAGCATCCATTTGCTTAAAGATCTTCAGTTTCAAATCTATATTTTCAGTTGCAGCTTCTACCACCAATTCAGCTTGACTCACGCCTTCTGATAGATCCGTAAAGGTCTTAATGTTGGCTAAGGTACTCGCCTTATCTGCCTCTGAGATGCGTTCCTTCTTGAGCATTCGATCCAAGTTCTTCGTAATAGTAGCTATTGCCTTATCTAATGCATCTTGAGAAATATCTACCAGCGCAACTTGGAATCCCTTCATCGCAAAAACGTGTGCTATCCCATTCCCCATGGTACCTGCACCGATCACTGTAACGTTTGTCATGTCTGAATTTGGTTTTACTACTTCAACAATAAAACAATTGAGATGGCGCAAAGATAAGTCAAAAAAGTAAAATTTAGTCGTATGCGACTAAAAATGTGTAAAAACTAGTTTTTGGCGACTAAAGTTGTTAGCTTTGCTCTATGTAATTCGGTGGTAAGACAATTCAGTCATGAAGAAAAGCACGAAGGAAAGAATTATCGAGAAGGCGGTTGAGCTGTTTAATAAGCAGGGATACGCGAATGTATCTTTACAAGATTTAGCGAATGAAATCGGTATGAGTCGAGGAAACTTGGCTTATCATTTCGGGGAAAAGGATCTCTTGTTGAAGAGCATTGTAGATCAAGTTTGGGAGCTCATGGCTGAAGAAAGCCAGAAGCGCCGGAATTTTCCATCTTTCCAGAATGTACACAACGAGGTCAAACTTTATCACACCCTCCATCTAGCATACAGTTTCATCTTTGGAGACCTTCGTGTGCTGAAGCATCCCATTCTACGCCAACAATTCAAGCAATCCAGCCTTCAGAGTATTAGAGATAATGAAGAAGCTATTGCCTATGGCATACAGATCGGTAGTATGAAGGCCGAACCCTTCCCGGGCATCTACTACAATCTCGCCCTAATCATCTGGATGCTATCCATCTTTTGGATTCCCCAGCAAAGTATCCGGGACGAGGAGATCACCAAGGACCCCACCAAAGCAGTTTGGACCTTGATGCTCCCTTACCTCACGGAAAAAGGCGTCCGGTCCTTCAAAAAGGTCTTTGGTGAGGATTACTTCGATAGCTTGGGCGCGCCCTTTCGGGTGAACCTAGATCATCTGGAAATCTTCTGACTCATCCGGTGAGTAGGCCTAATTCATAGGCTAACGGCTTATTGCATAGGCCTTCAGCCTTAGGCAAGTCATATTCAACAGCAGATGAAAAGGGCCAATCTGATGGATGAGTTACTAGTTCTGCCTTTACGGGGTTGTAGTGAATGTAGTTGAAGCAAATATGGTTGTAAGTTGCTTCCGTAAAGAAAGCTTTTCTTTCAACTGTGACAATTTCATCAATGAATCCTCCCTTAGCTTTTGTTTTTCCTCGGAATAGTGAACCGGACCAATTCAACTCTTTATTGATCCCTCGAGTATAAGACCTAAGCAGTATCCCAATAGAATCGTTAAGGGAAAGAAAGCGGTTCCCTTTTTCTCGTTGGGAAACCCTGCTTTTGGGGAGGTCGAGATGTTGGACATGAAATAGCCAATGGAAATGATTCGGCATGAGGCACCAACATAAAAGGTCTCCATAAGGGAGAAGATGTTGCCGCATTTTTCGGATGAAGTATTCATAATGGCCTTCGCGCAGGAAGATACGCCTACCATTATTACCTTGGTTGTAGATGTGATATACACCACCTTGTTCAAAGTGCATGAGCGCGTTGATTAAATGTTTTAGAGAGCAATAATTCTTTAAAGATAGGAAAAAAAGTCATAGGACACTCACCCGCTGAGTAACTCACCGCCTGAGTGTTCTTGAAAATCCACTCTAGCTTTGTTCCCCGCTTCTTTTACAAAACATAAGAATAATTAGCACCCTGTGTGCTTAAGGGCGCTAAATACTAGTGATAGCAGGTGTTTCAGGGCCTTTGTTGAAGGGGAGTAGCACTCAGTCTTTTGTTGCATAGAAAAAAAGACAATACAACACTCACCCGCTGAGTAACTCACCGCCTCAGTGTCCGCAAAGCACCAGCAAAGACCCCCAACGCCTCCTCCACCTGCTCCTCCCTTACCACCAAAGGCGGAATCCAACGCAGTACATTCTTATACGTTCCACATGCAAGCAATAATAATCGTTGCTGTAGGCAATGCTGTAGAATCTTAGCTGCAACTTCGGGGGCGGGCTGGCCATCAGCGTGCGTGAACTCGACGGCCACCATCAAGCCTTTGCCTCTTACATCGCCCATGATTGGGTGCTTGGCTTGCAATTGGCGTAGTCCTCCCATTAATTGCTGGCCTCGGAGGCCGGCATTTTCTACGAGTCCTTCCTCCTGTAAAACATCGATGGTAGCACAGGCGGCTGCCCCAGCGATAGTACTGCCCCCTCCGTAGGTGCCTCCATGGGTGCCGGGTGTCCAGCGGTTCATCAATTCAGCACTGGATGCGATGGCGGAGATGGGGAGGCCACTCCCTAGGCCCTTGGCCATGACAATGATGTCCGGTCGTACCTCGGCGTGCTCGTAGCAGAAGAATTTGCCGGTCCTGCCAAAGCCGCTTTGGACTTCGTCCAGGATTAGGAGGATGCCATGCTTATCACAGATCTTTCGCAAAGCTTGGATGAAGGCTGCTGGAGCTGGGACATATCCGCCTTCCCCTAAGATGGGCTCAATGATGATGGCAGCCGTTTCGTCTGGGGCTGTTTGCCCATGAAGGAGGAGATCTAGCTGCTTGAGGCAAAACTCGATAGTCGTGTCATCATCCCAACCATAGTAGTAGCTATAAGGGAATGGAGCCACGAAAATTCCGGCGGGAAGCGGCTGGTATTTATGTCGATATACTGTTTTGGAGGTAGTCATGGCCATGGCGAGATGCGTGCGACCATGAAAGCTCCCCTGAAAGACGATCACGTGCTGCCGTCCAGTGGCTGCTTTGGCGAGTTTGACGCAAGCTTCCGTTGCCTCGGCTCCACTATTGGCGAAGAAAAAGCGATCAATAGAAGGTGGCGTTACGGTATTTAGTTTTTCTGCTAGTTGTATAGAAGTAGGTGGAATGACACAGTTCATTTGTCCAAAGAGTAGCTGGCTAGCCTGGTCCTGGATAGCTTTGACCACTTTTGGATGACAATGACCTGTATTGATCACACCGATGCCTGAGGTGAAATCTGTATAGCGATGACCTTCTTGATCATATAGGTAAATACCTTCTCCTCTTACCGGTTGCAATTGAGTAAGGTGTGTCCAGACGGGAGCCAATAATTCTGTACGATTGAGGATCTGCGGTCGCATGGTTTTGGAATGATATTGAGGGCGTTTATGACGATTATTTTAGATTCACCCAAACGGACTTTTCTTGGGTATAAAGATCTATAGCACTTCTCCCCATTTCCGCGCCAATACCACTTTCCTTATGCCCTCCGAAGGGCACTGCTGGATCAAATAGATCATATCCATTAATCCATACTGTACCGGCCTGGGTGGCTTGGGCGAATCGGTGCGCTTTCGAGATGTCTTGCGTCCAAACGGCTGCAGCTAAACCGTAACGAGTATGGTTGGCCCTGCTGATAGCTTCTTCTGGCTTGTCAAAAGGAGAAACAACCACCACTGGCCCAAATATCTCTTCTTGTACTACTTGCAGGTCATCATTGGTATGTCCAAATATGGTAGGATGGAGAAAGTAACCATCACTTAGTGCACCAGTACATCGTTCGCCCCCCGTAATGAGTTCAGCGCCCTCATTTTGGCCTACCTGAATGTAGTTGAGTACTCGATCGAGCTGTTTTTGGCTGACTACTGGTCCGAGATCAGGGTTAGTTAAGCCATTGCCAATGCTGAGTTGCTCTGCTTGCTCTTTCAGTTTGGTGATAAATTCCTCGTAAACGGGACGTTCTACATACAAGCGCGATCCTAAGGTGCATTCTTGTCCCGTATTGTAAAAACTGGACCAGAGGGCAGATTGGCTTACTGCCTTTAGGTCGGCATCAGCGAAGATGACATTGGGGGACTTACCTCCAAGTTCTAAACTGACCTTTTTCAAGTTGCTAGAAGCGGCAGCGGTCATAATTTTTCGCCCAACTACTGTTGACCCAGTGAAGCTCACCTTGTCAATATCCATGTGCTGCGAAATGGCTTCTCCAGTAGGTACTCCCGGGCCAGTGACTACGTTTACGACACCAGCTGGAAAGCCGGCTTCCTGGATGAGGTTACAGAGATATAAGGCACTTAGGGGTGTTTGTTCTGCGGGTTTTAAAACGCAACAATTTCCACAGGCTAATGCTGGAGCTAACTTCCAGGCTGCCATCATCAGTGGGAAATTCCAGGGAATAATTAGCCCTACCACACCTAGCGGTTCGCGAAGCGTATAGACCAGCTTATGGCCATCAACAGGAATAGTTGTGCCCTCTATCTTGGTAGCCCAGCCAGCATAGTATCTAAAATGGTTAATGGCTCCGAGTACATCATATTTGGCCTTGTTCAATGGCTTGCCATTGTCTAGGGTTTCCAGTTCCATCAAGATTGGTAAATCTCGTTGCATGAGGTCAGCCAGTTTATGAATCAGCTGACTTCGTTTGGCGGGTTTGATCTTGGGGTGCCAATGGTTTTGGAAGGCGTGACGAGCTGCCGCCACGGCTTGGTCGATATCTGGAGACGTAGCTAGGGGGATTTCGGCTAAAACTTCAGCATTCGCTGGATTCAGCGTTGGGAAGTATTGACCTTCAGCTGGGGCTGTCCACTCCCCTCCCATGAATAAGTGCTGAGTTTTGGCTAAAAAAGCCAAGGTCTTTTCTTGTAATTGAATACCAGTGGGTAATTGGATCATCGTAAACGTATTATTGAACGACGTAGTCATAAATAATCTTGGAGACATCGGCCATTTTTGCTGTCCCTTTGTCGAAATCTCCCAATTCTCGAGATAGGAGTACTAAAACATATTTCCGCCCATCTGGCAGAAATACTATACCCGAATCATGGTGGACTCCGGTTATCACGCCCGTCTTATGAGCCACTTTCACATCTTCCGGTAAATGGGCAGGTATAATTTCATTGAATTTTTGATCGAAAAGGATATCTATCATGGCATCTGAGGCCTCTGTGCTTACTACTTCCTGTAAAGCTAGTTTTTCGTAAATGGCCATTAGGTCATAAGCCGTGGTGGAGTTGCTCAAACCTTGTTCAAAGGCTTTGATATCCTCGACACCTCGCAAAACCTGGATGTCCGGCGCTCCTAATTCACGCATACTTTGGGTGACTTTTTTAGCATCTACTAGATCGATCAAGATATTGGTGGCGAGATTACTGCTATAGATGATCATATCATAGGCCAGATCTGCGATAGTACTTTTTGTTCCTATCGCATTGTATAATTTACCTTCGCTATCATCGTCGATACTCATAGAATAAGGACTTCCGTCGACGATACTTTTGAATTCGTTTTTGATTACAATTGAATCCGAAAGGTTGAATTTGCCGGCCGCCGCTTGTTTGTATAACTCGATCAAAACCGGCGTCTTCATGGTGCTAGCGGCGTGAAAAGAATCTCTTGCACTGATTAAGATCTCCTCTCCGGTTGATAAATTTTTAAAGGCTACGCCAAAAATGCCATCTACTTGTGCTAATTCTTCATTGATTTGTTGTTCCAAGACTTCTAAAGGCGAAGGAGACTTGCAGTTGGATAAGAAGAGGCAAAGTAAGGCAATGAATAAGGTATTTCGGTTCGAATATTTCATCATGTTCTGGTTTGTCGAATAAGAAGGAACGTTTTTAATATTAATCCATTTGTTGGGCTAGAGAAAGCGCGGCATGCAAAAGTACATTTGCCCCCGCTTCAACATCAGCAGGAGCGGCATTTTCTAGTTCATTATGGCTCAGGCCATCTTCGCAAGGGATAAATATCATAGAGGTTGGAGCGTAGCCTGCCAGATATACGGCATCATGTCCGGCGCCACTGACCATTTTCTTGGCCGGGATTTGCAAAAGGTCCACTGCTTGCTGCACAGCTGCGATACAGTCTTTATCGAATTCCACTGGCGGAGAATACCAAATATCCTCTAGTTTAAATTGTACCTCAGTATTCTGTGCCTGCTTGGCTATTTGAGTTTTTAAGTCTCGATCCATACGCTCCAATATCTCCGCATCGGGATGCCTGAAATCCAGGGAGATTTTCAATTGACCAGGTACGGTATTCTTTACGCCTGGACTAGCATCCAAGTACCCAACCGTCACTTTAGCATGGGGCGCATAGGTGTCTGCTAATTCATAGATCTCTTGTAGTAGGGGGATTGCTGCCCTGACAGGATCCACCCGATAGGACATGGGAGAGGGGCCCGCATGTGTTTCTTTTCCCGTAAGGATCAAATCATACCAATGAATGCCTTGTACGCCGGTGACTACTCCTACAGATTTGCCTTCGGCTTCAAGGATAGGTCCCTGTTCTATATGCAATTCAAAGGTCGCTTTGTAAGCACGTTGGCCCAAGGGGGACTTCCCCCGGTAGCCAATCTTGATCAACTCCTCACCTAAGGTTTTGCCCTCCTTATCAGTCCGACTATAGGCGTAATCGATCGAAAACGCTCCCGCGAAAACACCGGAACCAATCATGGCGGGTGTAAAACGGGCTCCTTCTTCATTGGTCCAGGAGACAATTTCTATCGGATGCCTTGTCTTTATTTGATGATCATTTAAGCATTCGATTACCTCGAGACCTGCCAATACCCCGTAGACTCCATCAAACTTCCCGCCAGTGGGTTGGCTATCAAGGTGGCTTCCGATCATAATAGCTGGAAGGTTGTGATCTATTCCTGCTCGTCGGGCGAAAATATTTCCCATAGGGTCCACTTCGATCGAACAGGCAGCAGCTTCACACCATTTAATGAAAAGATCACGTCCCTGTCTATCCTCCTCAGTCAGAGCTACCCGACAAACCCCTCCTTTCGAACTACGTCCGATCTCGGCCATGGTCATTAACCTGTTCCATAAGCGATTTTGATCGATCCTTAGCATGATTTATAATTGGACTTTTGCAGAGTGACCTTTTTCTTTGAGTTGAGTACGAGGCTGGCTGATATCATGGGCCGCCCATTTTAAGACTTCAAAGTAAATGGTAGTATTCGTCTCGTAGATACCTTTGATGGGGTGGATTTTCTGATGCATTACATCCAGGAGTTGCCGATTATCCTTGCAAAGCAAATTGATCTCTAGATCGTATTTTCCGGAGGTAATAGCGAGGAAGGTCACTTCAGGAACCTGCGTAAGGGCCTCTGCAACGGCCCGAATTAATTCGGTTGGCTTCACCTCAATGGTAACACGGGCATAGGCATTGAAGCCCGCTTTGACTGGATCCGCCCAGCCGATGATGTGCAAAACATTATCTTCCACTAATCGATGATAGCGGTTTCTAATGGTTCCAACAGAAACTTTCAAATCCTCTGCCAATTCAGTGAATGACCGTCGCCCATCTTCTTGCAGATGGTGGAGTATGGACCAATCCAGTTGATCCAGCGTGGTGTCTGATGCTTGCATAAGTTTTGTGGCTCTTCGAGAAATGCTTTGCCGATAACATTAATAGCATAGCCTTCAATACTTTCACTCCGGCTTCTATTGCCATTTACGGCTGTCAGATGAATTTTTCGAAGAAGATTTATTACCGTGAAAATCACCAAAAGTTTTCGCCATACAGCGATTACTGTTGCTTGTCTTAGCTGCAAAATTTATAAAAAATGGGGAAAAACTTGAAAAAAATAGAGTATTTTGAGGCGAAAGTGAAATATTTTAATTACTCCCACTCCACTTAGTCAGGATAACACCTAGCTAGGCAAAAGATAATCA
>JAHQWA010000511.1 GCA_019634045.1 Saprospiraceae bacterium
GCATCTGCCCCTTTTTCCAGTCCAGTAGCCGTATTTGCAGCTGAAGATAAAGCCGTAAGCAAAATCACGGGAATATGACTGGTTTCTATTTGTGATTTTATCCGTTGACAGAATTCGAAACCATCCATTCCTGCCATCATCACATCTGAGATAATGAGATGGACATTTCTGGTATTGAGGATTTCAAGACCTTGCACACCATTCTCTGCGTATAAAACGGAATAATATCCTTGCAAAAAACTCGTAATGTAATTTCTAAGGTCTTCATTGTCTTCCACGACCAGGATGCTGATGCTTTTATTGGTGGCTTTTGATGGAGCCGCTTCTTTTTCTACGAATTCCCAAGAGTTTATCTTTTCTACTTTTTGATGACTCTTATATAAGATCTTTTGTGCCTTTTGCTTGGAGGGAATACGTATCGAAAAGCAACTCCCCTCACCAGGCGTACTTTGTGCGATAATTACACCTCGATGCAGTAAGGCATAATCTTTACATAGCGTTAAACCAATACCTGTACTATTCTCCCTAACTTTTTCGCTTTTGCCTTGTTCAAAGCGATTAAAAATATTGGGGAGGTCGTCGCCATCAATTCCCCTACCACTATCGGTAACCATGATCTCGACAAAATCTTCATTCTCCAATTTTCCGAAACTCAGTTGATTTGAAAAGTAATTGTTGTTTTGAGCTAGATCATTCCCTTGTAGCCTTATATCGATTTTGCCATTAACTGGCGTGAACTTAAATGCATTAGATAGGAGATTGTAGATGATCTTATCTAGCTTTTCTTTGTCTGCTTCAATGAGGCACTGTTCTTTTTCATGAGAAAACGAAAAGGAGATGTTTTTTGACTTAGCCTCTTCTGAGAAGTTAAAGATGATCTCGTTCATAAAGCCAACCAACTCAACCCTGGCAATGTTAAGTTTCGCTTGGCCTTTTTCAAGTTTGCGGAATTCCATGATTTGGCTGATCAATTGAAGCAACCTATTGGTATTTCTTTTTACGATTTCCAATTGACCGCGTTCCTCACCAGAAAGGTTGTCGGATTTCAACAGCTTTTTAATGGGCCAGTTTATCAGGGTTAAAGGAGTGCGGAATTCGTGAGAAATGTTAGTGAAAAAACGCAATTTCATTTCGTGCAGCTGTTCTTCATGCTCCAGTTTGATCTTTTCTACTAAAAGGGCTTTTTTTAGCTTAAGCCGTTCGCGATAGAATTTCACGAGCTGCATGAATAGTGTTAGAAATGCCAAAGAATATAGGACGATTGCTAGTGTTGATTTGTACCAAAACTGCCGGATTACAATTTGTAGGCGAGCGGGTGTGTCATTCCATACGCCATCATTATTGGAAGCCTTGACTTCAAAAACATAGTCGCCGGAAGGAATGTCTACAAAAGTTGCCGAACCGTGATTACCATCTTGTACCCATTGGTCGATATAGTTGGTTAAGCGGTACTCAAATTCATTTTTTTCGGGTAACAGGAAGTTATCGGCTGAGAAGTTGAAATTAAGGGTTGTTTCTTCCGGACTCAGCACCAATTTGGCGAATTCATTAATTCCGGTTTGGGTAGGAACAATTTTCCGGTTATTTACGGTAATGCTGTTGATGAAAACATTGGAAGCCCGCTTGTTGATCTTGATTTCTTTGGGTTCAAGTTGTGTAAAACCGTTGGTACCTCCAAAGTATAGGTTTCTGTCCTTGTCCTTAAAAATCGCATTCGGGTTAAATAAGTTACCTTGGATGCCATCCGTAATGACAAATCTTCTGGAACTGGTATCCTTACGATTATATAGGATTAAGCCATCATTCGAGGTAATCCAGATGTGATTATTTTGACTTTCAAGAACCCCATAAGTATCCTTCCCTTTTAATAGGCCATTCGCATCAAAAAAACTTAGTTGGTCCGTTTCCGGATCATAGATATTGATGGCATCTCCTCCTGTACCCATCCAAATCTTGCCATCGGAGAGCTCAGTTATAAAATAAAAGGATTGACTCCTGGTTTTATGGTTGCTTTCGGCATCTATACTAAAATGCATCGACTGGCCAGTAGGTAAATGGACTTGGTAGACCCCTCGGGTCGTTGCTACCCACAGATTATTCCTTGAGTCCAATAGGAGAGATCGAATGTTGACATCATTAAATTGGGAAAAGGGGTAGTCCTCTGATTTGAAGCTAATTTTTTGAGTTTTGAAGTCGTAAAAATTCACCCCTCCAAAATTGGTGCCCAGCCACATGCCCGATTCTGAGTGACAGAGGGTGTAGACGCCTAGAGCTGAAATATGTCTACCATCTTCTGCCCCTTCTTCGAAATGAATAAACGCCTGGGCGTTTTTTGGCCGATAGTAAACTCCTTTAAATGCGCAAGCTACCCAGAGTCCGCCATCATTGTCTATCCGAAGCGCTTTTATATTTAATACCCCTTCGTTTTCCAAGGCTGGAATATCCTGAAAACTCGATGTTTCTGGATCAAAATGGTTCAAGCCCCCTTGTTCTGTTCCGACAATCAGTTCTCCGTTTGGCATTTGAGCAAAAGAACTGACCATGTTATCAGATATGGAGGCAGGCTCTTTGGAATACCGATAATTATTGAATTTATTGTCAGCATGATGCAAGTAGCTGACCCCACCAGACCAGGTACCGATCCAGATCCCCCCTTGCTCATCTTCAAAAATGTCATAAATGGAGTTGTGGGGGATGCCCTCATAGTCCGTGTGATTAAAATGAATTAATTCTTTTCCGACACAAAGGAAGAGCCCTAGATAAGAACCAATCCAGGTTTGCCCCCGAGCGTCCCTCCAAATCTTGCGGACACTTGCTGATGTAATGTCATATCTTGGATTTGTGGGGTAACTATAGTGCATTTTTAGATTTCCCAATGCATCATAACGCCTGGCTCCATGTGCTTCGTACCCTACCCAAATTTCGCTGTTATTAGCGTAAATCGTACGTACCATAGAACCAGGCCCGGCCACTTTCTTGATCACTTTTCGGGTGTCTGGAAGAATTAAATAGACGCTGCCATTATTAGTCCCAAGCCACAACCGATTGGTCTCGTCCTTGTACAGAAGTCTGGGAGAAGCGTCCAGTTCCTGGTCTATTCTAATCAGCTGTTTTTTTTCTTCATCTAGATAGCCAAAGTAATTCTCATCAGCAATCCAGAGTTGGCCATCTCCGTCGAGTTCGATGGAATAAAGCTGATCGTTGGCCGTACTTCCATCGTCATAATGATATAAAGTACGTTCGAATTGTTGCCGCTGATGATTAAATAAACAGAGCCCTTTGTCCGTGCCAACCCATATCTTATTTTCCTTGTCAATGGCCAAGGAGGAGATGTTATTACTGGGTAGGCCATTGTTTTTCTCCAGATCGTGTACAAATCGTACCACTTCTTTCGAATTATATTTAATCACTCCATCAAAGCTGGCCATCCAAATATAACCGAATATATCCTGTTCAATTGACCGAACAGCTTGATAGCTATAGCCTCCCGGAGGCGATACTCTTCGAAAGGTAATATCATCGATTTGAGCGTACAGATGAAATACGTTGAGACAGAGTACAAAAGAAAGGAGGTATCTGAGTTCCTTCAAGATAGATGTTGTTTATATCGGTGTTATTTGAAGTCTTATTGTTGTTTGGCAAAAGATTGTTTCGCCAGTCTTAATATTTTCAAAAATAGATATTGATTTACTCATTTTATAAGACAGATGTTGCACCCATGCAACATCTGTGAAAAGCCGCAACATACGTTCCAAAAATTGCAACAAGCCTACAAGTTCGTATCCACAATCTTCCCTAGGTTTACTTCCACTTCAACTTAGTTTGTTGCACAGCCCTGAACCAACCTATTTCGTAGCACCTCAAGCTTGAAGTAACAAGTTTCTTCAACAAAAAACTCATTAATTTATGAAAAGCAAAAACGAAAAACTAAAAGCGCTGAGCATTTTTATGCTTTGTCTATTTTTCGTTGCCATTAACAGTATTCATGCACAACATACTGTTACAGGAGCGATAATAGATGAAGACAATCTACCCCTTATTGGAGTCAATATTCTGATTAAAGGCACTTCTACGGGTACGATTACAGACGTCAGCGGCAACTATCGGGTTGATGTTCCTGATGGAAATGCGGTACTGATCTTCTCGTATACGGGATATAATCAGGTCGAAGAATCTATCAATGGCCGAACGACTATTGATCTAACTATGACACAAGGTATTGGCCTGGAAGAAGTTGTCGTGGTTGGCTATGGAACGGCAAGAAAGGAAACCTTAACCGGATCCGTCGAACAGGTGAAGGCAGAAGCCTTTGAAGATTTAGCCATAGGTAGTCCTGCTTTAGCCCTGCAAGGCAGAACGCCGGGCCTTGTGGTTACTCGGAATTCTTCTAGACCAGGAGATGAAGGGATCGAATTCCTGATCAGGGGAGCCTCCTCTATAAATGGCATTGAGCCTCTAATTGTGATCGATGGTGTTCCTGCCATCAATTCGCAAGCATTTAACCTCATGAACCCAAATGATATTGAATCGGTAAGTGTGCTGAAAGGGGGCTCTGCATCGGTATATGGTTCTCGGGCAGCTGGTGGCGTGATATTGGTCACCACCAAGAAAGGGAAAGGAAAAGTTAAAGTGGATATAAACTCTGTTTTCCGTATGGGAACCATTGGTATTCGTCCACCCTCACCAACGATGGAAGAATATGGACAACTGTATTTAGCTGCAGTTGATGAAGATCTTGCTGCCGGTTTACCTCCTCGCTTTTTCTTTTGGTCGGATCGTGAAACGGTACAAAGAATAGCTAATGGAGAAGAAGGATACTATGATCTACCAATCAACGGAAGAATATGGCTGGCTAATGGAAACCGATTTGATGAAATGTTTGGCAACTCTTACTCAAGCCAACAAAATGTAAGTGTATCTGGAGGGAATGAAGCTAGTAATTTCCGTATTTCTGCCGGCTATGATCAAAATGTTGGCGGATTAAAGGTGGCTGATGATATTGCCGACCGCTATAATTTCTCAGTAAATTATAATAACAATATCACCGATAGGCTGAGTATCAGTACTAACATGTCCTATATTCAGAACACGTTTTCCGGACCTCAAGATGGTTTAGCCAGAGATGCAGCAACTTATGACGCGCCACTATTCCCTACCTACAACCCACAAGGGCAATATTATTCTGTTTTTGGCGGTGTAGAAATTAAAGGGGCTAGAAATGCGGTAGGAGAAGTTAAAGATGGAGGTCGTATAACAAATCTGACGGAACAAGTGAGAATTTCTGGCTTGGCCACTTATAAATTGACCAACCATTTAGACCTTACTGGTTCTTACACCTACAGTCGGCAAAATACTGGAAGTGAAAGATATCAGGTAGATGTACCCCTTTATAGCTGGGATGGAGATTATGCCACTACCATTAATTCTACCACCTATATTCAAGAAGCGTCAGGACTGACGACCTACCAGAACTATAAAGCCTCTCTAAACTATGCCAACAAGTTTGGAGATCATAATGTATCTGGACTCCTAGCCATAGAAGCAGAGAGAAATGAAAGTAGTGGTCTTACTGCCCGAAGAAATGGATTTGTAGATTACGGCGTTTACGATCTAAACTTAGGTGCCACAGATCAATTAGTGACGACGAGCGCTGGTGGTAACACTTGGGGCTTTTACGGCTTTATCGGCCGTTTAAATTACGATTACAAGGGCAAGTACTTATTAGAAGTACAAGGAAGACGAGATGGATCCTCTAGATTCGCAGATGGGGCCAAATGGTCGACTTATGGAAGTGTTTCCGCTGGCTGGGTTTTAAGTGCTGAAGATTTTCTTATCAACAGCAACACCATCACTTTCTTAAAATTAAGAGGGGGTTATGGCGAATTAGGAAGTACCTCCGGTATTGGTAACTTCGGATACTTGTCAACCGTTGGTTTTGGAAATACAGTTTTTGGCCAAACCAGTGCGGCATTACAGCAAACTTCAAGAGCTAGTAGTTTATTTAGTAGCACTACAACCTGGGAACGAATTGAAAACACAGAAATAGGTGTTGACTTTGCCCTATTCCGTAATAAGTTGTTCGGTTCGATAGATCTCTTCCAGAAAAATAATGTAGGAATGCTCGTCAGAGGTATTACACCCTCTGTGCTGGGTACTCAGACCCCATTTACCAACATTGGAACTTTACAGACCAAAGGTTGGGAGGTAATCCTAGGTTGGAGAGCTAAGGCTGGTGCCTTTGATATAACCGTCAGTGCCAATATGAGTGATACTAGAAACGAGATTACTAAATACGACGGGGCCCAAACCATCTTTGAGAATCTCAATGATGCAGCACGTGGTCGCAACATATTAGGTCGACCCATTAATTCTTTCTTCTTGTGGGAAACAGACGGGTATTTTGATTCCGAAGCGGAAGTCGCTGCTTACTATGAAAGCCTTAATGCGGGAGGAATCTTGCCTTCGGAAACCTCAAACAATGCTTTGCGTGTCGGAGATATGAGAGTAGTGGATTCCAATGGAGATGGAGTAATCAATAATGAAGATTTGACGTATCACGGTGATGCTGCTCCCCACTACGTATATGGATTCAATTTTGATGTAAAATTCAGAAACTTTGATGTAAGCGCATTTTTCCAAGGCGTTATCAATCACAACATTTATCGAACAGGATACTTCGCACAACCTTTCCAGGCAGAATGGCAGAACCAATCTAGTACTTGGTTAGGCAGAACGTGGACCGAAGATAACCGAAATGCTGAGTTCCCCAGATTATCTACTCAACGTGGCATATCAAGATGGAACTATCGAAGTAAAGACCACATCCTGCAAAATAATAGATACATGAGATTGAAAGCACTGACGATAGGCTACAACATCAATTCACTAAATATTGCGGGTAGAACGATCGGAGACGTACGAATCTATTTTTCAGGAAATGATCTATTTGAATTCACTAGTGTGAAAGATGGCTACGATCCAGAATTCCGAGCTAGTACGAATGCCAGCGCATATCCCTTTATGCGTTCCTATGCATTGGGTCTAAAAGTATCGTTCTAAGAAGCTATTTCGTGACAAAAGAAATTATACTCAAATGAAAAATATATCAAATATTATACTCGCATTCATGACGCTATTTTTGGTAGCTTGTCAGGATGACTTCATAGATTTATCCCCCCCGGCTTCAATTACCGACGATGTATACTACACAGAGGCAGAGCATTTTTTGACCGGTTCTAACAGGTTCTACACGAACTTGATGGGATGGGGAGACCAAGGTGTGTATTCAGATCATGGCTCTGATTTAATTGGGTATACTGAGGCTAGTACCATGCAGGATTATTCAAGAGGAGACACCCAGGCACCAGAATCAGATGATGATTATGATGATGCTTATGAGGCCATTAGGGATATGAACCTCCTACTGGCTCGAGCCCAGGTTTATGAAGGTAATGATATAGGTCAGTATGTGGCTGCTACCTACTTTCATCGAGCTTATCAGTATTGGTCATTGGTACAAAAGTATGGAGGGGTGACTTTGGTCTTGGAACCCTTAGATGTTAGTTCGGAAGAATTAAATGCGCCTCGAAATAGTAGATATGAAGTAGTTGCTCAAATTTTGAGTGATTTGGATCAGGCTATAGCTGGATTACCTAATGAAACGGCGATCGATTCTGGTGATAAAGGCAAGGTTAGCAAGGAGGCTGCCATGGCGCTAAAGGCTGAAGTTTTAATACACGAAGCCACTTGGATGAGATATGTAGGTAACAGCACAGATGGAGATGGCAAAGCTACCGGAGCGGGTAGCGCAGGTTTTAACGAGTCAAACATCAACACTTACCTCCAAGAAGTGGTCACCTTGACAAAGTCTATTATGGATGGTGGTGCCTTTGAACTGTGGGACTACAATGCTGAACTTGACAATTTAAGCTCCAATTTTTTGTTTAATCTGGAAGATGGTGGTTCCAACCCAGCAGGACTAGACAAGGCAACCAACAAGGAGTTTATCTTCTACGGTAAATACGACTTCGTTTTTAGACAAGCCAATACCCTGGTTAGTCACGTCTATCAAGGCCGAACAAAGCCTAGTAGAAAAATGGTGGATTTGTTTCTGTGCACAGATGGCTTGCCTATCGAACAATCCCCCTTATTCCAAGGATATACCGAAACACAAGATGAGTTCCAGAATAGAGATTACCGAATGAGGTCTTATTTTACCTTTCATCAGTCGCTTGGTGAAATTCCTCAAACGGGAGAACAGTTTTTAAATGGGACCAATAATAATGGGTACTTCAATTCCAAGTTTATGAGCTGGAATTGGGGGGCAACCAATGCCTATCGAGCAACTAGAACTGAAAGTTTTGATATGCCCTTTATCCGTTTGGCAGAAGTATATCTATGGTATGCGGAGGCTTTGTACGAGTTAAATGGAAGTCTAACTGATGCTGAAATGGATGAATCCATCAATTTAGTTAAAGCTAGAGCTGGATTACCACCAATTAGCAATGCTTTCCTAACGACTAATAACATGGATATCTTGACGGAAATTAGAAGAGAACGTACGATCGAGCTTTTTGCTGAAAGTTCAACGAGGTATACGGATCTAAGAAGATGGGGTATCGCAGAGGAAGAGTTGGGTAAGACCATCTATGGTGCGGTTATAGAGGGTACGGCCTATGAAAATAATGTCGAGTTATACGATCCTTCTAAATATGGTTTCCCAGAAGAAACCACCACCACCGGTGTTGGTGAGAGAAGATGTCTTGTAGTGCAACCTTCAAGCACTCGCAACTTTGCTAGACATCATTATTTATTCCCACTGCCAACATCTCAAACTAGCTTGAATCCCAATTTACTACAGAATCCAGGCTATTAACGGATAAAAGTGTTTTAGTTCTTGTGGCTACTGGGCTGAAACCAGTAGCCACTTCTCCCTTCTTCCATATCATAAGCATACATCCTTCTTACTTATTGGGTGAATCCTGAACAGGCGGATTCTCCTGAGTAATTCTGCGAGCAGGATACCTATCTGCTCGCTAAGGATACATCACTGAAATGATTGAAAGAAAAACAATAGAGAAAGCTAATGATTTTGCCAGGGGTAGCATCGGTAACCTTCAGAGACAAAAGGCCGCAAGAGATCATCCAGCTGGCCCAAAAGGCCGGTTTGAGAGGGATTGAGTGGGGAGGAGATATCCATGTCCCCACTGGCGATCTCCAACAGGCGGCTAGAATTGGTCGGCTTACCAGAGCCTCAGGTTTGCAGGTAAGTGCCTACGGCTCCTACTATACCGTCGGAAAAAGTAGGGATAAGGGTTTTCTATTTAAAGATATACTTGATACTGCTAAAGCCTTGGAGGCTCCGACGATTAGAATTTGGGCAGGAGATCGAAGCAGTAAGGATTCGACTCGATTCTATTACAGAAAAGTAATGGATGAAACGAGAGGGATAGCGGATGAAGCAGCTCGTCATGGCTTACGGCTTGCCTTCGAGTTTCATGATGATACGCTCAATGATACCTATGAATCCTGTTGCCAGCTGCTCACCGACTTGGCTCACCCTCAAGTGAAAACGTATTGGCAACCGCGGCACGGAGCAGGACCCGTCGTCAACGGAGCCGGGATAGATATGATTCTACCATGGATCGTGGGAGTGCATGTATTTCACTGGTGGCCAGGGGTGGATGTACGGCTGTCACTTCAGGAGGGCGCAGCTCACTGGAAGGAGTACATGGCCAGATTGGCAGGCGTCATGGAACCCCTTGCCTGCAGCCTTGAATTTGTGCGAGGAAACTCTCCAACACAATTTCTGGAAGATGCCAACACATTGCTAGAATTAACAGCTATGAATTAGAACGCTACGAGGTGGAGATTGACACATTAAACTAGAGAATCTTGACATGAGCATTTACGATTACGTTGTAGTAATATTTTATCTGGCCTTTATGTTCTTGATGGGGCCGGTATATAAAAAGTTTAGCAGATCGGCCAGCGACTTCTTTCGTGGTGGAGGAAGCATGCTCTGGTGGGTAGTAGGAAGCTCGACTTTCATGTCCACCTTTTCGGCCTGGTCCTTTACGGGTGGGGCAGCCAAAGCCTACGAAACGGGTACCTTCTTCCTCTTGCTTTTCGCCTGCAATATTATCGGATACGTGTTTACCTATTTCTGCACGGCAGCAAGATTCCGGCAAATGCGGGTAGTTACAGCTATTGAAGGGATCAGGAAACGCTTTGGGAATACGAATGAACAGATCTTCGCTTGGTTGCCGATTTTTGCTAACCTAATCTTAGGCGGCATCTACCTTTATACGATTTCCATCTTTATGTATGGTGTATTCGGCTTGAATATATCCGTACTGATCGTAGTGTTGGGTACCGTGGTCTGCTTCATGACTATTTTTGGAGGTTCATGGGCGGCTACAGCTGGAGACTTTGTACAAATGCTGATTGTTTTATCGATTACGTTGGTCATGGTGTTCCTAACGCTCACCCATCCTCAAATTGGTGGTTTTTCTGGTTTACTAGAAAAATTACCGGAACAACACCTGGATTGGTCCCTATTTGACCGGCCTTGGGTGGTCGTATTATTTGCGCTTACTTTGCTAATCAACCAGTTGGTTCAAAACAATAGTATGACTACCACTGGCGGTGCTAAATATGTGTTTGTCAAGAACGGCAGAGACGCCCAGCGCTCGACTTTGATTTCTATTTTTGGTTATTTGATTCTATCTCCTATCTGGATGATCCCGGCGGTAGCGGCCACTTTTTTTCATCCCGATTTGGCTGCGGAGTTCCCAATGTTAAACAACCCCAATGAAGCGGCGTACGTAGCCATGGCTCAAACCTTACTCCCATCGGGTTTATTGGGCCTGCTAGTTTGCGCCATATTTGCGGCGACGCTCACCACGATCAATACTTTCTTGAATGTATCCTCTGGGGCATTTGTAAGAAACTTCTATATCCGAGTGGTCAACAAAACTGCTTCCGAAACCAAGCAGATTCAGGTGGGCAGGATTTTTATCTTGATCAACGGCATACTCATGATCTTAATGGCTGTTTATTTTCAAGGTCTGAAGTCCACTCCCCTATTTGACCTGCTGCTCATCGCCGCAGCTTCGATTGGCATTCCTTCTACCATTCCCTTGTTTTTCGGAATTTTTGTAAAAAAGACCCCAGCTTGGTCAGCCTGGAGTACGATGGTTTTCGGATTTGCATTAGCTATAATGCTCAGGATTATCTTGACACCTGACTTCATTAGCGCTGTTTTCTCTCCCGAGACCGCATTTACTGGACAGGAATTGAGTGATCTGAATATTGCCATAACGACAGGAGTCCTCTTTGTGGCTTGCAGTGCTTGGTACTTTGCTTCTATGCTCTTTTACAGATGGGAGACAAAAGCCTATGAGCAACAGGTCGAAGCTTTCTTTGTGGAAATGAATACCCCTATTCGAATGGAAGAAGAACACCTCGACGAGCAGGAAAGCGACAGTCGCCAATACAATGTGCTAGGTCAGCTGTGCCTAATCTATGGAGGTTTCGTCCTCTTATTGAATTTTATCCCGAATAGCTGGGAGTCAAGATTGTATATCTCTATGTGTGGTCTGCTGATATTCTCAGTAGGTGTTCTACTGAGGGTAATTGGAAGTAAGATTAGAAAAAGGACATTGACCAGCTTACAATACTCCTAATGCATCATCTAGAACAATGTAATGAAGACAGGCACTGGAAGCTGAATGGATACTGGACATGTAAATTACGCAGCAACTACACGCTAAGATGAGGTGGCCAGGTAAATGGAAAAATTTCGTGGGAAGTTGGAGATTCGGCTGTCTCATTACCGATGTATTCCTCTATATGTTTTGCCGTCAGAAGCGAATACGGGCATTGGCAGATAATACGGTCTGTTGACAAAACTTCACCGAAAGAAGTTAAATTCACTTACTGGAGAAGACGAAAGACTTGAGATTGTAAAAAATCTTCTTCATTTCGTATCAGCAGGTATTTTAAAAACTTCAATGTCGATATTCCTAATATGAAAAACCACAAGCTCTTTATCGCGTGCCTAATAGTATCGTTTGTTCAGAACGCTTCTTTTGCACAGATCAAATTGAAAAAACTAGGTGACTTTCAGCCGGCCACGGGAGAGTGGTTTGAAGCCTCAGCCGTGGCTTTAGATTCGGGCAACAACAAACTATTGACGTTTGAAAATGGTGAAGGGGTGCTAGTGAATGGCCCAAGCGGTCGGACTGAGCATTTGGTCTCAAAGCAATCTTTTGGTGATGTAGAGCTGCACATTGAATTCCTACTACCAAAAGGATCCAATTCCGGCGTTTACCTGCAAAGCAAATATGAGGTACAGATCTTCGACAGTTATGGAAAGGAACAGCCACAGTATTCGGACTGTGGTGGCATTTACGAGCGATGGGATAAATCCAAACCCGCTGGCCAAAAAGGTTATGAAGGCATAGCTCCGCGAACCAACGCCTGTCTGCCACTAGGCCAATGGCAGTCCTTTGACATCCTATTCCGAGCACCTCGTTTTGATGCTACGGGTAAGAAGATCAAAAATGCAATTTTTGAAAAAGTAGCGCTTAATGGCATCATTATCCATCAAAACAAGGCCGTAAGCGGAACCACAAGATCAGGGAAAGAAGGCCCTGAGGTGGCTATGGCCCCGCTGATGCTACAAGGGGATCACGGGCCGGTAGCCTATAGGAACATTCGGATCAGGACCCTGGATAATGTGCAGGATTCCAAGCCCAATGAGTGGGTCGACCTTTTTAATGAAACTAGTGATGGGCCAGATTATGACTTTGTAGTACATGGCAATGCCTCCCAGGCAGAGACCGAAGCAATGTTTCAGTATGAAGGAGGTGAGCTCAAGGTGATGTATGACTGGGATGAACTTGCTGCGCCGCACGCTATGGCCGTGACTAAAAAGACTTTTAGTCACTATGATCTAAAGCTAGAGTTCAAATGGGGTGAACGACGTTTTGAACCCCGAAGAAATAGAAAACGGGATGCTGGATTGCTGTATCACTGTCAGGTGGGAACCTATGCCTGGCCACCAAGCCTAGAATATCAAATTCAAGAGGGAGATTGTGGCGATCTGTGGAGTATATTGAATTGTCGATGCGATGTCTTGAAAGATGGCAAATTATCGACCATCAAAGTGGCTGATTATAGCCGATCCATGAAGTGGTCAGAGGCCGAGAGGGAAGGTTGGAACGAGATACTGCTGGAGGTCCGTGGGGATAAGGCACGATACTACTTGAATGGAACCTTGGTCAATGAAATTGTCAATGCTAGCTATGGGGGCTTGACGACAGATAGTGGATTTATCGGGTTGCAGGCAGAATACGCCGAGTTGACCTACCGGAACATCCAAATCAGAGAACTTCCTACACTAAAAGAATAGGATTCTCCGACCATTTCGGTGATTAAGAAATTGAAGTCTATGAAAAGAGGAATCCTATTGTCAGTTGGCCTGATGATCATAGCCCAGTTGTCTGCTCAGGTGATCAATGCAGGTGTGAGCGGAAATACAACAGCTGACCTATTGCGGCGTTTAGGGGAAGATGTCCTGGTTCATAAGCCTGATTTGGTAATTCTTATGGTTGGGACCAACGATATGCTCAACTCGAAGAAGCTTATCTCCTATCAGGACTACCAAGAGAATATGGAGGAAATTGTCCGCAGGATTAAGGAGAGAGGAACGGAAGTTTTGATTATGAGTTCTCCGCCGGTAGATAGTGCCTACCTTTTCCAACGGCACGATCGCAGTCTTTATGCGGCTACTCCCAATGAAAAAATGAAAAGGGCATGCGGGATCGTAGATTCGGTTGCGACTGAATATGGCCTTTACTTCTTGGACCTCTATGAAAAATTGTCCGAATTAGGGCTTCCAAAACACAATGAAGATCTCTTTATCAAAAACCTGAAAAATAGCGGAAGAGCGGATGGTGTGCATCCTACACCGCTGGGTTACTACTTCATAGCAACCCATATTTACCAGCTGCTGAAAGAGAACAATTTAACAGATAAGAACATAGTCTGTTTCGGTGATTCCATCACCTTTGGTGGAGAACGTAAAGGTGGCGATGAATTGATTAGGAGGAGCTATCCTGCTTTCTTGGAGCAATTACTGAAACAATCGAACCGATGAATAAGGGATAGAGAATAGCACTTGAAAGCTATTGCCGAAATGGAATAGCAATAGCCTACTTGATCGTCCAAACTTTAAACAAGATGAAATCTATCGAATCACTTTTCGCAAGGTGTTTATTTGTGTGGCTGGTTCTATATGCTATGCCATCGGTTTATGCGCAAAAACAAGGGGATGACCCTTGGAAGATTCGCTACAATCAAGCTTCAGTTGAGCAAGCCTTTGAGGTTGCCCTGGCCTCCGACGGCTTTAGCATTAAGTCCAGCCGAGCTATAAAGGGAAACGCCTTTGTCTACTGCCATTTACGCCTTGATCGGCCCATCAATGGGCTCACCTTCAATTATCGATCCGCTGGAGAGGCTGAAGGAGCACCGGTTTCGCTATTAGATGCAGCGGCCAATGAGCTTTGGTGTGCTAAGGGGCACAAAGATGCGTCTGAAACAATTGAATTGAAAAATATCAAAGCCCATGGTCAGCTGATTTTCAAAATCGGAGCAAATCCGACGAAGGAGTTGCTCAATATATTTGAACTCGCTATCAGTGAAATAAAATATGCTTTTGATGACCAAAAGCCAAGGGTCGATGAAAAAGGTTTTATTCAGGTAAGCGACCTTAAAAGCCTGCGAGGCTATGCCAGCCAAGACGATGTAAAAGTCCGTTTATTACCTGGATACTATCAGCTGGACAAAGCCTACTGCAAACAATTTATCCAATTTACCGGAAACAATTCGGTTTATGACTTGACGGGTGCACATATTATGGTAGACACCAAATTGTTTGCCCGCACCGATCTCTCTCCGGGCCTCAATGATGGCCGCATGTATTGTGCTATCGCTATTCATGGAAATAATGTGCAGATGGAAGGACCATATGTCGAAACCTACGGGGACTCCCCTGGTGTTCAGAGTCGCAACAAAGTCTTCAACTTGACAGGCAAGGGGGTTACGCTGAAAAATGCTGAGCTGCGCACGTCCGGCTCCAGTCCCTGGGGGTATGGCAGCTTTTACGGCTTAGGTGGGGGAGATGTGAGAAAAATGAATGGCATTCGCATTGCCTGGCCCGGCGAAAACATAAAGCTGATCGGGTGCAAAGTGCATATGCGGGCCATGGGGCATGCCATATTTGTACAAGGGGCTAAAAACACCTGGATAGAAGACTGTCATGTAGATGGACTGCTGAGAACGACAGATGACATTCTAGCCGAAACTTCAGGCTACGCTTTTGACAAAGACTTCAGAGCAGGTAGGGGGGGCTATATCGAAGGAGTAATCGTTGCCGAGGATGGAAAATATCTGCCTGGTGAAATGTTTTCGCTCAGCGAAGACGGTATTCGTATTTACCCCAGGGCGCAGCGAGGAGCCCATACAGGTTCTACCACCATAAAAGACTGTACGGTCACCAAAATGCGTAGGGGCATATGTACCGGACTAAATACCGCGGGAGATAAGGTAATCAACTGCCGAGTTACCAACTGCTATGCCACCGGTTTCAATGTGGGTAATCTTGATACTTTGATCAACTGTAGGGCTGACGCAAAATATGCAGAGGCATTTTGTGTACCCTATACCAAAGCCAGGAACGCTTATGTCGAGATGGAAATCCTCGATAGTAGGAATGGAATGAAAAATAAGCTTTTGGCCAAAATCAATGGCATGGACCACAAAGTCAGTATCAGAACATCTAATTCCGATTTTATTCCAAAGGACATGACTATCAAACTATCAACATCAGAAAGTTATGGTGGGCCATGGCATGGAGGTGTTCCAAATGCAATAAATATCCTCCTGAAAAACGATACTCGTACAGATGTGATTCTACTATCAGGGACTGAGAAACCTCAGATTGATAGCAATGGAAAGGTATTCGATCAAACTAAAAGAAAAAGATGAGTTTTTTTAAAAAACCAACCATCGGCGCGAGCTTAGCGGCTCGCTTCGCTTGTAAAGCTTTACATGCGATTTGTGCCATACTCTTATTGACATCCTGCGAGCAAGAGGAACATAAAATTAAGATCTACGCTGCGCCCGATGGAATTGAGCTTTCCCAGGATTTCGTAGTGGAAGTAGAGGGCCAAGGAGTACCGGTGTACAAAACCAAGATACCACCCAAAGAACCGATTCCACGTCTTAATCATTCCCGCAAAATATTTGGATTTGCCTCCTTCGCTTCCTTTGATATGAATGGAAATGTGGAAATTAAAGTGACCTACCCTGAAGTAGTCAATTCCGTGAAGGTATTGCCGACCTCTTTTGCGTTAGAGCCAAAAATAGAGGGGAATAGTATCGCGATTGCACTGGATGAACCCAAGAATATTACCATTGAGGTAAATGGCGACTGGCATGAGTCTCTCCATATTTTTGCCAACCCTTTTGAAGAACATATTCCAGCGCCCGATGATCCGAATGTAATCTTTTTTGGGCCAGGGGTACATGATGTAACTAGTGTAGCGGTTGGAGATAGCACGACGGTGTATATCGCCGGAGGGGCGTATTTGCGTTGTGGCACAGATCCCAACGAAAAGGAGGTGGAATTGCGCGGCACTAAAAGAAAACCGCCAAGCTTTTTCCTGGAAGGAACAAATATTACCATACGAGGCAGGGGAATTATCGATCAATCCGCTATCCCGAGGGCTAACCGAAGGTATACTATATTTGCCCAGGATTCCCGAGGCATAAAAATAGAAGGCGTAACCATTTGTGATCCCAGCCATTGGACGATTCCGATTCAAGGATCAGACGATATCCATGTCGACAACATTAAAATTTTGGGCTGGCGAGGAAATTCAGATGGCGTAGATATTTCTAATAGTCGTGACGTGCTGGTTGAAAATTGTTTTATGCGAACCTTGGACGATGCCGTAGTTATCAAATCCTTTGCAGGGCGAGGAGAGGTGAAGAATGTACATACGCGTAAATGCGTAGTATGGAATGAACTGGCACATTCCTTGAGTATTGGGGCCGAAGTTCACGAAAATGTGAGCCAAATTCTCTTCGAAGATTGTGATGTAATCCATGATGTTGGACGAGAAACCGCACTTCGCGTCTACCACTGCGATGATGCCGTCATCAGTGATGTTACTTTCCAAAACATCAGAATCGAAGAGGCACGCCGACTCATCTCCTGTTGGATTGGCAAGACCCGTTGGACTGAAACCGAAGAGCGCGGAAATATCAGGAATGTTACTTTTCGAGATATAATGGCCATTTCCGCTCCGATTGATACGACTTTGACGGGATTTCAGGATGGTTCGGATTGGAAACCCTATATTATCCGAGATCACGCAAGTATGGAACTGACCGGTTTTGACGAAGAACATAGGGTGGAAGGCGTCCTATTTGACAATGTTGTGCTAGACGGTAAAAAGGTAGAGATGCACCAAGTGACCATGAATGAATTCGTCAAGGGGGTTCGGTTTGAGTGAGGCGTGATTCGGGCTGCTACCTTTGGCGTAAGTTTCCGTACCAAAGTAGCTGTCAGATAGCAACAGATCATTAAAACATTGAAGTTACATGAAGATGAAGGATACCAATTCTTCCGAGTACATCGTACTGACCTTAGATGCAGGAGGGACTAATTTTGTTTTTTCCGCTATCCAAAGTAACAAGGATTTAGTGGACCCTATCCGGTACCCTTCTAATGCGCATGATTTAGACCGGTGCTTATCCACGATAATTGAAGGATTTCAAGAGGTCTTAAGGAAAGTCGGCGGGAAGGCGGATGCGATAAGCTTCGCCTTCCCCGGTCCAGCCGACTATGAAAACGGGATAATTGGCGATTTACCGAACTTTCCCTCTTTTACAGGAGGGGTTGCTCTCGGGCCTATGTTGGAAGAGCAATTCAATATTCCAGTGTATATCAATAATGATGGCGATCTCTTCGCCTATGGAGAAGCCATAGCCGGATGGATGCCTGAGTTGAATGAAAAATTGGCCGCTGTTGGGAGTACGAAGAAACACAAAAACCTGGTCGGGATTACGCTTGGGACAGGAATTGGATGTGGCATCGTTGTTGACCAAAACATGCTCCGAGGGGATAATTCCTGCGGAGCCGAGATCCACAATACCTTAAACAAATATTTTCCCAATTGGAATGCGGAAGAAGGGGTGAGTACGCGAGCCATCCAAAAGGTGTACGCGGACCAGATTGGAACCTCATTCGATAGCAACTTAATGCCCAAAGATATTTTCAAGATAGCAATAGGTGAAAAATCAGGCAATAAGGAAGCGGCCAGCGAGGCATTCAGGCAATTTGGAGAAAACCTTGGCAGTACCATAGCGAATGTCGTTACCTTAATCGACGGCTTAATCGTTTTAGGTGGGGGGATCACGTCGGCCTGGGATTTATTCTTTCCGGCTATGTTTAAAGAGATCAATCGACCCTGGCAAGACTATCACGGTAACCAGACAAATAGATTATCCTATAAGGTGTTCAATTTGCAGGATGAGTCCGTCTTCTCGGAATATGCCAAGGGAGGGAGCAAAACGTTAAGGGTGCCCTACAGTGAAACGGTAGTCAAGTATGATAACATGCCCCGTATCGGCATTGGGGTATCCACTTTAGGGGCTAGCAAATCGATAGCCTTAGGTGCCTATGCCTATGCTTTGCAAAAGCTCAGGGAAGAATAGGCACAAGTATTATAATCGTACTGTTCGCCAAGCAGATTTGTTCTTGACTTCTATCAAATTCATTAGGGGCAAACCTACAATCTAGTATTCCATAATTCCAAAACGATGAAGCGCTTTTACAAGATTCTATTTTGCCTATTTGTCACCCAGACTAGTTTTGCCCTGCTATATGGCAATGCAGATGCCCACCCCCGGATTTATATTACTGCTGAGGCAAAAGGAGACTTTCTACAATCGATACAACAAGCTGATTGGAAAGCGAAAATTGTAGAGGACAAAAAAACAACACTCGATAAGTACCTAAAGTACTGTGCCGAAGATCCTCAGTGGTTGGTTTCGAGATTACAAATGAACTGGAAGACTAAACATGATAAAGTCTATCTAAGAGGTGGGAAGTTTTCTCATTCAGCTGGGACGGCACCCGTTCCCACCGTGCGCTTTTCTGGTACAAGAGATTGGGCCACCGATTATCGGTCGCAGCGAATAGAAGAAATAGAGCCCTATTTCGATGATCAAAGAGGAATGTTTCTCATAAAGAAATCGACCGGAGAAAAGGAATGGGTGCATCCGTCAAAGACAGGCCATATCATTGAAAAAACCAATGAGAGGATCATGAATTTGGTCGCGGATGCCGCCTTTTTATACTGGCTGACCGGGGAGACAAAATACGCTGAATTTGCTGCTCCGGTTTATGACACCTACATGAAAGGTATGTATCATCGGGATGCTCCGCAGGATCTGGACGAGACGCCCCAACAACGACTTTCCGGCTTGGCTACTTTTGAAGTGATCCACGAAGGAATCGTCATCCCATTGGTGACGACCTATGATTTTATGTTTGATTACTTCAAGGAAAAAGAATATGGGCTGGGCACCTCTGTACAGGTTTTCCAGAAATGGGCTGATCAGATTATCAAAAATGGAGTGCCAGACAACAATTGGAATTTCTTTCAAGCTAGGTTTCTAACCTATATTGCCCTAGCACTGGATGAAGACGCGAATTACAGTAATGGAAAGGGCCAAGCCTACTATCTTAACCAAATCTTTGATGTTACTACTGAGCGTCAAATTGGCTTGAAAGTGGCGATTCTGGTATATGACCAACAAAATGGCATCTGGCCGGAGTCTCCATCCTACTCTATGCATGTAACCACTACCCTACTCCGTATTCTCACCTTATTGGATAATGTCACCAATGGGAATGAGTTTAAAAAGTACCCCATCGTGGAAAAGGCTTCCTTGGCTGCTTTCCAATATCTATTTCCCAGCGGCTACACGGTTGGCTTTGGCGACTCCGGGCACGGTTCTATACCGACGGAGAACTTTGAATTACTCATTTCAAACTATAGGAAATATGGCGAAACGGAGAAAGAGGTATTGCTATCCGGGATGTTGAAGAATGGTCTACGGCAAAGCCCCCATAAAGCCAGAGGCCGAGGCTTGTTTGAATTGTTTTTCTACACCGATACATTGAGAGAAACAGAGGATGTCAGCTTTGAAGAATTGCTGGCTAAGCTAACCACTCCTACCTTCTACGCGCCAAATGTGAGTTTGTTTATTCAGCGAATGGGGTCCAAAGCAGATGCGATGATGGCCTCTACCGTAGGTTCATATGGCAACCATGCACATGCCAACGGGATCGCCCTGGAAATATACGCCAACAATTATGTCCTGGGGCCAGATATGGGGAGAGGCCCTAGCTATTGGCACCCAGATCATCGCGATTATTATTCACAACTCCCTGCCCATAATACGGTGGTGGTTGATGGACGTTCTTCCTATTCCGCCATGCGCAGCTATCATCCCTTTAGACTGGACCAACACTATCCAAAAGTAGGTGATCCCACTCCTGTTTTTGAGCAGGTTTTCTTTTCGAAAGTATCCTTTGTAGAACCCAAGACTCAATCGGATCAGCAACGGCTAACCGCCCTGATCAACTCAAGCGCTGGGAATGGGTACATTGTTGATGTTTTCCGATCAAAGAAACAAAAAACGGATGCGCAAAGACATGAGTATTTCTATCACAACCTGGGGCATTCACTAACCTTCATGGATGGGAAAAACGATCCCTTGCCGCTCACCACAACTGATGAATTGGGATCTCTTCCTAAAGAACTAAAAGCTTACAGTTACCTAAGTGATCAGCACACCCTTTCCTATGACGAAGACCTTCAGGCGATCTTTAGAATCAAGGGCGACGGAGCAGCCGATAATCTTATGAAGATGTGGGTCAAGGGCAGTGACCAACAACGGTTTTTTTCGGTGATGTCACCTAAATCGAATGCGTTGAATGGTAAGACGGCACCTCCTGCATTAGTAGAAGAAAAGATACCTACCGTCATCATCCGGAAAGATCACGAGGCATGGACGGATCCTTTTGTTGTTCTCTTTAATCCATTTATAGAAAGTAACAACCGAATCATCTCATCGGTACACTTTGAGGAATCCATTTCGAACCAGGGCGCTCAGCTTATCCAGGTGAAGCACAGCGATGAAAAAACAGAGGATTACATTGTCGCCACAACTTCAGCAAATGATGTCGTAGATGAAGATGCACTATACCTCAAGGGACTTTTGGCTATTGAAAGATGCTTGGAGCAGCAATTGGAATTTCTTTTTTTAGCTGCTGCTACGAGGTATTCCGCTAAGGGTTGGAGCATAGTCAGTATCGATGAACCAGCTACAGTTAGTATTGAAAGGAGTGATGTGGGATTCGTTATCCAAAATGACAGGCCGATAGTTGTTGGCGTCCCAAGGGAATTGAAGCCCGCTTATATCGAGTACTACGAAGATGGAAAAGTTACCAATAAAAGGATAGGAATTATTGGGAGAAGAAACCCTACGCAGGTAAACTTCAGATTAGAAAAGCCCTACCAGAAAGTGATTGTAGTACTGAATAAATAAGCCCGAGATAACAGTAAATACCAGCTAGAGGAACGGTATTACAGTTGCGTTTCCCCACCTACATCCGTGGGGAAAAGACCAGCATGTAATGCGGGTCCTATTGAGCTGAGTCTATATTATCAATCATAAAAGCCTATTCTTGTGAAACCTAAGAAATTCGTGTTTCTATTTCTGGTCCTATTTATGCTAATCAACACTTGCGCTGGCGGGGATAAAATAGCAGACCAACAGCAGCGACCCAATATTCTTTTCATCATGTCGGATGATCATGCCTATCAGGCGATTAGTGCCTATAGGGATCATTTGATTCATACCCCTCATATTGACCGATTAGCGAAAGAAGGAATGATTTTTACTAATGCTTGTGTCACCAACTCGATATGCGCGCCTTCAAGAGCGACGATTCTCACGGGGAAACACACTCATATCAATGGGAAGATCAACAATTTGATGCCTTTCGATACGACGCAAGTCACTTTCCCGCAATTGTTTCAACAGGCAGGGTATCAAACGGCTATGTTTGGAAAACTCCACTTTGGTAATAAGCCGAAAGGCGTAGATGACTTCATGATTCTGCCTGGGCAGGGGGAGTATCTAAACCCGGATTTCATCACGAGCAAGGGTGATACGACTATCCAGGGCTATGTGACGGACATTATTACTGACCTCACCCTGAATTGGCTCGAGAAAAAGCGCAAGCCGGAAGAGCCCTTCATGATGATGTACCTGCATAAGGCGCCTCATAGAAATTGGTGGCCAAGAGCGGATAAGTTCAACGAATTTGCAAAAAAGACCTTCCCTGAGCCGGAAACCCTATATGATGATTATGAAAATAGAGGTACGGCTGCCCAAACCGCGGAAATGAATTTGTTGTATCACATGAAGTATAATAGCGATACTAAGGTACGGCATGAAACGACGGATAGTATGGAAGAGGTAACCCCTATTGTGCCAGGCAATCCTTATTGGGGCTATAAGTCTTTTGCCCGGGGAACAGAGCTTCAACGTGCTGAATATGCGGCTGTCCTAGATTCAATATCAGCTGATTTTCGAGCCAACTGGCCCAGCATGAGTGATAGAGAAAAGATGGCCTGGAAGTACCAACGATATATGCAGGATTATTTAGCCTGCATTTCTTCTGTAGATGATAATGTAGGCCGAGTGCTGGACTACCTCGATGAAAAGGGATTGGCTGATAATACAATTGTAGTTTACACCTCTGACCAAGGCTTTTATCTGGGGGAACACGGCTGGTTTGACAAACGCTTCATCTATGATGAATCCTTTAAGACACCTCTATTGATTCGCTGGCCCAATAAAATAAAAGCCGGTACGACCAATGACGAGATGGTGCAAAACTTGGATTTCGCCCCTACCCTATTGCAAGCCGCACAAATCGAGATTCCGAACGATATGCAAGGTGAAAGTCTGATGCCATTGCTCCAGGGAAACGACCCAGCCTGGGACCGGGAGGCGGTCTATTATCACTACTACGAATACCCTTCCGTACACATGGTAAAACGACACTATGGTATCGTTACAAAGGATTTTAAGCTAGCTCACTTTTACTACGATGTGGACGAATGGGAATTATATGACCGGAAAAAGGACCCTAAAGAAATGAGGAATGTATATGAAGATCCTATGTATGCTGAAACGGTGGCACAGCTAAAAACTGAACTAGCAAAACTTAGAGTAAAATATCAAGACTCAGCGGACTTGGATCAAAAATTTATAGAAATGACAACAGAGGCGAATGCCAAAAAATAAAAAGTGCCAAAAAATTGCTCACTGAACCTTAGATGGCGAATTGTATTTCGGAGTGGTTACGGATCATTATCCTGTTGTACACTCCAAACTCGAGTCTTTTTATCGTGAAGATAAATTGCATGGCGCCAGAAAAATATGGTCTGCTGATTGGTGCACTGAATACAGTAGAGGGCGCTCCTGTTCCTGCTTTCAGCAGAGAAAGCTCCTGCTAGTGGGGCTGGCTAGCAAATTAGGTTTTCTCAAGTCTTTGCCAATACTCCCTGAGGTAATCAGCAGGAGTTTGCCCCGTCTCCTTTTTGAAGATGCGGTAGAAAGAGGTTTTTGAATTAAAGCCACATTGTTGAGCGATCGCTACCAAGGTAAAACGCTGAAACTCTTCCTGGCTCATAAGGTTTTTCACTTCCTCTACCCGGTATTTGTTGATGAAGTCCGGAAAATTTTGATTGAGGTGTTGATTTAGCACTTGCGAAATCTCGTTCATCGGGTAGTTGATCTGATTCGATATATCAAGCAGCTTTAAGTTGGGATTGAGGTATAGCTTTTCTTCCTTCATTTGCCTTCTCAATTCGGTGATAATGGCGTCGCTACGGTCCAGTGATATCCTAGAGCCGTTGTACTTTTGCGTACTTTTTGAATGATCAATCTTCTTTTTGATTTTGTGAGGTAGGCTTTGGATATGCCTAATTAAGACTATTCCACCAAATAGGACTGTACCAAGCAGTAGTGCATAGAATAGAGAGGAGGTGAAAAAGGATGCTCGAATGAAAATCTTCACCTGGGCTTCGTTTGCAGCTGCCAAGCCCGAATCATTGCTATTCCTCACTCGGAAGGTATAGTTTCCTGCTTCAAGGTCTTCGAAAAATACGGTATTATTACTTCCATTATCTTTCCATTCTTGATCCAAACCTTCCAGTTTGTACTGGTATCGATTATTACTTGCATTGATGTAATTGAGGGAGATAAAGCGGAAACCAATGTCATTTTTTTGAGTGGCTAGTCGGATTTCTTGGGTCTCTTCCATTACTGATGTCAAGACGGTTCCTTCCTGTGGCAGCACTTCCTTCCCCGAAAGATAAAAATCAGTGATCATGATCTTTGCAGCACTATTGGCCTCATCTAGGTCCGCTGGTTTGAAATGCACTAGCCCCTTTTCATTCCCAAGATAGATTGTTCCATCCTCCTGCAAATAGGAAGCGGCGGGAGTGAAGACTAGACCCGGTATACCATCCGCCATGGAATATTTGACAAACGCTTTAGCAGCTGGAGAAAACCGGCAAAGTCCTTTTAAAGTACTAATCCAGTAATTTCCCTCTTGATCTTCGACAATGGTACAGATGGAGTTATCCGGCAGACCGTCCTTTCTTCGGTATTGGGTGCTTTTGGTCAAATCAGGGTCGAGTTGGATCAGTCCTCCTCGCTCGGTACAGATCCAGATCTGCGCATCACGATCTTCGTATACATAATTGGTCTTGAATCGATTATCGGGAATAACAGAAAGATCAATTGGTATCAGGCCCTGCTCTCCCCACTCCAATGCCTGCACCCCTGCCATACTCCCCACCCAGAGTCTTTCTTTGGAGTCGAAGGTAATGGCAAAGAGCTGATCATTGATTAGCGTGCTATTCTGGGTATTGAAGTTGATCAACTCATTATTTTGAGGAGAATAGCGGAAAAGCCCCTCAAAGGAGGTTATCCAAAGCGCACCGGTGCTATCCTGTGCGAAGTCGTAAATATTTCCTTGCGAAAGGGGGGTATGAGCTAAAAAGGGGGTCATGGATGGTTCAGCAAGGGAATACTGACTTACGCCCCCACCGTAGGTGCCAATTAATAAATGCGCTTCGTAGGGATAAATAGAGAGAATTATATTGGATTTCAAACTTTCTGTATGGGAGGACTGAAAAAAGTTGAAAACTCCATTGGCGGAAGTGGCTGCAAAACCGTTCCTTGTACCATAGTATTTCGATCCATTGGAGTCAAAATAGAAGGACCGGATACTCTTGTTGATATCTGGATGATCCGCGCTCAGATCGAATACTTTGAAGCTGCCTTCGACAATGTTTGAAAAACAGAGTCCGGCCGAGTACGTGCCGACCCAGAATCGGCCATCACCATCTAAGAGGAGGGCGTAGATGGAGTTAGAACTTAAGGACTCTGGTTTACTTTGTCGAGCAATTACGTTCTCTACCGTCCCGGTAACCACATCAATGATCTTAACCCCTCCTCCATTGGTGCCGGCATAGACAAATTTTTCACCATCACTCGCTAGGTTTAATATCAACCGATTGTCTATGGCTATACCGCTGCTAAAGGTATGACTCATACGGTCAAATTCCACTATACCCATGCTGGCCGTTCCTAGATATAGACGCTCCCCAATGCTGCAAACGGAAGTAAAAGAATTATAGGATACCGTAGGACCGAGCGAGCAGGTATAAACCTGACTTTTCTCGCTGTGTAGATGATAGCTGATTAACCCGCTAGTAGTGGTGATCCAACATTGCCCTCCTTCCATGAGGAGTAGATCGGTGACATTAAAATCTTGGCCCACCTTGGACGGGGGTAAATTGAC
>JAHQWA010000040.1 GCA_019634045.1 Saprospiraceae bacterium
AGTTGATGTACAAGATAATATAGCTCCGACAGCTTCCTGTCAGGATGTGAGCGTCCAGTTGGATGAGAATGGTACCGCCTCGATTACAGTGAACGATGCTGACAATGGCTCAAGTGACGCCTGCGGTTTCGCTAATCTTTCTCTAGGCCAGAGCAACTTTGATTGTGCGGATATTGGAGACAATATTGTCACCCTAAGGGTAACAGATGTTGGTGGCAACACTAGCAGCTGCGACCTTACAGTGACCGTGCAAGAGTCGGGCCCAACGGCCTTATGTGTTGGTCTTGCGTCCGATCAAGGGGTATCATTGAATTCTCCATTATATCATGGAGGCCCACTTTTTGGCCAAAGTTTCACCGCTGGCCTAAGTGGCCCCCTTTATAAAGTACGGGTAAATATGGAATCAATAGCGGAGAACAACGCCAGTCTTGCTCCGACTATTGAGATCCAACAAGGAGAAGGACTTAATGGTACGATTATCTCATCAGTGGAAGCGATCCCTGCACCGGCCAGTACAAGTACCCCCCCCCAGTGGTGGGAGATCACTTTTTCTGCCCCAGCTGAGATCACGGCCGGCAGTACATATACGATCGTACTAAAGGCCAATTCTACCAATGCTGCTTCGGCCTTTCTTCGAGCAAATGTTGTCTATAATAACCCCTATCCTGATGGGCGAGCTCTTAACATTAATTTTCTGCCAGGTAGCTCTGACCTTGCATTTGAGACCTTCGTCAGTCTTGGCGATCCAGTCAAGGTGGAGTTGAATGCAGCGGGTCTTGGCACGCTGTCGGTTGACCAGGTGGATGCAGGCTCCTTTGATGATTGTGGTATTGCTTCTGCCTCTTTGAGCCAGAGTAGTTTTAGCTGTGCAGATATCGGAGAGCAAGTCGTTACTTTGACCCTTGTCGATGCAAGTGGTAGTACCACTTCTTGTGAGACTACTGTTACTGTTGAAGGAGGGGGATCAGCTCCGACCTGCAAAGACCAAACAGTACAATTGGGAACAGACGGCAGTATCGATATTACAGCCGAAGACCTTCTCGATGAGTCAAGTAATCTCTGTGGATCTATTCATCTTACGATTGATGTGAATACTTTCACTTGTGAGGATCTAGGCAGTAACACAGTAAGCCTGACAGCAACTGATGAAGATGGGAATGAAGCAACATGCACTGCCGAAGTGATCGTTCAGGATAACGAAACGCCACTTATTAGCTGTCCTGCTGATATCCTGGTAGATAATGATGCAGGTATTTGTGGCGCTATAGTTAATTTTTCTGTTACACTTAGCGATAACTGTACCACTAGTCTCACACAAGACTTGGGCTTGAGTAGTGGAGCCACTTTCCCTGAAGGCATCACAGAACAACAATTTACGACAGCAGATGCAGCTGGGAACACAGCGACTTGTTCATTTTCTGTAGAAGTAGCCAAATCAGGTGATCCAAATCTGCTTTCCGCTTATACCGTTATTGGTTTTGAGGAGGTGAAAATGAAAGAAAATATCGTCCTGAATGGCGGTGTTGGTATTAAAAAGTCAGGTGAGAAGGTTAAACTAGAGGGGGGCACGATGATTACTGGGGACAATACCTTTGTTAAAGCTCCAGAGTTAGATTTAAGTGGAGGCAGCCAGGTAACCCATTACTTCTCCGGACGAGTAGATGGAGACATTCTCCCGAACTTCTTGGCAGCAAGTCCATGTGAAAATGATGTGAAATTTGAGGATAACAGTGGTTCCTTTGTTCTGGATCAGGATTGCTACGGCAAAATAGAAGTGGGTAAGAATGTACATGTATCCTTTTCCGGCCATGAAACTGTGAGGGTCGAGGAAATGGATCTCAAAGAAGGCTCCTCGATTTCTTTTGATCAGGACACTGATATTTTACTTAAGAAACAATTTAAGGGAGGCAAAGAAATGGTCTTATCCAATAATGACCATGAGGTTTGGATCTATGCCAAGGGCGATGTGAAGTTTGAGATCAATAGCCTAATAAGTACTAACCTGTACACGAAAAAGAAACTTCAGGTAGAAAAGGGAAGTGACCTTACGGGGTTATATATAGCAGATAAAGTAGATTCCAAGGAAGAAGTTACTTGGAATTGGTCGCAGAATTGTTTGTCTGATTCTCCTACAGCTAGTAGTTTCATAACGCTTAATGACCGGCCGTCGGATTCCATTTTAGAAACCCAGAAATGGACTGAAGAGCCCACACTTTCCGCATTCCCTAATCCTTTCCAATCCAAACTAAATATCAGCTTCTTTCTACCTGAAGCGGGGCGAGCCAGCTTGGCAGTTTTTGACTTGCAGGGTCGCCTAGTACGTCAATTGGAGGATGGAATGCTAGATTACGGTGAACACACCAAACAATGGGATGGGGCGCATTTGTCAGGTAGTAAATTACCATCTGGCATCTATTTCATCCAGTTGAGATTGGAAGATAGGGTTATGAATCAAAAAGTTTTGCTCCAAAGATTATAACATGCCAAGTAATTGGTGAAAAATAGCGTACAAAATACTATGGTATGCATACACACTACAACGATCGTTGATGCCACCCGTCATATACATCATCCTTAAAAATTGAAATAGGTTTATTTGTGAGGAGGAGTCCAAAACTGGGCTCCTCTTTTTTTGCGTCTGAGCTGAGACCTCGGAAGTTGGCCGTAGTCCCTCCTGAGATAAACTTCCGACGTCTGCGCGTTAACTCCCCATAAAATAAGGTATTTGCCTATATCGCTACAAACAACAACTGCTATGCCTTGCCCAAAACCCGAGATTTTAATACCTTGCGTCTTCTATTAAGTCCTTTCAAACCTATTTCAACTATGGCCTTACCTTCCACCTAGACTGGCAATTGCCCCCAAATGACCAGTAACGTGGGTCTATAACCTAAACTTTACAACACCTAGACACCTCAGTCCTACACCTGTTTCATCCGTAATCATTGGATTATGAAATATGCCATTTCAACTTTGTTCATCCTAATGACTGTAATCGCACTAGGGCAAAACCCGATAGTCGACAGTTTGCGCCATGCTTTAGATACCGCTACTGCGGTGACGGACAAGATTGATCTCTCCATAGACTTGGCTTCGAATCTCTTCGGGAGTGAACCAGATTCGGCGAAGATGTTGGGGCAGTTTGCAAAAGGATTAATACCAGAGGTCAAAGATCCAACAACCAGAGTAATGGCCTATAGAAAGGTAGGGTTGGGATACCACAGACTGCGCATGCTGGATTCAGCTCTAATCCTTTTTCAAAGCGGTTTGGCCATCGCCAGGCAAGAGGAGGATTTGAAAGGGCAAGCCTTTACGCTTAATAGCATGGGTAGCTTGTATCGAACGATGGATAATCGAGATGAAGCCTTGCAACATTTTGTGGAAGCGAAAGAAAAGCAGGAGCAACGCGGCGATTTGGCGGAAGCCACAGGGTCCTCTATCAATATTGGAACGATCTATATGGAGCGAGGGCAGTATGACAAAGCCATTCCCTATTTCCAAGAAGCCGAAGTAGTACTAGATTCATTAGGTAATCAAGAATACCGGTTTATCAGTCTTGTTAATCTCGCCACTTGCGAAAGAAGACGTGGAAATAATAAACAGGCTTTGCCCAACTACCAAAAGGCACTAGAGATAGCCAGGGCCCTCGGAAAACGTGATAATGAGTCCTTCATATTAGCATTATTAGGCTATGTACACCGTGACCAAGGTAATTTCACCAAGGCTATCGAATCCAATCAGGAGGCCTTGCGGATCAGGCAAGAGATCGGGAATAAGAGGTTAGTGGCAAACTCTCTGAGCAACCTGGCTCAAATCTATCATATGCTGCAAGATTATGAGCAAAGCACAGCCTATTTGGAACAAGTCTTGGATACAGCTATCATTTTGGAGGATAAATCCTTACAGGCTAAGACTCGTCTAAGGATTGGGAACGATCAGAAGTTGACCGGGCAATATGATGAAGCGCTAGTTAATGTTCGATACGCTTTGGAATACCGGAAGGCTAATGGTCCGGAACGACAAATTAATACCCCTTACCAATACCTGGGTAGTATTTTTCTAGCTAAGAACCAATTGGATTCCGCCTATTACTATCTAAATCAGAGCTTGGAGTTTTCTAGAAAATATGCAGATGCACAAGTCCAAAGCTTATGCTTATTGGATCTTGGAAGGATAGATCAACGAAGAGGACAATTGGCACAAGCGATTGCAAAATGGGAGGAAGCCCGAGATATCCTACCAGAAAACACTTTTACGCAAGAAGAGGCATCTATAGCAGAGGCTTTGTACGAAGGCTATAGGGCTCAAAATCAATCGGCCAAGGCCCTATATCAACTGGAGCGGTTTAGACTCCTTCAGGATAGCTTGTTCGGAGATGCAAACACCAAAGCCCTGGCTCGCATGGAACTCCGAAATGAGTTTGAACAAGAAAAGCAAGAGTTGGCTTTTGCACAAGAAAAGGCCATCTTGGAAAAAGATGCTCAATTGAGCCGGCAAAGGAGTTTTCAATGGATTAGTGTCCTAGCCTTGATAGTAGCGGTCATCTTTATTACCATCATTTTGCGCTACTATCGCATGCGGCAACTCGCCAATGAGAAATTACAAAAACTCAACCAAGAAATTCTGCAGCAAAAAGAGGACCTAGAAGAACTAAGTCAAGTCAAATCCAGGTTCTTCACCAATATATCTCACGAGTTACGAACACCTCTCACTATTATTGGTGGCATGGTAGGCCAGATCAGAAAGCAGCCTAAACAGTGGTTGGATAGAGGTTTGACCATGATCGAGCGCAGTAATGCTAATCTGCTCCGCTTAGTAAACCAAATTTTGGATCTACGAAAGCTGGAATCTGGGAACTTGACCTTGGAACTTACCCACGGTGATATCATCTCTTACTTGCGATACATTGTGGAATCTTTCCAGTCTTTTGCCGAAAGCAAGGGTATTCGCCTACACTTCCTGGATTACAGCAAGCAAGTAGAGATGGATTATGATCCGGAAAAAGTTCTACAGATCATCTCTAATCTACTATCTAATGCGATTAAGTTCACGCCTAAAAATGGGGAAGTGTACCTATCCGTCAGTGTAGAAGAGCTGGGCGGGAACAGTAAAAAGAAACAACTGCAAATCATGGTTAAGGATACCGGCGTAGGTATCCCAAAGGAAAAGCAAGCTCACGTTTTCGACCGTTTCTACCAAGTGGATGATTCCGCAACTCGCGGTGGGGAAGGGACAGGCATTGGCTTGGCTTTGACCAAAGAACTAGTGCTTTTGATGAAGGGTAAAATTGATGTGCAAAGTGAGGAAGGTAAAGGCAGCACTTTCTTACTCATAATTCCAATCGGAAGCACTATCACCCCCACTAACCCAACCGTAACAACTCCTATCTCAATGACTCATGTAGGCCTGCAATCCGTGGCAGCAGCAAATCCAAGTGAACAAGAGGAGGACTCGAATACCGTCCCCACGGACAGTACAGACCAAGATCATCTGCTCATAATCGAAGACAATCCAGATGTGGTACTGTATCTCCAGGCCATTATCGGCAAGTCTTACGTAGTTTCTATTGCTAGGAATGGAGAAGAAGGTATTCAGAAGGCAGTCAATGAAATTCCAGACTTAATTATTTCGGATGTTATGATGCCGATTAAAGATGGTTTTGAAGTCTGCGACACCTTGAAAAAGGATGAACGGACTAGCCATATACCAATCGTCCTACTCACCGCAAAAGCGGATCTAGACTCTAAAATGCAGGGGCTACGTCGAGGAGCTGACGATTACTTGGCTAAACCCTTTAACGAAGAAGAGTTGAGGCTTAGGCTACAAAATTTGTTGGCGATCAGAGAGACCCTAAAACAACGCTACAAAGACCTCGATTTCGCTCCTGCTGCTAAAGAAGACCACGCCCTGCAATTGGAAGATCACTTTCTCTCGAAGCTAAAAACAGTTATTGAAGATCACTTGGAGGACTCGGAGATGTCCTTGCTCGAAATCTGTAAAGAAATGAGAATGAGTCGATCTCAGTTATACAAAAAGGTAAAGGCATTAACGAATAGTTCCACCACCCAAATCATTCGTGCCATCCGCTTGGATAAAGCGAAACAGCTATTGCAAAATACAGATCGATCGATCTATGAGGTAGCCTATGATGTAGGCTTCAAAGATCCCGCCTACTTCTCTCGCATTTTTTCTGAGGAATTCGGCATGTCTCCCCGGAATTTCAGGAATGAAAAAGTGTAGAAGATTTCCTGTCCCCTTACAATGCGATTTAGTCTTGCTCTAAAAACTCGGTTCTCCTAAAAAAAATCCCGGATTTCAGCCTTGGCGAAATCCGGGAGGTCTTATTATTTCAGATTACATCATGTTTGTTGTATGATCGAATTTTAGTTGATCCAAGGATCATCCTGAGACAAAGTGAAGATGACATCGAATTTGAAAGCTTCAGAACCTATCTGCTGCTCTAGTAAACTCTTTTCGTTCATGCGAGGCGTAGATCCGCGTTGTGGTCTTTCCTGTGTTCCCACTCTCCATTTTACTTCAAACTGATTGTCTGCTGCCTCTCCGATATTACTGTGGCCGTTTTTGCGCTTGATGATGGTAAAGTCTCGGTTGCTAAGGGCTACAGCTCCATTGTCTGTAGGTACGATTTCATTTCTGGCGCGATCTGTAGAGAATTTTGCGCCGATATTATTGATAGCTAGTTTTTGTCTTCTGTTGCCTGACCAGTTCTCTCCTCTTACATGATCTCCACTGATATC
>JAHQWA010000512.1 GCA_019634045.1 Saprospiraceae bacterium
ATCCGTTCTCCCAAATCGGTATCAATTACCTCGACCCCATTTGCTTCTAAATAAGGATTGAGATGACATTCCTCCGTAAGCATGGACTTACTTTTGACCACCTTACTCAGCTTGTTCTTTCGTAGGATGTCCAGGACAATCCGGTTGTGGTCTTCGGCCGTGGCTGCCCAATGGACCTGCACACCATTCCGCGTGGCTGCTGCCTCAAATTGTAATAGATACTCGTCCAAACGGCTAAGCACATTATCCTTGACTTGGGAGGCGAGCTCGCGGAGTTGTTCCCATTCCGGAATACCGTGCGCCGCTAAATCGCGTTTCTCCCGCGCGCGCCAGATAGAGGCATTGTGCCAGTCGGTTTTCGATTCGTTTTGTATAAAGGCCGCTGCCTTATTTGCGTGTCGCATGTACTAATTATTCATTCAACATGATCCATTCAAAGATTCCCGTATTACTCTATTTCATATCCTTCAATATTCAACATTGCCCCCCTTTCATTATCCATTCAAAATCTCCACCAAATGCATCACTTTGATGCCCGATTTTTGTCTACGAATCAACCCCTCCAAGTGCATCAAGCAACTCATGTCTCCCGCAGTCAAGACCTCCGCTCCATTTCGGAGATGGTCAGCTACTCTATCCTTGCCCATTTTGGCTGAAACGGCCGCTTCGGATACAGCGAAGGTGCCGCCAAAGCCACAACACTCATCCTGGCGATCCAGGGAAATCCACTCTAAACCATCTACCATTTGCAATAGCTGTTCGGTTTTGGAGTAGGCTGTTCCCACGCGCTCTGAGCCCTTTCCTAGGCGGAGTCCTCGGAGGCCATGGCAGCTTTGGTGCAAGCCCACCTTATGCGGGAAGCGGGTGGCTAAACTTTTTACTTGTAAAACATCCAGGAGGAATTCCGCGATGTCCAGGGTGTTGGACCGGACGTGCTGAACTGCTTCCGATTGTTCTATGACATCAAAATGCTTTCTTACGTGATAGGTACAACTCCCGGAAGGGGCTACGATGTAATCGAAGGCATGGAAAGTGTCTACGAAGTGATGATAGGAGGGGACCGCATCCTTTTCGCACCCTGAGTTGGCCATAGGCTGTCCACAACAAGTTTGCTGCATGGGGTAAGTGACGTGTACATCAAATTTTTCCAGCAGCTGCAAGGTGGCAATCCCCACTTGGGGATAGAACTGGTCAACATAACAGGGTACGAAAAGTCCGACTTTCATGAAAAGATCGTTTATTAGGATCGTCACGAAAGGTAGCGGTAAGCTGTTGCTTTGGATGTAAACGATCCTAGACAAAATTATCTTCGATGGTGTTTTTGGGCTTGGTCAACAAAAGGTAAATACTACCAACGGTAAAGGTGGCCATGCTTACGATCCATAGCCAATAGCCCAGCTTAATCTCCGTGATTTTGGAGTAAGTAGGGGCTTCACTACTGATAATCTCCTCCTGTCCTAAAAAGGAAAGGCCAATCGCTACAGCCAAGATACCTAAAATTGGAGCAAACTTTTCAAACTTAAATAGACTCACTGCCCCCAGGATTAAAACTGGATTTGCCAGCCAAGCCATACAAGCTGAGTCACCGGCCATAATGCCAAGCCAGCCCATGAGCAAGAGTCCGATTGGACTAGACCAAGCATCATAATCAGCTCTGTCGATATAAAATGCGGGTTGGGTAAGTGAAAAAAGGAAGATACCGAGGGAGACGTAAAAGACCCACCTCCGATGTTGTTTCCATTGGTCGAAGTACATGGTTTTCAATTTGGTTTTTTAGAATGTTTTTCGGCTTGCGAAGGTTCACAAGTTTGCAGCCCTTCGCAAGGAATATCAACCAATGGTGTGTTTATATCGACAAAAGAACCTTATAGTCCGTGTTTTTCAACCATACTATTAATAAAGGTGAACCCTTTCTCTGCAATTTCCCATGGAGGAGAATATTCTCGCCATACATTAATGGCATTGGCAAAGTCTGGATCATTGCGGGTAAAGGCCTCGATGGTTAGCCAACCTTTGTAGCCATGCTTGGCTAAAGCAGCAAAGGTTTCATCCCAAGGGTTATGGCCTTCTCCTGGCGTTCCTCGGTCATTTTCACTGATGTGTACATGTTGCAATACGGGAGCCACTAGATCAATAGCATCTGTGATTCCTTTTTCCTCCAAATTAGCGTGGTGGGTATCATACATGGCTTGCACCTGTGGGTGATCCGTTAGGGCAATTAAATAGGTTAGCTGCTCCATGGTATTACACAGGTAGCATTCGAATCGATTGATCGCCTCCAAGGCAAGCATTACATTCCCTTGGGCCGCATAATCGCCTGCTTGCCGGAGCACTTCAGCACTACGTTCATATTCCACCGTTTGAGGTGTCTTCTGTGTAAAAGTGGCAAAAGCAGAATGGAAGGGTCCGCACATGATAGTAGAGCCCATATCAAAGGCTCGATCAATCGCCCATTTCAGCTGGTCCACAGCCTTTTGGCGTACCGCAGCGGAATCACTTACAGGATTGTGTTCTGCCCCTAGGGCCAGGCAAGGGTTAAGCTCTAAACCGAGGTCTTTGGCTTGTTCGCCAATCCGGCGGTAGGCAGCGGGATCATCGGATCCCATGGAACACTCTATCCCATCATATCCGATCGTCTTAAGGCGTTCCATGATGGGCAGCATCTCATCGGAAACAACGGCTGACCAAACTAGAAGATTGAATCCTATTTTATTTTTCATTTTGTTAAAGTTGTCTAGGTTGCTCAAGGCTATTAGGCCCCGATATCATCTCGAATTTCAAGCATTAAGGCCAATACTTTATTCCAAGTACTAGGATCTTCCAAAGTCGCATTAGGGAACATGCATCCATCCCAGCAAATGTGTTGAATATTGTTGCGAATTTTTCCCGCTTCATCCAGTAGCCAGTAGCGGGCACATTTCACTACATCTAGTTTACCATCGGGTGCATCGGCAGGACAGTGCCGCCCCGTCTTGTCATGAGACCCACTGCCGAAGACGGTGCCATTGCTCTGGGCAACGTGGAAGTCGATCGTCCAAGGAGCCAGGGCCTTAGTCATTTTAGCGTAAGCTTCCCAAAACGCTTCTTCCTCGTGGTCCTTGCCGACCAAGGCATGTTCATCCGCATTGTAACCTAAGAGGAAAAGATAGGTGTGAGCTAGGTCTGCTTGGAAGCCCAGTTGTTCTGGCATTCCAACAGCCTCCATTAACTCTAGGTTATGGAACCAGGAGTGCATGCCCGCCCAGCAAATTTCACCTTCGGCAGCCAGCCGCTCGCCATAGTCTCCCGCAATCTTGGCTGCTTCCCTAAAGGTGTCGATGATCTTCTTCATATTCCCGGTAGGATCCGTAGCCCAATGCGCAGGCGAGTCCGCCGAATCAATGCGTATGCTGCCGTACTGTCGTATGCCATGTTCCCGCAACACTTTACCAAACTCGCAGGTTTGTTTTACTTTCTCTAAAAATTGCTGGCGCTCTGCAGCGCTACCCATGGCGGAACCTCCACCAGTATCTGGCCAAATCGGAGCACCAATAGACCCAATTTTTAAACCTTGGGTCTGAATGCCCTCTGCAAACCGCAGAATATCATCTTTACCGAGTTGAATGCTGACGTGAGGGTCCATGATATTGAGGTCGATCCCGTCAAAACCCTGTCCTTCGACTTTGGCATTCTTTGTCAATTGGATCATTTGATCCAGCGATAATATCGGTTCCGAGCCTTCTCCCTTTCCGACGATGCCCGGCCACATTGAGTTGTGCAGTTGTAACATGCTATAATTAGGTGGTAAGTTGATGAACTAAATTAGAATTAGCTGGCGAGTAATGGGCGCATCTGTTGCTCCACGTACTCCCCGGCATTCAAGGTTACTTGATCCGGATTGGTGATGGCCTCATCACATTCATCTTCCACAATGACCCAACCTTCAAATGCTGAATCTTTGAGATATTGTGTAATGCCGAGGATATCAATATCCCCTTCCCCTAAAGCAGCCCAGCGTCCATCGGTATACATATCTTTATAATGGACACAATTAACCAGATCCCGGTATTGTTTTAGGATGGCCAAGGGATCCATTCCTCCTTTCGCTATGTGGCCAATGTCTGGGGTATATTGAATATACCTAGCATCGAGTCCATTGAGTAATATTTTGTAATCCTCTTCCGTCCGATAGATGGAGCCACCTGGCGAATTGGGATGGTAAGAACACTCTATTCCGGCACCCTTGGCACGTTCAGCGATGGCATTGACACAGCTCAATAGATTTTGCTGCCGCTCTTCCAAGTTGCTGCGATCTTGACCTGGCATTTGTACCAGTAGAAAAAGCGTTTCTGGAAAGTGTTGCAGGAAGGAAATCCACTGATCTGCATGTGCCCTTTCTTCATCGGTCTCCGTCGGATGCAACCAATCTTCCACTAGACAAAGAACGGGAAGTTCCTGCTCATTGGCGGCTAGGGCTTCTTTCATCAATGTTGGGTCAGATAGATGTTGTAAGAAACTCGTTTCTGGTTCAATTCCCAGAAAGCCAGCTTGATTACTAACAGAAAGGATGTGTTCTAAACGTCCTTTATATTGCTCCCCGGGCATCTGCCAGGTGTAGGTTTCGCAGCCTATTTTGATCTTGCTCATATTGTTATTAGTGCTCTAGTAAGAAGTTGGTGGTCACAGTATTAAACCTTTCTAGGTCCTCCCAATGGTGTACATGCCCTCCATTAGGGAATTCGATCATTTGCGATCCTTCAATTCCCTGGTGCAGTATTTGAGAAAAGGCGGGCGGAGTGAAAATATCTTGCATACCGATGGTGATCAAAGTAGGAACTTTGATTTGTGGAAGGCGAGATACGGCATCATGATGGATACAGGCATCCAATTGACCATCAAAGCCTGCTGCGGTTTGTGGTGAATCGTTAGCGGCTGCCGCCTGCTGATCTGCTTGGAGGTCAGTGAGATGTTTTTCGTAATGCGGTGCAGCAAAAATCCATAATTGTAGGAGTTCCATAAAATCTCCTGGGTCACTGGTTTTGCGTAACTTTTTCAAGTTTTCGTAGACCGTTGTTGCATAATTGTTGAAGCGGGGCCAGGTACTGATCAAGACCAAGCTGCTAACACGCTCTGGATAATTGAGACATAATTCTTGGGCGATAGCACCTCCCATGGAGATCCCTGCCACCCTGGCTTTATCAATGCCTGCATCATTCATTACAGCAATAGAGTCTGCTGCCATCATGGTCGTAGTGTACGGACCCGCCGGTTGATCTGACAAACCTACACCTCTATTATCAATTACAATGCAACGAAAGTGTTTTTCATAAACACTTACGTGTTTTTCCCAGGTATTGCCATCTGCTCCAAAGCCCATGAGGAGAACTAGAGGCTCTCCTTGTCCGCGTTCCTGGTAATAGATCTTGGTTCCATTGTGATCTACGTACTTACCCATATTTTATGCTTTATTGTGAAGGTGAATGAGTCAATTTTGGACAGCTGCCCGCTAGATCAAAGGTCAGTTTAATCTTTATGGCAGTGCCTTGAATCAACAGAATGGAGTATTTACAAAAACTGAAATGAGCGCTATTTGAGGAAAGGATAAGTTGTGACAACTCAAATAGGATCAGCTGTTTTAAAGCGGTTGTTTTCGTTTCATTCTGCTTGCGCGAGCAATTTACCCAATCCTCTTTTTAATTCGAAATTATTTTTTGTTCTTCTGGGCTTCATTGCCATTTGCCTAGCTTTTTCAATTTATGTATTTTACCAGGCACAAATAGCAATGGGATGAAAAAGCTAAGTTACGCTTGCGGTATCAGCGACAAACCGCTTATTGGGATGACGATTGGGGATATGTTTGATCAAACAGTGGAACGATATCCAGACAATGATGCACTGATTGTTCGCCATCAGCATATCCGATATACCTATCGTCAGTTGCGGGAGAAAGTGGATGAATGCGCTAAGGCACTCTTAGCCTTAGGCTTAGAAAAGGGAGACCGTTTAGGGGTATGGGCACCTAACTGTGCAGAATGGACGATTACGCAGCTAGCGACGAGCAAAATTGGGGTGATCCAAGTGAATATTAACCCGAGTTATAGACTGCACGAATTGGCCTATGCACTCAACCAATCTGGCTGCAAAGCTATCGTTTCGGCAGACCAATTTAAGACTTCCAATTATACTGAAATGATCTATGAGCTAGCTCCTGAACTCTATGTTTGTGAGCCAGGCCAACTGAAGTCCGAAAAGGTTCCAGACCTGAAGACTGTTATTCGACTGCATACCGAGCCTTCGTCGGGAATGTATACTTGGTCCGAAATGCTAAGTTATGCTGGAGAAGCAACCGAAGAACAGTTGGCGGATGTGCAAGGCAGTTTGTTTTTTGATGAAGCGATCAACATTCAATATACCAGCGGGACTACCGGTTATCCTAAAGGGGCGACCCTTAGTCATCATAACATTTTAAATAATGGTTACTTGGTGACAGAGATTATGAAATTCACCGATCAGGACCGCTTAATTATTCCCGTACCGCTCTACCATTGCTTTGGAATGGTGATGGGAAACCTGGGATGCATTGCGCAAGGAGCAACGATGATCTATCCCAGTGAAGGTTTTGAGCCTGCAGCCGTGCTTGAGGCGGTGGAGGTAGAAAGTGCAACTGCCTTGTATGGGGTGCCGACCATGTTCATCGCAGAACTAGAACATCCCGATTTCAATAATTATGACCTTAGTAGCTTGCGAACAGGCATCATGGCAGGATCTCCTTGCCCGACGGAGGTCATGAAGCAGGTGAACGACTTGATGAATATGAAGGAGGTAGAAATTGCCTACGGTATGACGGAGACTAGCCCAGTAAGTACCCAGACCAGACATGATGCGCCGATAGAAAAAAGGGTCAGTACCGTAGGACGGGTATTACCCCATACCGAAATCAAGATCATAGACCCCGAGACGGGGCAAGTGGTGCCGATCGGGGAAAAAGGGGAGCTCTGTACTCGAGGCTACTGCGTGATGTTGGGCTATTGGAATGATCCTGAAAAGACGAAGGCGGCCATTGACGATGCTCGATGGATGCATACTGGCGATTTGGCCACCATGGATGAGGATGGCTACTTTAATATTGTAGGGCGAATTAAAGATATGGTGATTCGAGGAGGTGAGAATGTGTATCCGAGAGAGATAGAAGAATTCTTGTACGGTCATCCTAAAATAAGTGATGTACAGGTAATTGGAGTGCCCGATCAAAAGTATGGCGAGGAAATCATGGCTTGGGTCAAGTTAAGGGAAGGAGAAACTGCAACTGCAGATGAGATCAAGGCCTACTGTCAGGGACACATTGCGCATTTCAAGATTCCGCGTTACATAAAATTTACCTCTGATTTTCCCATGACTGTGACCGGAAAAATTCGGAAGATAGAAATGCGAGAAATCAGCATCAAGGAATTAGGATTGGAAGAAGCTGATAATGTGCACACCGCCTAAGGCTTAGCTAAACAATTAATGGACCTACTAAAAAACACCATCCTTTCACATACACCCGTACCAGAGGATGAACTCAATCAAATATTGACTTGCTTTAGCCTAATGGACTTAGGAAAAGGCGAATATCTGCTTAAGGCGGAACAGTATGTACAACAGATGTTTTTCCTACAGAAAGGATGTATCAGTTTCTATACGATTCACGAAGGCAGAGAACAAGTAGTTGAGCTATTCACGGAGGGAACGTTTTTCACGGATCTGTTTAGTTACCTCAGAGAGCAACCTTCCAAATGTTTTCTCAAGGCACTTGAACCTAGTGAGGTGTTGGCCGCTTCCAAAGAGGACTTTGAAAGAAGCTTACGCAATTCACATGCTATGGAGCATTTTTGGCGTAAATCATTAGAGGAGGAATACCTTACCCAATATGTGAACTCTACCAATAAAAATGCTTTAAGTAATGAAGAGCGATACCTCCGATTGCTACGTAAAAGACCGGATCTTTTCCAAAGAGTACCACAATATCTGATTGCATCCTACCTCGGTCTCACCCCCGTTGGCCTTTCTAAAATCCGAAAACGTTTGAGTCAGTCCCATTAAGTACTCCACCTTTGTAATCAAAAGGAGTGATTTATGACTTTCTAGGAGAAGTGGTTTAGTTCGCTGATTTTTAATGAATTAAACTGTGTTTTATTGACCGGTGTATGCCCATTCCAATACTTTTTTCCAAAAAAAATATCGACAGGAGGTAAGATCAAAAGCCATTCTCAGATAGGTTATTGTAAACGGAGAGATGATCTCTTCGAATTTTCCATGAAACATAAACCATTATGAGAGAGCTACAATTAAAAATGTTACTAGGCTTTGTTTGCTTACTATTTTTTACTGCCTGCCAAAAAGAAGAAACTCAACCTATTGAGACACCCCTAGTCAACCCCTTTGAAGAGGCGGGCATTCTACACAATCAGATCCTTGACGAGATCATTGCCATGCCCAACGTACAGCAAATGGATCAGCAAACTATGCAGAAGTTGATCCTGAACAGCGTCAACGCCAAGTACCCCAACACCGAAATTTCCTACGATGCAAGAAAGAACGAAGTAATGGCAGACTACTTTGAAGGCCCCTATGAAATGCTCTTGGAGCTGGAGGCCATTACTGCCACAGAATACGAATACCTGAAGCGAATAGAAAAGGCTATGCAATGCTGTCCGGGCAGTCTACTTGATGAATTAGAGAAAATATTAAAAGATATTCTTTCAATTCCGGGGCCCTTTATTCCCCTACCATCTCCTGGAAATTCGAATGGCGAAACGGGCTTGGAAGAAGGAGCCATCGTGCTCATTACCGAAGCCATAGCCAGGCATAGTTTCCAATATTGGCAAAAGCAAGCAGAGGACCCAGAGAGTCCTTGGAAGAACATAGAATTAGCCAGTGATCAATTGATTGGGGCATGTCCGGGTTGCAATATTGGTGGCGCAGATGCAGCAGGAGCTGGAAGTGCTGCGGTTTACACCTGGTGGACTGGTCCCTTTTCCCTAGGTGCAACAGTGGCAACTGGAGTAGGTGCTTCTGCAGGGCAGGCCCTCTGGGAACTGGCCAGCTGGATCTGGGACTAGTGATCTAGCGATTAGATAAGGCGATAAGACGGTTTTATATACGTTATCCCAACCCTTGTGCAGTGCAAGGGTTGGGTTTTTGTATGTTGAAAAATTGCTGCGGAGTCTTAGGCTAAATTTCAATTGCGCTATGTCACAAAAGCAGTAGCCAAATGGCTGGTAATTCTGACCTAATTCTTGTAAATTAGAACTTGTTCTAAATATTAAACCAGTTTAATGAAAGTAGGAGGTGAAAAACTTAGTTTTGACAGGTTTGAAGAAAGCTTTGAAACTAAACATTATAGCCTCTAAATCAGCTAATTCTGTCCTATGAAGTCATTATATTTTACGGAGGAACACGATCTGTTCCGCGACACAATGAAAGATTTTTGTATCCAAGAAATTCAGCCCTATGAAGCTACTTGGGAGGCGGAAGGTAAGATCGATAGAAGTCTCTTCCGCAAAATGGGAGAAATGGGATTCTTGGGATTGGAATTTCCCGAGAAATATGGTGGACTTGGCCTTGATTTTATGTACACCACCGTCTTAGCAGAGGAAATGGGCTATCAGTGTTGTGCTGGGGTGACGACTACAGTTTCCGCTCATATCTATTTAGCGATGAATTACATTGCGCGTGGTGGTTCGGAATTACTAAAGGAGAAGTATCTAGTACCGGGTATCCTCGGAACGAAAGTGGGAGCGCTTGGGATGACTGAACCCTTTGCTGGTTCTGATTTGAAAGCCTTACGTACCACGGCAAAAAGAGAGGGCGATCACTACATTGTGAATGGCTCCAAGACATTTATTACGAATGGTTACTACGGTGATTTTGTGGTGACGGCGGTGAAAACGGATGGCGGTATTTCCATGCTGGTGATCGATCTAGATGCGCCAGGCGTGACGAAGAGTAAGTTGGATAAGCTAGGACTTAGAAGTTCGGATACGGCAGAAATCGCCTTCGATAATGTAAAAGTACCCGTGGAGAATTTGATTGGAGAGGAAGGTAAAGGCTTCTACTATATGATGGATAGTCTACAAGTGGAACGACTTTCCACCGCACAGTATAATATCGGAGGCATGCAAAAGATCCTAGATATTACCTTGCAGTATATTTCGGAGCGACAAGCTTTTGGAAAGTCCATTAATCGCTTTCAAGCCCTTCGACATAAGATTGCTGAAATAGCGACCGAAATTGAAGCATGGCGCCAATTTATGCACCATACTTCCTATCGCCTTTCGCAAGGGGAGTTTGTGGTAAAGGAGTGCTCCATGCTGAAGCTGAAAACCTCTGACTTGATCAATCAAATAGCGTATGACTGCCTGCAAATGTTTGGGGGCTACGGTTTTATGGAGGAATACCCAATTGCTCGCATGTACAGAGATGTAAGGGTTATTCCAATCTATGCCGGAACCAGTGAAATTATGAAGGAAATCATCGCCAAGATGGTGATCGATGGCGTAGATTACAAGCCAGCTTACAAGACCCACTAGAGCTATATTTATTAGTCGCTTTCCCACCTACCACCATGGAACGTACGGTCGATGCAGCCGAGCTTGTGTCCATTAGTGCAACACCGTAGGTATAGGGAGGTCAAATCCCTAAATCAAAAGACCTTAACATCCTATGCAAAGTCAATCATTACAAATTCAAAAAGCCAACCTTTACGAGGCGCAAACCTCAGAACAAGAACTGTCAGCATTACAAGATGGCGAAATATTGATGAAGATCGAGAAGTATGCCTTGACGACTAACAACATCACTTATGCCGTAAGCGGCTCCAAGCTCCGGTACTGGGACTTCTTTCCAGCCGATGACACTTGGGGGATTATTCCAGTCTGGGGATTTGCTGAAGTCATTGAAAGCAAACATCCTGATGTTCCGGTAGGGGAGCGTTGCTACGGATATTTCCCTATGAGTAGCCACTTAAAGGCACAGCCGATCAAGGTGAATGAAGGAGGATTCCGGGATGGGATTGAACACCGTGCAGCCTTGCCGCCGATCTACAATTACTATATGAGGGTGAACAATAATCCTGCCTTTCACCCCTCCATGGAAAATTATTTGCCGATTATTCAGCCGCTTTTCACAACCTCTTTCTTGATTTATCATTTCCTTAAGGAGCAATCTTTTTTTGAAGCGGAGCAAATTGTCTTGACCAGTGCTTCTTCCAAAACAGGTATGGCACTTGCCTATATGCTGCACCAACATAAAGCAGAAGATGGGAAAAAGATAGTCGGTTTAACTTCTCCGTCAAATGTGGAATTTGTCAAATCCGTAGGTTATTACGATGAGGTAATTGAATATGATGCTTACGCCAACGAGATGACGAAAAGCGGAACAGTGGTGGTTGATTTTGCTGGGAAGACGCAAATGTTGGAGGATATGGGGAATCACCTGGCGGATCATCTGAAGCACATTGCTCTAATCGGTATTACCGACTGGAAGTCCACCAAGGGGTTTCGGGGAGTGCCAAAATCGGAGTTTTTCTTCGCCCCCACTCATTTACAAAATAAGTACAAAGAATGGGGTTCTCAGAAGACAACTGGATTGATCAATCAATCCTTAGGTGGGTTTATTTTGGACACGCAGAAGTTGATTGAGATTGTTTATGTAGATGATCTGGATAAATTGCGTTCCCTATATTTAGAAATGTTGGACGGGAAAGTGGATCCAAAAATAGGATACATAGTTCGACCTAATTTGCCTTAACAGAATAAAGAGATAAACATGTACGAAAAATTACTTTCCCCATTAGATTTGGGTTTTACGACCTTGAAGAATAGAGTATTAATGGGGTCTATGCACACCAATCTAGAGGAGATTCCAGGAGGCTTGGAGCGCGCAGCCACTTTTTATGCAGAAAGGGCTAGGGGGCAGGTTGGACTAATCGTGACTGGAGGGATTGCGCCTAATGTAGCAGGGAGTGTAGGGCCACATGCGGCCAAGATGACTACTCAGGAAGAGGCAGATCAGCATAAGACCATTACCGAGGCCGTACATAAAGAAGGGGGAAAAATCTGCTTACAGATATTACACGCTGGGAGATATGCTTATCATCCCAATTTGGTAGCCCCTTCTCCCATCAAGGCACCCATCAATTTCTTTACGCCAAAAGAACTGAGCGCTGAGGAAGCTTGGCAAACCGTACGGGATTATGCCAATACGGCGGCACTAGCCCAAAGCGCTGGCTATGATGGTGTCGAGATCATGGGGTCGGAAGGCTATTTGATCAACCAGTTCATTGTTAAACGGACCAATCATAGAGAAGATGAATGGGGCGGTAGCTATGAAAACCGGATCAAATTTCCAATTGAGATCGTCAAGCAGACTAGAGAAAAAGTTGGACCGAACTTTATCATTATCTATCGTTTGTCGATGTTGGATCTTGTCGAAGGTGGCAGTAGCTGGGAAGAAGTGGTGCAATTGGCGAAAGAGATCGAAGCGGCCGGGGCAACCATCATCAATACCGGTATAGGCTGGCACGAGGCCCGGGTTCCTACTATCGGTACGGTGGTGCCAAAAGGCGGTTTTGCTTGGGTAACCAAGCGGATGATGGGAGAGGTCAATATCCCGTTGATTGCTACGAATCGAATCAATATGCCGGATGTAGCAGAAAAAGTACTGCAGGATGGCTGTGCGGATATGGTATCGATGGCTCGCCCTTTCTTAGCCGATGCTGATTTGGTATTGAAAGCGATTGAGCAACGACCAGAAGAGATCAATACCTGCATCGCTTGCAATCAAGCCTGCCTGGATCACACCTTCGAAATGAAGATTTGTTCCTGTATTGTTAACCCACGTGCTTGCCACGAAACAGAGTTGAATTTCGAACCTGCGACAGCTATCAAGAAAGTAGCGGTCGTTGGAGCGGGCCCTGCTGGTATGGCCGCTGCTACTATTGCAGCCGAAAGGGGGCATACCGTGGATCTGTTTGAGGCGGAAAAGGAAATCGGTGGACAATTTAATATGGCCAAGGTAATTCCTGGTAAGGAGGAGTATCAACATACAATTCGGTATTATGATGCGATGATTAAGAAACATGGTGTTCAGTTGCATCTAAATCACCGGGTGACTGCTGATGAGTTAGTCGCAGGAGGCTATGATGAGGTGATTTTAGCTACCGGAGTCACACCACGGAAAGTGGATTTTCCGGGGGCTGATCATGCTAAAGTCTTGGATTATGCAGAGGTACTCTATCGCGGCAAAGAAGTGGGGAAGAGTGTGGCCATTGTCGGTGCCGGGGGGATCGGATTTGATGTAGCAGAATACCTAGCCCACGATGCAGAACATGCTAGTCCAAGCATGAACACAGCAGCCTATATGGAGGAATGGGGCGTAGATATGGCCTATAGTGATCCGGGCGCTTTGACTGCTGCCAAGCCAGCACCCTCACCTCGAGAAATCTATTTGCTAAAACGTTCAGGCGGCAAGCATGGCAAGGACCTGGGAAAAACCACAGGCTGGATCCATCGGGCGAGCTTGAAGATGAAAGACGTGAAACACCTGGCCAATGTAACCTACGAAAAAGTTGATGATGAGGGCCTACATATCAGTATTGGTGGCGAGCACCAAGTACTAGCGGTGGAACATGTTGTCATTTGTGCGGGCCAGGAACCTTTAAGAGTGTTACACGATACCTTGATAGCAAAAGGACAAAAAGTACATTTAATTGGTGGTGCTGATGAAGCTGCCCAATTGGATGCGAAGCGCGCTATCAAGCAGGCAAGTTATTTAGCTGCTGAACTGTAGGACATCATATAAAAGAGAAAAATCCAAACTATGGGTGTAGTTGAAAAGTGGCATCATATGATGACCACCCGAAGTTTTGAAGAACTAGATGAACTATTGGCAGAGGATGCAGTCATGTATTCGCCAGTTGTATTTACGCCGCAAAAGGGTAAGTATATTACCAAGATGTACTTGACTGCAGCCGGGCATGTGATTGGAAACGAACATTTCAAGTATACCAGCGAAATCGTAGGAGAAGGACAAGCTTGCCTCGAATTTGAAACTGAAATCGACGGCAAATACGTAAATGGAGTAGATTTGATCAGCTGGAACGAAGAACAGCAAATCACCGAGTTCAAAGTGATGATTCGGCCACTCCAAGCAGTTAATGTCGTTTGGCAAGAGATGGGGAAGTTGCTAGAAAAAATGAAGTCCTAAGGATAGATAGTATTTATCTAACGATGAAATAAAAACGGGGAAGCCAAGCATAAGTTTGGCTTCCCCTAATACGTTCATGAGGATACAATCACTCAAAAGCGGTTGTGTAACATGTATACTTAAAACGGATTCGGTTATAATGCATCTTCAGCTTTTGGGTTGACCCATCATTGATACATGTTCACCCGATCGAATGAAATATCCAGCCTTATTTAGTGTTGTCTTTTGGTCTGCTAAACTTCCAGAATGTTCTGGTATTTGCCAGTGAAGTGGAGTAGTGGACTATCGGCAAATTGGTAATCTAAATCTCTCACTTTTCCGATTAGAATATAGTGATTACCACCATCCTGAATACTGCGTAGTTCACAGTCAAGCCAGGCCAATGGTTGTCTGAAAATAGGAGATTTAGTGGTCGCTTCGAGATCTATTTCCTGTCCAAATCGCTCGTTGATAGAAGCATCTCGGTGATTGGCTTCTCCGATCTTCATCGGGAGCACATTTACTGCAAAAAACTTATGTTCTCTGAGGGTATTAACGATAGATGCTGATTTTGGAAGACAAAATAGGATCAAGGGAGGTTCGTTAGAAACAGCGGTGAAAGATCGGACTTGCTGTGCGAAAATTTGTCCTTCTATTTGGGTGGTGACGACGGAGAGGCCGGTTGCAAATTGCCCCATAACCTGACTGAGTCGCTTTATTTTCAATTTGGAAACAGTCATTTCATTTTTTTTGGGTACTATTTTCATGGGAATTCAATATGATCTACGGATATGAAAAATCATTGGCAACTCATATCTCTTTGCGAGCTCAAAGTGGGCGCGGAGTAGTTGTTTTTGTTTATCATGTGTCTGCGGGTCGTCATGGTAGAAATAGTCCAGCCCACATTCACCAACTGCCACCACAGTGGATTGGCCAGTTGACTCATCTATGAATCGAGCCGTCA
>JAHQWA010000513.1 GCA_019634045.1 Saprospiraceae bacterium
GCCGACGCCGCCACCAACCGCGGGGCCGGTGGCGAAGGGCCAGTCCCCGCGAAGGCCACCTCGTCGTCGTCACCAGACAACTCGTCCCCGACACCGTCCCGGTCCGCCATAGGCTCGTCGCGCGAAGCCCGAGTATCGTCGAGCTCGGACTGCAGCTGTTGAATCGCGCCACCGCGAGCCTCCAGCTCCCCCTCGGCAGCCTCCAGGCGTGCGTACATGGCGTCGCAAAATCAATGTTCTTGCTGAAACCTTCTACAATCTCGTCCAATTCAGAGAACCATCTGTTGTACAGATCCGCTTCCGAATCATAAAGGATCGTCTTATCACTAGAGCCATAGTTGGAATAAATGATCGGTCCATGATAAGCAGACAATCTCGATGCCGCTAGTACTCTAATCAGTTTTGACCAAGCCACAAACACTTCGTTATTCTCTTCTTCAGCAATTTGTAGTACTTGTCGTACTGGAGCAAAGATCTGCCCATATACGCGGTTCCAGTGTGTATTCCATCTGATGTAATAAGTGGTATTATTAACACCGCCTACGAATGGAGTAGGTGTACCTAAGTGACGTACGAAAGATTCGTGAGCCAGGTTGTGCTCAATCTGGTCGCCGAAAACATTGTTAAGCATGGTAGGGAAAAATGCCCCAACATGATTGTTATCCTGTCTTAGCGATTCATCAGAGATCTGATAAGGATTTTTGTTTAGCTCATCAAAATCCTCTGTACAGCCGACGAATGCCAACAGAACAAGTAGATATTTATATAAATGTATCTTTTTCATAATTTCTAAAGCTTAAAAATTAGCATTGATGTTAAATCCGATTGTTCTTGTTGCAGGCGTATTGAAGTTATCCAATGATGCAGAATTTCTACTTGTATTCATCGCCAATTCTGGATCAAACGGTGCTTCTAGGTGAAGGAAGAACAAGTTTTGGCCTACCAAAGAGAAGGTCACAGGTACCTTTTTGCCAAAGTTAGTTTGGTAAGATAGCGCCAATTGAGTCAATCGAACATTTGTTCTATCATAGATGTATGGCTCTCCAATACCGTTTCTATCACCGATCGCTCTAAACCATGTTTCAGCATCTACAGAGTTAACAGCAGCTCCGTCCTTAGAAGCATTCACCTGGAAACCACCAGCATCTCTGGCATCAGCTGTTCTTTGTGATACACCTGCACCATCAAGCATAGATTCCGTCTGACTGAAAGCTACCCCACCGAATTTACCGTTAATTTGGAAATTCAAACTGAATTTACCGAAGTTGAAATCGTTATTCCAACCCAAACTCCAGTTTGGATTCAAGTTACCAGCGAATTCTTGCGTTTGTGTTTTTAGTGGTCGATCATTGTCATCCAACATGATACGTCCCTGATCATCTCTTTGGAACAGGAATACAAACACGTCTCCAATAGATCCACCCGCTTCGAAACGAGAACCGTAACCCTCTGACTGTCCAGTAGTAATGGAAGTCAAATCAGGGTGCATTTCAACCACTTCGTTTTCGTTAGTCCAGAAGTTGAACGTACTCTTCCACAAGAACTTAGGTGTGTAGATCGGAGTTACATCAACGATTAACTCGATACCTCGGTTAACGATCTCCCCTGCATTCACAAAGAATCGGGTAAAACCTGAACCGGAAGGTGCTGGCAAGGAAATAAATTGGTCAGTACTCTTTGTATTATAGTACGTGAAGTCCAAGCCGAATCGATCATCAAAGAAGCGAACATTAGCACCAAATTCGTTACTGGTGATAATTTCTGGGCTTAGATTATCAAATGGCTGTTGTGTATTTCTGCTTACAGCACCGGCCGCATTAATCGTGTTTTGAGGATTTACGCGGTTAAAAGGTACTTCGTTACCAACTCTAGCGTTAGAGAAGCGCACTTTAGCGAAGGTGATGAATTCTGGTAATTCTACCATTTCGCTCAAGATAGCCGTCGCACCGATAGAAGGATAGAAGTAAGATTCGTTACCAGTACCTGCTAGAGAAGAAGCCCAGTCATTACGACCAGAAAGGTCTAAGTACAACATCTCCTTATAGCCCAAAGTCAAGTTAGCGAATATCGCCTGCTTAACCAATCGGCTTCCCAAAGTAGATTGAACTTGTACGTTAGGAGGTAGGTTTTGGAAATAGAATTCGTTTGGATATAGCAAACCGTTGTTTGCATTTCCATCAACACGAGTTCCTAAACCAAAAGTTGTCTTCTGATAACTACTACCACCAATAACACCTACACTAAGGTCACCAAAGTTGTCATTGTACTTCAAAAGTACATCCGTGTAGATCAACTCATCTGAAAACTTGAAATAATCCCAGCTTCCATTCGGGTGTACGTTGGTCGTGTTACCTCCACTAGTGAACTGTTGCTCAATTAGTTTATCTGCAAAGTCATAGTTACCCCTGGCTGAAATACTTAATTTTTCGCTGAATTTGTAGTCTAAGTTCAAACTACCAATCATACGCTTAGTATCATGCACACTAGGCTGCTCATTGATCAACCAATATGGGTTGGACTGGTGGTGGTCAATTACAAACCAGTTCTGTCCAACTACATTTCTGTTGGGATCAGTAACAGAGTAGTTATCTCTAAAAGAGGAGAAATCTCTGTCTCTTGGAAAGAAATATAGCCCCGTAAGAGGATTTAGATAGTAACCAGCTGCTGGACGGTTTTTAGCACGCTCATTCGTTAAAAGAACGCTTGATCCAATGGTCAATCTATCATTCAGCATCTTAGTAGACTGCTTGAAGGTAATGTTTTGACGATTGTAGGTATTCGTAGGAACAATTCCACGTGCGCCGACATTACCAAAGGAGAAATACGCTTTTGTGCGCGCCGATCCTCCACTGATAGAAAGAGAGTTGATTTGGTTCAATCCAGTTTGGAAGAAATCATCCACGTAGCTCCCGTCATAATTTCCAGGTGTGGAAGACCAACTTTCCTTTGTTCCACCTTCACTACCATACTTGAATTGTAGGTCGGGCTTCAGCAGGATGCTTTCGAAGGTAATACCAGAGCTTACACTTACTTTGGCGGCTCCTTCTTTTCCTTGTTTGGTTGTAATTAAAACCACACCATTAGCACCTTGGCTACCGTAAAGAGCGGCTGCATTGGAACCTTTCAAAACCGTGATACTTTCAATATCATCGGGATTGAGTTGAGACATACCGTCACCGGAATCAAAGCCACCCCACATACCAGGCTGACCTCCTCTATTGTTGGCCATTGGGATACCATCAATTACAAAGAGGGGGTCACTACTACCATTGAGTGATTTATCACCACGCAATACTACCCTAGTTGAACCACCAGGACCGGATGAACTCTTCTTGATTTCAACACCAGCGGCTCTACCGGATAAACTGTTTAGGAAGTTAATATCCCGAGCTTGTAATAGCTCTGCTCCTTCAACCGTCTGTTGGGCAAAGGTAAGAGAGCTCTTTTCACGTTCGATACCGAGAGCCGTCACTACGACTTCATCGAACAAAACACCTTGGCTAAGACTAAGGTCTACAACACTCCTACCTGTAACCGCAACTTCTTGCGGACTATAGCCGGTGTAGGAGAAGATAAGTACTGCATCGGCAGAACTGACACTAATAGAATAAGCGCCATCCACATCAGTTATCGTACCGTTGCTGGTCCCTTTTTCCAGAATATTAACACCGATAAGCACTTCCCCATCTGGGTCAGTGACGGTACCCGTGATCTGTTGGGACCAAAGATTTCCCACCATACAGAGGCAGAAAACAAGTGAAAGTAACGTTGTTCTGATCATAACTAGCATTTTAATTTAAGCTGTTGGCATCATATACTGTGCACGCGCACAAATTTTGATCTTATTGTAACTCAACAATTGTTACCAATTGCTGAGTTATTTCTTAGAAGTTCTTCACGAAGCGACTAATTTTCAACTCACAACTAATCCTGGTAATAATACAAGTTGCCTAGACTTGCAATTGGACTCACACAATTCAATGTTCATTAGTAGCATTTGGGCGCAATCGGAAAATCAATCCAGAGGGGCTTCCCAGTATAGTATAAAGGTAAGTTCTGGAGAAGTACTTTTCAGTGTTGATTGAAACCGTGAATACATCTCTTTTGATGGCATTCGCCCAAGTATCGAACAAAAATTCAAACCCAACTCTAAAATGGAGAAATTTCAAGTAGGATTCAATTTTTTAGTAGCACAAAATTTAATTATTCCATGTAATGTACATAATTGTCATTCGTTCTTTGAATACCAAGTTATGTAAATTTTTGTTTTTCTCAGTCCTTAAATCCTTTTTTTTTGTCCACAAGTACTTGTAAATTGTCCACGGGCACACTAATTATTGTGCTTATATCACTGTTCTTAAAGTGATGGAGGATTACCTACAATCCAGGTTTGAAGTTTGTGCTTATTGTTAGCGACCAGTATTACTTCTTTGGTTCCCAGTCGAATGGCTTTCATATCCTTCGCATCATGCGGAGCGAAAAAACCACTATGGCCTAAAGGAACAGCCTCAAAATCTCCTTGTCCATTCCCTTTTAATAAAAGTCCAGCCCCAGCATCATTACGTGGCGTTTCAATTTCTGATTGAAACAAATTTCCGGAAATCAACAGATCTTTGTGTCCATCTTGATCATAATCCTTGATCATAATATTGTTGACAGAAGACACCTGTGCTAAGTTAGGGAGCGGCTTGAACTCAAACTGACTGTCCCCGAGATTTTCAATATAAGCAGAGGCAAAGGTTTTGGCTTGGAGATTCAAGGCAGCGCCAAGTTTTTCGCCGTAGATGTCCCCCAAGTTAGATAGGCCAAATTCATTATAGGTAGTGAATTTTTCACTTAAAGAGGGAATCTGTTGAGTGGAACAATCCTTCCCACGAACGGGAAAGGCTTCACCATGCTCGTAATAACTTAGGACTATGTCTAAGGTGCCATTGTCATCAAAATCATAACTATAAACCTCAAAGGGTTCGTCTATCGTAGCCTTGTACTTATAGTTGAGCCCGAGGTTTCCAACTACTAAATCTTCATCGCCATCATCATCGATATCATCGGCTTGTACTTCATAATACCAACCATTTGAATCCTCCAATCCTGCTACTTCTTGCTGCTCAAAATCCTGTCCTGCACTTTGAGAAAACACGGTCACGGGCATCCATTCACCAACCACCACAAGATCGTCCCTACCATCCTGATCATAATCCATCCAACAAGCTGCTGTCACCATACCTAGGGCATTTAAGCCTGGCGCTTTTTTGTCGGTAATGTCGACAAATTTACCGCCTTGGTTTTCGAGCAATTTACTATCTGCGGGATTTGGATACTGTCCTGGAACCATCCTCCCTCCCACAAATAAATCGATATCTCCATCTTTATCAAAATCATGTGGTTTTACGCAAGAGCTACTGATTAAATAGCTTGGAAGTGCGCTGCTACTCTTAACAAATTTTCCACGTCCACTATTCAGGTACAAGCGATCTTGTAGCTCCAGCGCACCGGCAACAAACTCATTCCCTCCGCTGGCAATGAATAAATCCAGGTCTCCATCTCCATCTGCATCAAAGAATGCCACGCCCATATCTTCGCTAAACTTATCTTGCGACCAGGCTCCGTTCTCAGTAGGATCAAAGCCTCCATCACTATTCTGTATGTAGAGGGTTCCTGCAAATCCAGCAGCCCCCCCCACAAAAAAGTCTTCTTTTTGATCTCCATTGACATCCCCTACTGCTATGACTGGCCCAAACTCCGACATCTTATGAGGTAAAAGCGGTTCCTTTAGGTAGTCATCATATTCATTTTCTTGATGGGTAGCTTGTTCCACATCGAGTAGATCAGTAACTTCTTCAAAGAGCTTCGTGCTGGGGGAAGTTGGCCCTGCCAAGTCTCCGGCTTTGGTTTCTTCTTGCTTAACTTCCAACAACTGATTGGCTTCGATCCCTTCTAGCATACTGACCGAGCCATTTTGCCATTCGATCAGCACTTTCTCCACCACTAGATCTTCTCCTAGGCCAAAATGTACCATGTCTTCACTTTTGGACATAAACCCGCGGGCATTTGAAACCTGGATAAGTTGCCAGAGTTTCCCCGTTTTATACAAGGATATTTTTGCACCATATATGCTTTCATTACCCTGGGCAGTCAACTTCAATCTTAGATAATTGCCGCCTTGACGTTCCCGGGCGTTGTTTTTATATAGCAAAGCGTGATCATCGATATTGTTGATAACTAGATCCAGGTCTCCATCCAAGTCGAAGTCAGCATATGCTGCCCCATTAGATAAGGTAGGAAGATCGAGTCCCCATTCCTCCACCATTTTCTTAAAAGTGAGATCGCCATTGTTCTTATAGACGTAATTACTAAGCTTATCGGTTGGGGCCAATTCGACAAAGTCCATCACATCAATAATTTCTTGTGGATCTATCCCTAATTTCTGAGCTTCATAATTTAGGCTATCTAGGAGGTGATCATATTTCGTCTGTAAGTCGCTAAACCGATTATTGTTTTTCACGCCATTGGATACGAAAATATCTTTATGCCCATCGTTATCAAAATCTGCAAATAGTGGGGCCCAACTCCAGTCCGTATTTGAAATTCCAGCTAACTGAGCCAAGTCACTAAAAGTGCCATTGCCGTTGTTCCGCTGTAACGTATTGAACATGTACTGATAGTGTCCTCCCGTACTGACCTGCGCCCAAAAATCCTCGGGCTTCATGGCTCCCATATGCGTCTTTATGCGCTCATGGCTTTCAGCCACCATATCAACCACCAGCACATCGAGCTGACCATCATTATCATAGTCTGCTACGTCACTGCCCATACTGAAGTTAGAAATATGATTGGTGGCTTCGTATAAAGTGTTTTTGAAGGTACCATCTTGCTGATTCATGTAGATATAATCCGGCACATCAAAATCATTGGTTACATATAAGTCGGGCCAAGAATCATTATCGAAGTCTCCTACGGAAACAGATAGGCCAAATGCAAAATTCCTAAGCTTCGCGCCATCGGTTACATCTTCAAAAGTTCCATTGCCCGTATTTCTATATAATTTGTCGCTAAATAGTCGGTTTTTAGCCATGGACTTGTCTAGCTGTCCCCCTACGCCTGGCAAACTGGGTGGTTGATTCACCAAATACATGTCCACCCACCCGTCCTTGTCGAAATCAAAGAAGATAGATTGGATAGAAAAACCTTGATCGGCTAAGCCAAAGGATCGGGCACTTTCGGTGAAGGTGAGGTCTCCATTATTGATGTAAAGCTGGTTGGCACTGTTTTCATCTTCGAGATAAACGTTTCGGCAAACATAGATATCTTGGTCGCCATCCTTATCTATATCTACAAAAGTAACCCCGGTGGACCATAGCGTGTCCGTTGAGATACCGGCGCTTTTAGATATATCTTGGAATTGAAAATTTCCGCGGTTTACATACAGTCGGTCCTGTACTTGATTTCCGGTAAAGAAAAGATCAGGGAGACCATCATTATTGATATCTCCTACGGCCACTCCCCCACCAGAAATGAATTCGACATTAACGATATGATTATTTTCTCGTGTTTGTCGAACATTATTCTGAAAATCAATTTTTGAATGGCTAGCAGGTACGGACAAAAACAGTTTGTCACCCCCCTGATTTATGTCGAACCCATCACCACAGCTGGTACAAACAAGGATAAGAAGGACTGCAGAAATGCTGCCCGGAAGATCCCATCTAAGCCGGTTTCGCTTTATCATTCTTGCTGATTCTATGTTTAAAGTAGGTCCTTAATGATAGAGCCAAATATAAAGGTATTATGGGAAAAAAGAAGCAGTGCAAAAATTTGCTCCATGCCCAATTCCCGACAATCGAATCGAAATTTAGTTTTAAATATACAATCGGAACTAGGGAAAACATATCTCCCAAAAGATTGTATATAGTCTGTGCGGATAGCCATCAGCGCATTGTATGTGAGAACCTATTTAATTGCTAACTATGTACGCTGCTTTACTCTATATAATTACCGTTTGGGTTCAATTTGGGCTCTTGGAATCAAATGCTTCAAGATCCTGGACCGCTACCCTACCTACCGTTGGGACCTTTTCTTCCCCAAGAGTCGCCGATTTGAATGGAGATAGTATAGGTGATATAATAATGGGGGCGGGAAGGGCAGAATTCCTGCCTTCAGATACAGCACTTTTTGCCCTAGATGGAGCAACAGGAAAGCTGCTCTGGCGCGCCTCGGCTTCAGATCAAATTTTTGGATCAGCCAGTTTGAAGGATATTGATAAGGATGGCGTTAAAGATGCCATTATTGGAGGTAGATCAGCAGAATTGTTCGCGATTAGTGGTGCCAGCGGGAAAGAAATTTGGCGTTTTTCAAAGGTTCAGCGCTTACAGAGCCCCGCTAAAGCGGGATGGTTTAATTTCTATAATCCTCAATTTATTCCGGATCAAGATCAGGATGGGCTAGAAGATATTTTGGTTTCGAATGGTGGAGACGTGATGGCGGAGCCCTTCGATCCCGCGCGCCCAGCTGGACGTTTGGCTATCATTAGTTCGAGTACGGGAAAATTGATCGCTCAAGCCAGTATGCCCGATGGTAAAGAGACTTATATGTCGGTTACGGTTTCACCCAATCCAAAAGAGGAAGACTGGGAAATCGTTTTCGGTACAGGAGGAGAAACAATCGGCGGGAATCTTTACGTCGGCAAGTTGTCACAAGTCTTGGCTCAGGATTTATCCGGTGCCGCCATTATACATAGCAGTCCCAATAAAGGATATATTGCTCCCGCTGTGAGGGTCGATTTAAATGGAGATGGTTATTTGGAAGTAGTGGCCAATTCCGTCAATGGTCAATTATTGGCATTTGATGGAAAAAACTTCGAACCCCTATGGCAAACCAAATTACTTGCACAAACCGAGTGCTATAGTTCTATTGCTATCGGTCGCTTCACGAAGGATGATACCCCCGACCTCTTTATTTCACACGCCATTGGTGTTTGGCCAAATCTAAACTGGAATGTACAGGCTATGGTGGATGGGAAAGACGGTAGCATTGCCTTCTTGGATTCACTGGGGTATTATCAAATTGCTACGCCAGTGGTCCTGGATTGGAACGGCGACGGCTACGACGAAGTACTGATGTCGGTCAACTTTATGGAAGTAAATGATCTATACCAGAAAAACTTCTTCAATCTCCTGGCCTTAATTGATTTTCAAGATGGAGGAGTAAAACAGGTGGGAGAGATTGCGCAGGGCACGAACAAGTCTTCCACACCCTGGGTGGGGGATCTAGATCGGGATGGTTTTCTGGATATCATTTATAGCCATGGGACCAATCCCAATCGAGCTAATACCTTTGATGGAATGCAAGTTAAGCGGATCGCGTCCAGTAATATTCCCATTAAAAAACCGCTCCGCTGGGGGAGTTACCAGGGTAGTGCCTACAATGGCGTTTTTGGCCATACGCCTTAGAGATTGAGCAAAGGAACATCCCAAAATTACGGGAAGATTCTTTTTTCCTACGGAAGAAATACCGAACTTCCCTCCGAAAAATGATGAGTAAGGACTTCTTTATTAAGGTTCACAGACCAAAGTAAGAGCTGGGTTCCCGTATTGAGCCACCAGATAGCCAACACAGGATCAGTTTAAATAATGGTTTGCCAGGACTGTATCATTATATGGAGTCAACCTTACTCACTTTTTAGGAGGTGAAAGGAAAGACTGCCAAGCAAAACGGACCACCAAAAAGATGAAATGGCAGAACGACAAACAACTATTTGACCTCATGAAATCCCAGCTATTTACAGCTGTGGTCGGTGACATAATGGATAAACTGGGGCTATACCATCAATTTCTCCCGCCCCAAATACAAGCCCTCCGAAGCGACATGATTCTAGCCGGCAGAGCGATGCCCGTCCTTGAAGCCGATGTTTATGCCGAAAGCGCTCCATCTAGCACAAATCCACTAATGCAAAAGCCGTTCGGTCTCATGCTGGAAGCATTGGATGACCTCAAAACGCATGAAGTATATATATGTACGGGTGCCTCCCCGCGCTATGCGCTTTGGGGTGAACTCATGAGTACCCGAGCCATGCGTTTGGGGGCAGCGGGAGCAGTGGCGGATGGATATGTGCGAGATACTCGAGGTATCCTGAAGTTAGGATTTCCCACCTTCAGCCATGGACGCTATGCCCAAGATCAAGGACCAAGAGGAAAGGTATTGGATTTCCGTTGCCGAATAGAGATGAATGGCGTAGAGATCAAGCCAGGCGATATCGTTTTTGGCGACATTGACGGCGTTTGCATCGTACCGCAAGCCGCTGAAGAAGAGGTGATCCGTTTAGCATTAGAAAAAGCGAATGGAGAAAAATTGGTACAGAAAGCTATAGAAAAGGGTATGAGTGCCTGCGACGCCTTCGCCAAGTTTGGCATCATGTAACTCTATTTATCAACCTACCTATCAAAAGATACATTGTGGATCTTAGTCACCTAAAAGTCCTAGTCACGGGTGGCGGCGGAATCGGAGTTGGGGCAGGCGTTTGCCAAGCCTTGGACGAATTCGGCGCAACTCTCATCATCAACGAAAAACAGCTGGCCAAGGCCGAAAAGGCTGCCCACCAATATCGGAACGCATTTGCCATCCAAGCGGATATCACCCAAGCGGATGAGATCGAAGAGATGTTCAAACAGATCGAAGCACGGTTTGGGGCGATTAACGGCCTGGTCAATAATGCTGGCGTCGGCTTAGTTAAAGCCGTGCACGAAATTGAGGAAGAAGAATTCGAAGCACTCTACAACGTCAACGTGAAAGGCATGTGGCGGGTGAGCAAATTCTTTGTCCGTCAGTTGTTGAAGCACAAGATCAAGGGAAATATCGTCAATGTCTCCTCCGTACATGGCTTCGCTTCCCAACCCAATTACTCTACTTACGCCTCTTCCAAATCTGCTGTTGAAGGATTGACCAGGGCCCTGGCGTACGAACTAGGAGCTTACGGTATTCGGGTCAATGCCATTGGTCCAGGAATGGTACATGCTGAGCAAAACTATGATTTGATCAAACAATGGGCCCCTGATCCCCAAAAATGGGTGGAGGAATTCATTGAAAACCAACAAACACTGCATCACTATATCGAACCCGTAGATTGCGGTTATACGGCCGCTTTCCTATTATCCAACTATAGCCGATCTATCACCGGTCAGACCATCTATGTCGATGCCGGTAAAACCATCATGCTTTTTAACCAGGATTATATTAATCAAAAATGATCATTAAGAGATTTACCTGCTACGAAGTCATCGTCCCCGCCAAGGAGGGCGTTATCGAAAGTAAAGGCATTAATAAACCCTTGCATAAGCTTCCCGTCGGGGCAAAAAAGGGATGGTCCATGCAATTTGATCAATTACCCAAACTATTGCTCAAAATGGAATTGAGTAATGGCGTCATGGGTTGGGGAGAACTATACCGCGATCACAATTGGACCGTGGTAGCCAATATTATCAATACATTGCTTGGTCAGGATATCAAAAAGATGTGCCTACAGCAACTTCCATTCACTTTCTGCCGAGAATACGATGGGTTCGAATGTGCCATTTGGGATGCCTATGCCAAGGCCCACAATCTGCGCGTGGTTGATCTCCTAGGTGGCCCTGTACGTACGAAGGTGAGGGTCGGCGCATGGTCTAGCCATCGCCATGTGGACGAAATCGGCTCCTTAGCTAAAAGTTTTGCTGATCAAGGTTATGATTGCATCAAGTTCAAAACAGACCTGGAGGATGATGTCCAGCAATGGTGCGCCAATATCAAAGATGCCGCCCCGAATATGCAAGTTATCCTGGACCCAAATGAACGCTGGCAGTATCCAGGAGAAGTTCGAAAAAGGGCTGATGCACTGGCCAAAGTGGGCAATGTCCTTTGCTTAGAGGATCCCCTACCCCGCTGGATGTTGCACGAGTATGCGCTACTTCGACAGTATTCCGCTGTCCCCGTAGTCTTACACGTTTCGCTGCCCTATATCCTACATGGTCAACGCATCAAGGATGCCATCCAAGCCCTGCAAGCCAAGGCAGTCGATGGCTTTAACTTTAACGGAGGCCTGGCCAACTTCCAGCGCTTGGATCATATCGCCCATGCCGCTGGCTTACCCTGTTGGCACGGATCCGAAATCGATCTTGGAATTCTGGAGGCGATGTATTTGCATTCCAGCGCAGCCGCTGCCTCCTGCATCTGGCCGGGTGATATTTTTGGCCGTATGATTAGGGAACATGATCTCCTGAAAAGCGCCTTGCAGTTTGAACCACCCTTCGCTTTTCTACCTGAAGGTGACGGATTAGGTGTAGAACCGGATCCTGCTGCTATTGATCATTATTTAGTAGATAAAAAAGAATTCGAACATACCCATGGATAAAACAAGTTACCACAACCCCTTCCCAGGCAGTGACCGAGATCGTCACCAAATTTGGAAAATGTTAGTGGAGCGCGATATCATTGCCTTTTGCCAACAAGATTGGGAAATGGTAGCCGATGATTTTATTGCCCACAACTTTATGGGGATTGATGCACGCAACGCACATAACCCTGACACCTGGCGGATGAATTTCTCCAACCTAGCGGAGTATCAAGAGGTTTGGTTACAACAGGCGGCTGACTTCGCACAAACAGATTGGGCAGAAGATCCCGAAGAGGCCATCTACCAAGCTACTACCCTGCGTGATATCGATATCAAAGGGGAAAGCGCCTTGGTACACAAGAAATTTGATGGTTTTATCACCAAAAAGAATGGAGCGCGGGAATACCTCAATTGGCAAACGTTGTACCGATGTAGAAAGGTGGAAGGAAGCTGGAAAATTGCCGGATTTACTGGCTATATGCCTCATCCCATGGGCATGCTTACTCCGCCAAATGCAACCGTAGGCAAGCAGGTTCCAGCAGGCGCAGCTCAGCATGTCACGGCTGGTCCTTACTCGCCAGTCCTGCAAGTCACACCCGGGCAATTAGTTGTAATATCTGGGCAAGCGGCCATTGATCCTAGTGGGAAGATTATTGGAGACACCATCGAGGAACAGGCCCATTTTACTTTGCAAAATTGTCGCAAGCAATTGGAGACCGGAGGATGCACGCTCAATGATGTCTTCAAGGTCAATGTCTATCTGACTGATTTGGACAACTGGCCCCGTTTTAATGAGGTGTATTCGGCTTACTTTCAGGACCCAAAACCTGTCAGAACGGCCGTTCAAACTCCACTTTTATATACTTTATTGGTCGAAATCGAGATGTGGGCAGTAAAAAAATAGCAACCCTCAATTTTTAACTTCTAAATCTCAAAACATGTATTGGGATCAACTGACTTCTCCGCAAGTCGATGCCTTGGATAGAAACATCCCGGTAATCCTGCCGGTATCAGCTACTGAACAGCATGGGGCACATCTCCCTCTGGCAACGGATCGCTTAATTGGAGAGCACTTCTGTCGACAATTAAACGCTCAGCTGAGTGGACAGGTATTAATCCTACCCAGTGTCGGTATTGGCTGTTCGGAGCACCATAAGGATTTTGCCGGCAGCCTGTCTGTACAACATCAAACCTTCCTGCAGCAATTGTCAGACATTGCCGATTGTGTGCTTGGATATGGATTCAAAAATATCCTCATCTTGAATAGCCATGGCGGAAATCAGGCCATCGGACAATCCTTCGTGGAGATCTACGGATATCGACACCCACAGCTGAACCTCGCGATTGCAACCTGGTGGCGGATAGCGGCCGAGGCCTTGCAGGAGCTCAATGAATCTGGCCCGGGAGGCGCTGGGCATGCTGGAGAATTTGAGACTTCTTTAATGCTATTGATTGCGCCAGATTTAGTTCAATTAGATCAAATCCAGCCCAAGGCAAATGTGCCAACGCTCGAATGGGCTGAAGGGGATATGTTGACAGGGCCACGGGTCGGTTTGTATCGTCGGATGAAAGAAATGACGCCAATCGGCGTGTATGGAGACCCATCTGCCGGAACCGTAGAAAAAGGAAAAAAAATAACCGACATCGTTGTCCAAGCCCTCAAACAGGTTCTCTTGGATATGTCCCAATTATCCCAATAACTATCATACGCAAAATCAAGTCCTATGAATCACCACCTCATCTATTTATTGATCGGAATTTCTACAAGTTTCTTATTTATGTCTTGCAACCAAGAACCTATCAAAAGCTATGAAGTCAAGAAAATTGACCGCCCCATTGAATTGACGGGTCGGGGGCAGGATGTCCTTTGGGATCAGGCCATTGCCCTCCAGGATTTCACCTATCCTTGGCGAGAAGAAACACCGCCAGAAACCAATTTCAAAGCCTTGTGGACTGATACGCATCTATTTTTCTTATACAGAGCCTCGGATACCGAGATTATCACCAAGGAAAGAGGCTTGGGTGAGCGAGATCCGGTTGATTCGGATCGAGTCGAAATTTTCTTCAAAGCAGATGATAAGATGGACCCTTATTACTCCTTGGAGATGGATGCATTAGGCCGAGTCTTAGATACCGAAGGGAGATACCATAGAAAGATCGACTTCGATTGGAACTGGCCCCAGGGAGAACTAGCCCTGATGGCTTCTAGAGACAATAGTGGTTATACAGTAGAAGGCTCTATTAGTTTTTCTTCGCTCGAGCAATTAGGGATGTACAAAGGGGATGGTGAACTCAAAGCAGGTTTGTACCGAGGAGAATATGTGACTGACGAAAAGGGTGAGATCACCACCAAATGGATCAGTTGGGTCCAACCGAAGTCCGAAACCCCTGATTTTCATATTCCTTCTTCCTTTGGTCTTCTAAAACTCATCGATTAGCCATATGGTTATGGCGCTTTGTTAAAGCCAAGAAAAAAAATGCTTAGATACCTTCTATTCATAGCAATGCTAATACTAGGAGCTTGTGACTCCATCACACCCCTAACTACCGAGGGTCCAAGCAAAGATGAACCCATCCGAGGGGTCTGGTTAACAAATATAGATAGCGACGCATTATTTTCTCGTGATAACATCGAACAAACCGTAGCTCATTGCCACGAATTGGGATTCAACGCCTTATTCGTCGTAAGCTGGAACCGGGCCTATACACTCTATCCTAGCCAAGTAATGGAAAAGCGCTTTGGCAGAAAAATAGATCCCACATTTGCAGGACGAGATCCTTTGCAGGAGGTGATTACGGCTGCCCATGCTAAAGGTATGAAAGTATACGCCTGGTTTGAATTTGGCTTCTCTTGCTCCTACCAGGAGTCAGACGGGGGAGTCATTATTAAACAACAGCCGCACTGGGCCGCCATTGATTCTTCTGGAAACTTGGTCAGCAAAAATGGATTCCAGTGGATGAATGCTTTTGACCCTGAAGTACAAGATTTTGTCTTGTCCCTACTATCAGAAGTAGTGCAGCATTATGACTTAGATGGTATTCAGGGAGATGATCGACTCCCCGCCCTACCTTCAGAAGCCGGATACGATTCCACTACCCTATCCAGATTCCAAAGGGAAACTGGAAGAAAAGATAGACCCGCCCAATACGATGAAGAATGGATCAATTGGCGCGCCCAACTGTTGAATGAATTTATGGCAAAAATACATCGGGTGATAAAAGATATTGATCCTGATTGTGAGATATCAGTTTCCCCGAGTATCTATCCTTGGAGTAAAGAACAATACTTGCAGGACTGGCCCACTTGGGTGCAGGAGGGCTGGGTGGACATGGTTTGTCCTCAGATTTATCGTTATGATATTGAGAAGTATCGAAATGAATTACAAAAAATGGCAACCGAGCAGCTTAGTCCATCCGAGCTCCATAGGGTATTTCCTGGCATCTTATTGAAAGTGGGCGATTATGTAGCCAGCGATAGCTTACTTCAACAAATGGTAGAAGAGAATAGAAAGGTGGGAATGGACGGGGAAGTCTTTTTCTTTTACGAGGGGCTTAAGCGGCGTGTTAGCTTTTTTGATCAGTTGTATCAAGAATCTGAGGCGCGCTAAAATTTTGAATAACCACTTATTGAATGTAACTTTCATTATGAATTCAATTCCCTAGCTCTTATGCACTTTGATCATCCTTGGGCTGGTACAGGATGGGAACTTTGATGGAGACCATGCCAGGAGCCAAAGAGATGAAGCAGCTGTTTTGGGACTAAGGAGGTGAAATTCAGCAATAAGGACTCCCTTCAACCAATAGCTTGTCAAATGGGCAAGCAAATGCTTACTCTGATAATTTTGCCATCAGAGTACCCGATAAACAAGGATCAAACTGCTCCACTCA
>JAHQWA010000514.1 GCA_019634045.1 Saprospiraceae bacterium
CATACTGGCGAAGGAATTTTCGTTTATATCCAATTGAATACTTTGGATGAGCGAATCCACAATGGCCGTGTAAGCTACAGGTATGGGAGCGGAAATGTCAAGGCTAATAAGGTGGTCATTGCAAAATATGCCAATTTTACGCCCCTGCAACATGGCCGTATCCTGTTGATAGCGAAGTAGATAAGCTGGGCATATATTCCCATACTTATAAGTTTCAAAACTAATGAGAGAGTCAAAACTTAATTCCTCAGCTAGATTATCTATCCTAATGAGCGTGTCGTGCCAGTTGAGCTCATCATAAGCCCCGAGTTTCAGGAAATTGACGGCGGTACTTATCCCGGTATTCGCTACATTGAATTCGTAGGATTCTGTGAGCTCTCCTTCTTCCTCAGTCCGACTTTCATAATGCTTTGCTGTCGCTTTCATTTGAAAACCAGCATCTTTGTAGGTCATGGTGGTAAAGGACTCAGGAACGGGTGAGCTTAGTTCCAAAGCTGCAAAGAAATCAGTATTTCTTGTTTGGGTAGGCGACTTTTGCAGTTGTAGAAAAAGTTCGGCACCGCGGATCAAGGTCTGGACAAAAAAGGCATTGTCGAAAGAGTCTATTAAAGTGGCAGAAGCCCCCAGATACCCTCCATGCGGATGATATTGAAAATCCTGTACATCCGCCTGATAGGTGCCGGCGAAATTTCGGATGATGATAGAATTACTTTGATAAGTATCCGTATAGGTAATTCCAGAAGGTAGATCACTATACCTGATGAGGTATTCATCTCCAAAGGTAGAATCCTTATAAGACGTATAAAACACGCTAATCTCTCCCCGTTCCTCGTACTCCTTCATCTTTCCCGTATTTTTTGCAAAAGGAATACCTTCGGGGAAAAGGTAATTAAACCCACCTAAGGCACTGTGTTGCATTTTCCAATTGGACATCGGAAAACTAGCTAGGGTCAAGCCTTTAAAGTATCGGTCGACCGAGGAAGATAAAAGTGATCGTTCAGCAAATCCAAAGACCCATTGGAAGACCAATATTCTACTGCCTTCTACCAGTTGGGCCCGAAAAGGCATTTTGTTGGCCACTCCACTAGCAAAATGTATCGACACCCCATTTTCTACCCGGCTACTATCTAAAGTAAAGGCGGTACTTTCTTCGAAAAAACTCTCTTTGAATAGCTGTACAAGATCTACTTCCAAGGCTCCATATTTTGGTAAGAAGCCACTGAAGAATATCAAACCCTGATTCGATGCAATACTGTAGTGTCCCTTATGAAAGTTTCGGTCAGTCTTTAAAGAAACATCAGCATTGGATCGCAGGTTTATGCCAAGTTCGGCATCCTCCAAGGTGTACCAAGGCTCATCTGTTGGTAGCCTATAGGCCGCCTGTATCTTATCACTTTTCTTTCCATCTCCTACTCTTCGCACCTGATACCCACGCTTCTTTAGAAGTTCCAGCACTCCACCTCGCCCGATCAAGTGCCCGATTCCCAGGACGCCAAAAGTCGAGCCCGATCTGGCCGATTTAATGAAGCTCTTGGCCTGTACTCCATTCCGCCTTTTTACCTCAAGCACCTTCTGCCAATAGCTCCCTTCCCCTTCGAAATAGCGAACCATATCTAAGCTATCTCCAGCTAGAAACTTTTCAATAACTCGATTAAATCTTTCTTTCACGGAATGGCCGCCCGCTTCCTGCCAGGCATCATCATTGAAATCTTTTACCGCATCCAGCGGTTCCAAGCCTTTTATTTTCAAGCCAAGGTTGGAAGCCGCTTGATAGAGGTAGTTATCCAATAAAGTGGGACCTCCATCGATGGATAATCCTTCCAAGAAGGGGTTTCCTGAACTCGTGGAATCGGCTTCAGCTTGTTGCCCCTCTCCTAGCTCACCCGTCCAGTTGATCATAAAGGAATCGATTTTGGAATAATCGACTTCCCCCGCAAAGGACTGACAGGAGTTCAAAGCAAAGAAAAGGGAGTCCGTAAGGTGAAAGAGATCAGCACGGTTAAACTGGCAGGAACCGAACAAATAGGATTTTTCGGATAAATTCTTCCCTGAAATTTCCCAAAGGAAGTGTTTCGGTGCTATTGTAGAAGATTGGGCGTAGGCATTAATACTCAAAAGCAATCCAACAATAGAGGCGTAAGCGGTTTTCATAGGAATTTATTTTGGGGAGATCTACTTGTATGAACGGAGCGCACGAATTCAAGGTTCACTTCTACTTTCTTTTTGAGCTAGCAGGCACTAATCTTCCAAAAAAGAATTGTTCCGGAAAACTAGGGACAAGCCTCCAAGATCTCATCCCCATCCTGCAACCAACAATCTTCAAAAATAGAGCAGTAACAAAAGTCTGCCACAAAATCAATCAGTGGTGGCTCATCTTGCAGTTCCTCTGGCCGCACAAGGGTTAGTTTCAAAACGGTGATGGTCTCCTTTGGAGAAATGAAATAACCGCTAGGGTCAAAAAAACTAACCAAAAGACCTGTCTCCGGTGGAAATAGGCTTTTTAGTTCCTTTATTACTTCTTCATACCCAGCCAAGGTTTTACCATTTAAGAGGAAACTGGCCGTACGAATTTTGGCTGGTCCAATGCCCTTATTTTCAATTGTGTAATTGTAAGGAGTGGAGCCCGAAAAAGCAAGGTCAATATGCTGGGACAAATGAGGGTAAACGGCGGCTTTTTGCTGAGATTGCATAATTTTTTGTTGCTCTCTCATAATGTTCGCTTCCACTATGGATACGAACAGCGCACCAAGACTTACGAACAGCGCTAGAAAGGCTGTAATATCAGAGCGGTTCAATTTCATATCATCAATTCATCAAAGAGAAACAAAGGCCATCCCTAAGATAGGCCTGCTAATTTATCTCTAAGATAGAAAATCATGACTAGCCCATTGAGTAATCTCCACAAAAGCGCTGACGTCATAGACAAAAGGGGACATAGGTAGTTAGGGCGCAACCCCAAGATTCCGTGATCTTAGGCAGTGCGACAAAACATACTCCTGTCGGCACAGCCCTCATTCCCCACAAAAGTAGGTATACTTCAAGGCGGCTCTTTCATGTCCAAGGTCAGCGCTAGCTTGCAAATCGACGCAAGCAGATACGGGATCGAAAATCAAAAAATGGGCTAGACCTCGATTGTAAAGACTGGAAGCGAAATCTGGCGTTAGCCGTAAGGCTTCTGTATAATCTTGAATGGCATGATGATAGAACCCAAATACCAAATTCAGATTGCCCCGGCTCTGTAGCAATTCTGCCTGATCCGGATGAGCAGCAATTGCCTGATTGTAGTCCACCAGCGCCCCTCCGAAATCTCCCAACTGTCTTTTTGTAACACCTCTTTGCAGTAAGGCAGCTGTATGTTGTCCCTCAGATCTTTGCAGTATCCTACTATAGTCATCTAGGGCCGCCTGGTAGCCCCCTTGCTTCCTCAGCAAGCCTGCCCGATCAAATTGGGCTTGGACCAAATCCTCCTGTAGCTGCACAGCTCGGTCATAGTACAGTTGAGCCTGCTCCCACTGTTCTCTCAATTCTTCCACCCGTCCGTAATTGTACCAAGCAATTGCAAATTCTGGCTCATACACGACCGCCTTGGCCAAGGCATCGGAGGCCTCCTCCAGCTGGCCCAGTCGAGTATAGATCATTCCCTTCAAGTCATAAGCCAGCCCCGAACTCGGAAATTCATCTAGTAATTGATTAAGTTCTTGCAGGGCGGTGTCAAATTCCAATTCTTCTACCCATCGCAAAGCTTGATCCAGGCGCTCCATTTCTCTTTTTGCGATCTGATGATCAGAATAATGTCGATCCCAAAGTCGGTAATAATCATCCAATACATCGAGCTTCGAGAGCTGCAGGGACGCCAAATCTACCGGCTCGTCCAATAGTGACCAGCGTCCTTGGGGCCCATTATAGCCCAATAAATCAGCCAAGTAGGGGTTTTGTCGATTGACCAATCGAAGATCCTGTAGAGCCTCTCGCTCCATCCCAAAGGTCCTTCTGAAAACAGCCCTACGCATTAAAACTTCTGGTGAGTTGGGATTCTGGGCAACGGCATTTTCCAAGGCAAAGAAGGCCTCCTCAAAATCAAATTTTCGCAAAGCAATATCAGCTTGTCGCACAAAGTTGTGGTTTTGGACACCGTATTGCTGAACCACGTACGTTCGGCCTACCCACGGCTTTTCTAAAGCCTGCGCATGAATGCTAACTGAAAAGAAAAAGCAAAGAAACAATAGACAGAAACTACCAGACTGTAATTTTTTCATAGCCAGATTGTTTTTGACAAAAATGTAAAGCTATCAACATAGATAGTTTTACTATCAAGACAACAATCCCCCTTAATTGTTCGATCTGGCTTGCAGAATATGGAAAAGCTTCCATCTACCAAGCTATCCAATCTAATTTGAAGATAGGTTATTGAGCATTCACTGCCAAAGCTTCCAGTATCTGCGTTTGCAAGCGAGTGGCTTCTAGATTTCGAGGATCTAATTGGACGGCTTTTGCAATATGCGCGCGGGCTTCCTCCAATTTTCCCCAACCATAGTATACATGGGCTAAGATTACATCTGGACGTGGAATAGGTTTTCCTTGATCCGTTTGTGGCAAGGCCTCCGCGATAGCAAAAGCTTCCTCAAACTGCTCCAATTCAGCAAGTAAGACGGCCTTGTATCCCGCTAGAAAAGGATTACTAACGACCCGCTTCGCTTGGAATGAGGTCATGGAATCCAGAGCGACCGCAGCCCCTTGCGTGGCATGAATAAATTCGACACATTCGGATTCGATATAATCGATATTTGGATGCTGCTGGCGAACCCCACAAAGTAGTGTTTGGGCACGCGCAAGCATTTCCGGGCGCATTGCAGTAGCCTGATCTGGATCCTTTGCTCGAATCAGCGTATACTCCATTAGACTTAGGAATACTTCTAATAAGTCTCCCTCTTCCCCGGACAACCGTCCTTGCTGCATTTGGATGTGATCATAAAAAGCCTGGCGTTCCGCTAGGTCTTCCGTTAGGCGAGCCAATACACTTTGCCCTAGTAAAAAAGTAGAGTCAAAAGATAAAGCCTTGCGGTAAGATACTTCAGCCGGACCGTAATATCCCTGATTCAGGATCTGATGCCAACCTAACAAGTAATAATGAATAGTGGAGTCGCTTTGAGCACTGTACAAGTTACTTTTCCCGGACTCATCCGATATCCGATCGGTACAACTGCCCATGGCCATAAGCAAAATGAAAGGTAAAATTCGCATGCCCTAAGGTAGAGAAAATTGAGATCTCAGTCTTCTATTGCAGATCAAAGCAGGTGCTTTAGACCCCGAAGTAGGATTGATAAACTTTCTTGCGGGGATAAAAAGCCGCGTACAATGCAGGATAAATGAGCGGCGTCAGAAAAGAAGGGCTGGCTTTATATTCGATATCATCAATGATAGTAGCGTACTGCTCATCTACTTTCTCAACAATATGTTGATGACGCCAAAACCCGATTGGGAAGGGAAGTTTAACTCCTTCATCTACGAAGAAAGCCTTTTCATCATCTTCACCATGACTGATAATGTCACTCACCCACTCCATCGAAAAAGGGCTGGTAAACTTTAGATGTACTCGATCTCCCGTCTTCGATCCCGTAAACTCGACGATCTCCATTTCTCCTTGTTTAGGCTTCAATGCCTCAAACAGTTCCCGGTCAAAGCGTTTCATCACCTCCTTGTAGTGCCCCTTCACCCGGGTCTCGAATCGAATCTTCATCTGTGGTTTTGGGGAGTTAACAAGAAATCTCATAATAGGTTCGCATAGATTTGCAGCTCCGTAGACTCTTTTCCACAACCTTCGTTCGGTTTCAGGGTTTAATGTGCATATCCAATAATTATGATGGAGAGCCGAGAAGCATTTAAAAGCATAAGACCAAGTATTCCTAGCATAACGGAGCAACATGCATCTGCTGAGATTGAGCAATTTCAAAATCAGACCTTACGACCAATTCTGAAACTTCAGAACGATCTCTTGGTGGTGCTTTTTAGGGATTATATCACGCTAAGGAAAGGTAAATATTACGATCTTTCAAGCACCGGAAAGGCACAATTTATTGCAGACAGTCTCAAGAAAGATCAGAAGTTCAAACACCTATTGCTAGGTAGTATTGTCGGGCTATTCACCCTCCCAGAATATGAGCTCTATCAGGAGCATAGAGCAGAGATCAATCGAAGAGTCACTACCCTCTTGATCCAGCGCCTTCAAGATCAATTACTTAATTCTCCGGACAGATAATCATTGGTTGCCTAGTTTTGCCTTATATTTAGCAAAGAAATCAACTAAAAACTAGGCTTGGAGACGACTACACCACCTATATCGTTCAACCCTTATTTGAAAAGATTAGGGTTGAGGAAGCGGCTTAAGCCCAATCTAAGTAATTTGGGACGCCTGCAAAAAGCACATGTTCTACAGATTCCTTTCGAGAACCTTGATATTCACGCTGACGTTCCCATCGAGCTGGATATTCAACGCATCTATCAAAAGGTTATTTTGAATAAAAGAGGCGGGTTTTGCTATGAGCTTAACGGCCTGTTTTACGAACTACTGCTGCACTTGGGCTACGAGGTACGAAGAGTATCTGCTCGAGTCTACTCGGTAGAAAAAGGCTATTCCCCTGAGTTTGATCATATGGCTTTAATCGTCACTATCGAAAATCAGGAATACTTATCCGATGTCGGATTTGGAGAATTCAGCTTTGGCCCCATTGCGCTGCAATGCCCCTCGCAGCAAATCGACCCTAGGGGGCTATTTCATGTGGACGAACACCCAGATGAATACATTTGCATCAGTAAGGATAATGAACATGCCGAGAAAACGCCTGAATACAAATTCAAACCTATGGCTCGAGCATTCGGAGATTTCCACGGCATGTGCCAATACCAGCAAGATGACCCCCATTCTCATTTTAGAGCTAAACCCTTGATCAGTATGGCTACCGCCAAGGGAAGAATCACACTAGCAGGGCAGGAACTCAAGATTCGGAGAGGCCAACAAGTTGTGGTGAGGAAGATTGAGAATCATTCTGCATTTAGTAAAGCTGCTTGGAAATACTTCAGACTCAAAGTCCCTCCATTAATCGAAGAGCGATCTGCTACAGCTATGAAAGCGTAATAGCAGGATACTCTATTTTTTTTTAAAACTCCAAGGATTAAAATTCAGCAAATAGCCGTAATTTCCCACGGAAAAGGTATTCCCCTTTTTATACCTGAAGTGAAGAAAAGCATGAAAATTCTCTTGAGACCTATTGCCTCTATCATCCTATTCTGCGCTTTCTACCCTATTGCAAAATCCCAATCTTATACCCAATATTTTACGGGGAACCCGGAAGATGTAAGCCCTGAACCTCAAGGTGGCGTGTGCCTCATGGGCGGAGCTACCGAAAGTGATCCTGCCATGCGCTGGTTTCTGCAAAGAGCTACCGGCGGAGATATTTTAGTACTGCGAGCTAGCGGATCTGATGGTTACAATAATTACTTGTATTCGGAATTAGGGGTAGCGGTCAATTCCGTGGAAACCATCGTCTTCCATACTGCTGCCGCAGCAAGCGAGGACTATATCCATCGGAAGATCAAGCAGGCGGAGGCCATTTGGTTTGCCGGCGGCGATCAATGGAAGTACGTGTCCTATTGGCGTCACTCCCCTATTGGCCAACTGATTAACGAGGCGATACAAGCTAGAAACATTGTCATTGGTGGAACAAGTGCAGGCATGGCCATTTTGGGAGGGATCTACTTTTCTGCGGAAAACGGCACGATCACTTCCACTCAGGCCCTGAGCAACCCATACGATCCCAAGATGGCAGTGGACAGCAATTTCTTTCTACAAGCCCCATATTTACAAAACACCCTTACCGACACCCACTATGACAATCCCAATCGCAAGGGCCGTCACATCGCTTTTCTCGCCCGTATGGTTAAAGATTATGGGATTGCCGCAAAAGGGATTGCTTGTGAAGAGTATACTGCTGTTTGTATAGACGAAAATGGGATTGCGAGCGTTTTCGGAGGTCATCCACAACACGATGACAATGCTTTCTTTATACAAACGAACTGTGAATTAGAAACACCTAGCCCAGAGGTCTGTGCGCCGGGCGAAGTCTTGACCTGGGACCGGGGAGGGATGGCGGTAAAGGTATACCAAGTCAAGGGTACTCCACAGGGGCAAAACACCTTCAATGTACAGGACTGGATTAGCGGACAAGGAGGGACCTGGCAGCGCTGGTACGTAAAAAATGGAAACCTTCTGGAAAGAAGTAGTGAAGCCCCCAACTGCCTGCCTGTCCATACTGAAGATGCCAACGATCAAGGTCAATTAAAACTATACCCGAATCCCGCTCGCCAACAGCTACACATCCAGATCGACCAACAAGAAATTGTAGCTGTTAGCCTACTAGACAATAGGGCAAGACCCTTGCTATCAAAAACAGGTACACTAGGCAGTAGAACCATCCTGGAGCTAATAGATATCTCCCCAGGCATGTACTTTATGATGGTTCACACAAAAGCAGGAAATTGGACTAAAAAATGGATAAAACAGTAATGACTACTGTTTGAGTTTGGAACTGATTTAAACGCAACAAATCGACTGTATTATTGTTAGGCTGCACAAAGGAAGAGAGTAGTGTACCTTAGTCGCTTCCGGTATGATCAAACTTTGAAGTCATCACGTCCCATGCATCCTTTCAGGCAATATATAGAACGATATACCCATCTACCGGCACAAGAGTGGCAGAAAATTCAGCCATTGCTGCAGCCAATTAAAATACCTACTGGATATACTTTACTGGAAGAAGGAAAACAATGTCGCCACTTGTATTTTTTAGAAAATGGCCTCTTGCGTTTCTTCGTTTGGCGTGATGGCAAAGATATCACCAAGTTTTTCACTACAGCTCCCTATTGCTTTACTTCCCAACGGAGCTTTACGCAAGAAGTACCAGCCACTGAAAATATCGAAGCTTTGACCAATAGCACTTTATGGTCCCTAGATCGAAGGGCAGCTTTTGATCTACTAGAAAATCCAGCTTGGAGCACCTTTGTACGACAATTAGTTCAAGAGGTCCAATTCTATACGGAGCAAATTCTAGAGGAAATCCAACAGGAAACTGCCGAACAGCGCTATCGCAAAATGCTATTCAATGGCGATCCACTGCTACAGGAAGTCCCACTTAAACACTTAGCTTCCTATTTCGGTATTGCTCCACAGTCTCTTTCACGGATTCGAAAAAAAATCTTTCAGGAAGCCCGAACTTAACATAGGTGCAGTGGAATAAAGTCCGAAGCCTGCAATTTTGTGATGAAGGCGGGAGGAAGAAGACCGTAGCCTGATTCCCGTCCAAATATTTTGTCACTAATTGTTTTGAAATGATGACTTTGATGATTCTGTTAAGCACCATCGGGTTGCCTGGAGACACGCTGCCCGAACCCACCAATAAACACTTCTGGCATAGGCTGGAAACGGAAGCAGAAGCCTCCAAGATTTGGCAGGTTTGGACGACCGTTGATCGATGGCATGAATGGGACACAGGGCTACAAGCTGCTGTAATGGAGGCCCCTTTTCAGGAGGGAAGTAAGGGCTACCTGACGAGCCTAGAAGGTCGTCGATCAAGATTTAAAGTCGTAGCCTATGAGGATGGGCGGTCTTACACCATTCGTACCCCGCTCCTCTTTTCCAGCCTCTATGTAAGGCGCTATTTGAAGACGACGGATGGGATCACTACCATCACCCACGAAGTGTGGTTTAAAGGGCTTACGGCTGGGCTATTCGCGAACAAGTTTGGTCCAAAGTTTCGCAAGATGTTACCCGGCGTTATGAATAATGTGATTGAAAAAACCCAACAATTATGATGGGATTATGGACAATGTACACTGCCAATATATTGGTCGCCGGCTGGATCAGTTGGTCCTGCCTATTTTTCCCGGAAAGAGCTGTGCATACCGTATTTACAAATGGTTTTGTTTATTCAGAAGCCATTCGCTTAGTAGGGGCCTTATGGGGCGGCATCTTTGTTCTTTCCTTTTTAGGACTATTCTTTCCACATAAGATGAGCCTAGTGTTGCTTTTCCAATTGATCTACAAAGGTAGTTGGTTGTTATTTGCAGCACTTCCCGCCATTCGAACAGGAAAGCCTTATCCCGAAAGTATGGCCGCTTTCTTTTTGGTTTGGGTCATTGTATTGCCCTTTGTGATTCCTTGGAAACAAATTTTCGGTACGCTGCATTGAGAGAAGCAGCTAGTGTTGAGGCTTACTTAGTAGCTGGTAGTTTTACTTGAGTCTTTGGTTTTAGCAGCAACGCAAGCCATACTACCTTTGACTAAAACAATTCTTTTCAGTCATGCTCAACCTACACCATGCTTTACGATCTATCAGAACGTATCGAAAAGTGGAAATTGAAGAATTACTTTTTGTGGAATATAAATGTCCAGATCAGGAACAATTCTTTGAGTTTTGGATGGAGGTCGGATGTCTCGTCTACTGTACGGCCGGCAAGAAAATCTATCGATCCGGTGCAGTCGATCTGCAGGTTGAACCAGGATCAGTCTTCTTCATGAAGAAGGGCGCTTATACAGGACAGAATTTCTTCGATGAAACCTATTGTGCGCTCCTCTTCTTTCTTCCCGACGAATTCATTCAGCAGTTCTTGTTACGGTACTTGGATCTCAAGTTTCCTGAGGAGCACATCCGCGCATTCCATTCTGAAGGAATCATTAGCTTAGAAAAGGAAGTTGTACTAGAGACTTTCTTCTACTCTATCCTACAGTATCTTTCTGGCCCTGTAGAATTCCAGAAAGACATCCTAAAGATTAAGCTGGATGAACTGTTGTTGAATTTATTTACCCACCCTTTTCATCAGCCGCTTGCGGGCTATTTTTCCTCTTTGCTACATAACGATCGAGCCCAGTTAAGGCAAATTATGGAGGAGAACTATGCCAGCCGGATGCGGGTAGACGAATATGCACAACTCTGCCACATGAGTCTCTCTACCTTCAAGCGGGAATTCACTAAACATTATGGCAGTAGTCCAGCCAAATGGATTCTCGGGAGAAAGCTAGAACTTTCAGCCAGGCTGCTCCAAGGGAGTCATAAATCGGTCAACGAGGTGTCCTTTCAATGTGGTTTTGAAAGTAGTTCACACTTCATCAGAGTCTTTAAGCAACATTACCAATTTACGCCGGCACAGTACCGGAAACTATCTAGTGAGAAAATCCGATTGCGATCTCCTTCTTGAGCCAAACTGTCAATTTCTTGAACGAAATGGACTATCCCTCCTCTAATTTTTCCCCGCAACTTTGCCTCGACAATACAGATTAATCATTAACCCTAAATGTTTTAACCATGCAAAACAAAATCATGTTGTACTTGGCTTTAGTTACTTTCCTAGTAGTCTTTACTAGTTGCGAAAAGGAGGACGAACAAGGCCCAAGCTTTCCCCAGCAATTGACCCTCCAAGCCGTTGGCATTGCTACAGGTACTCCCGTACAAACCAGCCTCCCTGGAACGGACTTAGAAGTCACCGGCAATGCCTTTAGTATGAATTTCTATGATCCCTCCAATGGAGAAAAACTGGGAACTTTAACAGACATCAACGTAGCCGCTGAGACTTTTCCAGATGGCAGCATGAAAGGAGAAAACTTTACCATTTTCGAATTTGAGGAGGACAATAGCACCCTGGTATTACACAACTTCATAGATATGACACCGCTTGACGAGACGACCTTAGAAGGAGTGATTCCAGCTGAAAAAACACAATCCAACCTCATTGCAGGAACCGGTAAATTTTCGGGAGCGAGCGGTGGATCTAGCTTGCAGGCTATCTTAGATATGTCCGCCTTTGCTGAAGGTACCATCGGTTTTGATTGTATCTATAGTATTCAATTCACAGAGTAAGTATCCACCTCAAGTCCTGCAGCTGAAGTCCCAAAAACATCAGCTGCAGTCATACCTCAAAAAACATGATGAAAGAAAGAGCAATAATCGTAGGCGCCAGTATGGCCGGCTTACTAGCCGCTCGTATCTGCGCCGACCATTTCAAGGAAGTGGTCATTCTGGAAAAAGATGAACTACCTATAGGTCCTCAGCATCGAAAAGGTATTCCTCAGGATCAACAGCTGCATTTGCTTTTAGCAAAGGGTAACCAGATCATTAATCGACTATTTCCCGGCATTGGTGAAGAACTTGTGGCTCAAGGAGCGATCGCAGGAGACCTTGGATTACTCATGCAATGGTATAGCGACGGCGGATTTAGGCCACAATGTCTCACCGGGCAACAAACGATCTTACTGAGTCGCCCACTACTGGAAAACGCCCTTCGTCAACGTCTTATGCAAAAGAATAATGTTCTTATCAAAGACCAAACTCGTGTTTCCCGATGGCAATTAAAAGGAGGAAAAATTACAGGGATACATACTTCCGAGGGCTATATCGAAGCAGATCTATGTGTAGACACCTGTGGAATAGCTTCAAGCGTACCTGCGGCCTTAGACACATGGAATTATCCGCTGCCCAGAGTCGAACAAGTCCAGGTAAATGTAAAGTACACTTCTTGTATTTTTGAACGGCCAGCAGATTTTAAAGGCTTAATCAATATCAATTCTGACGCCCCGAGGAATTCCAAGCATGGAACCGTACAGGCTATCGAAGGGAATAAAATGATTGTGATGGTGCAAGGTCGTGAACAGGATGATGTACCAGCAGATATCGCTAGTCTAAAAGCGTATACTAAACAGCTAGAGCACCCTTTAATCTATCAGACGATAGAACACCTAAATCCCCTTGGGACATTAACCCATTATCATATCCCTAAGGTTCGCTGGGTGCACTTCGAAGAACTAAGTCGTTTTCCTGCCGGCTTATTGGTCTTGGGAGATGCTATCTGCCGTTTGAATCCAGTTTATGGTCAGGGAATGAGTTCCGCCGCCCTGCAAGCAGAGGTCTTGAACCAGGTTTTGCAGAAAGGGCTCCGGGAAGATTCTTGGAAAATATACTTCAAGCAGGTAGCTCAATTACTAAAGAGCCCATGGGAAGTTACCCTGGCAGAAGACTTCAAGTTTGCCGGCACCCAAGGCCAGGCGCCAAAGATTCCCAAGTTAGTTGAACGATACTTTGCAAAGCTAAGCCGGGTTATGAATCAGGATCCAGTTTTATTCGTGGCTTTCGCTTCGGTAGTAAACCTAATGAAACCACCGACTAGTCTCCTTCGACCTAACTTGATCTGGCGTGTACTTCGGGCTAAATAGCTTAGCTAGCGTGCAGATTTAGCATGCGCAACAAACTTCATAGACCAGGTTCGTCCCTGTATTTCGAGGTACAGGGCCATGCCTAAGTTAAACTGGCCAGCGGCTGAATCCATCAGTACGCTGGCTTTTTGGTGGTTCTAC
>JAHQWA010000515.1 GCA_019634045.1 Saprospiraceae bacterium
CCGTACTCAATCGTACTACCGATTGACCAGGCGGCAAATATCGTGGCTAAGAATAATTGCTCAACGCTTACGCTAGACACCAATCTATCCATCACACCGCCAGAGTGCCCTACCTGCCCAATGGTAGAACTGAATGATGTTTGTGCGGAGATGGGTACAACTGCTACTATGGTGCCTAGCATTACCGGAGGAACCGAACCATTTGGATTCAAGTGGTTTGATAATGCCGATATGCAAGGTGATCCCATTAGTACCGGAGCCACGCTGGATGTTACAACGGATGGAACGTACTATGTCATGATCACCGATCAAGACTCCACTTGTGCTCCAGCCATTGATTCTGCTTTGGTAGAATTTATCGTTGCGCCGGTCATTACTTTGATCGACACCGTTTGTGCCGAGGATGGCTTGTCCTATACTTTGACTTTCTCTGTCACTGATGCTGTTACTGTCTCTGTTAACGGTCAGGAATTAGATGGTGGCCCTGAGTACTCTGTTGTCCTGCCAATTGACCAAGAGGCCAATATTGTAGCCAGCAACAATTGCTCAACGCTTACGCTGGATACCAACCTTTCCATCCCACCACCTGTATGCCCAGAATGCCCAACTCCAGATATATCTTTGGATGTTGATGGTCAGCCTACTTGTTCCGATGATGGTACCATGTATACCTTCTCTTTCACCGTTGATCCGGCAGCTGATTCAGTCTTCATCAATGGTGTATTGAGCGAAGAGGCAGGGCCTAGCTATTCCGTTACGCTACCGATAGCAGATACGGCTATGGTAAGAGCAGTCAAAGTTTGTGATGACTTAACAGCAGAAGATAATCTCACTGTAATACCACCAACATGTTGCGAACTGACGATTGATGTCAATGCTGATCCAGCAGAGATCTGTCCAGACTCTTGTACGCTCTTAACGGCTGATATTACAGGAGGCTCGGGTAATTATGAAATTGTTTGGACAGGACCAAATGTTCAGAATGTAGGGGACTCCACAGCCATTGAAGTATGTACTCCTGGCACTTACATCGTCACGGTAAAGGATCTCGAGCTTGTGTGTGGAGAAGCTGTTGATTCTCTAGCAATCACCTTGAAGGACAATTGTACCAACTGTGATCTAACAGTTGCAGTAGATACAGATCTAATGACGGTCTGCCCGGAAAGAAACTTGTGTACCACGCTTACAGCAACGACTAGCGGAGGCACACCAGAGTTTAGCTATAGCTGGTTCTTGGGCGATGTACAACTGCCAGATACTTCTGCCACAATTGAGGTTTGTACGCCAGGAAACTACCGAGTAGAAGTAATTGACGAAGAAGACTGTGAAGCCACCTCTACCATTGATATTAGTGAGGATTGTCCACCTTGTGATATAGAAGTGAATATCATTCCTTCAGATGCTGACTTAACGGATTGTAACCAAACCTTGACCGCTGAAGTCATTGGAGGAACGGAACCATTCACCTATATCTGGACCAAGGATGGGGTAGAAGTAGGCACTACTGAAAGCATTAATGTCACAGGACAAACCGGTAATTATGTCTTAACTGTTATAGATGTAGAAGGCTGCGATGCCACTGCCACCATCAGAATCACGCCTTGTTGCCCAGATCCACAGACAGTTGAAGAGCTAGTATTCTTCCCGAATGGCTTTAGCCCGAATGGAGACGGCATCAATGATCTGTTGAGATTCGTGGTTCAGGTTTTCGAAGGCGGTAATCCATTAGCCGATTTGGACGCGACGGTAGTCATCTACAATAGATGGGGAGAAATCCTATTCACGTTTGAATCTTTCGAAGATACTTGGGATGGAACCTACAGAGGACGCTTACTACCGCCTGATGTTTATGGTTACTACTTGAAGGTCGTATGTGATTCTACCGGTGAAACGGTAATGGAAAGACGAGGAAACCTAACGATACTGCATTAAAGCTCAGGCTTTACCGATAAAAGAAGCCTCCCTGGTCACTTGACTGGGGAGGCTTCTTTCGTTATAGCTAATACTTATTCCGTTCTATGCCATAAGCAATAGGACGTTTTAGCTATTCAAGAAGGGATTCGTCTTGCGCTCATATCCAACGCTAGTATCTGGTCCATGTCCGGGATGTACCGCCACATCATCTCCCAAGGGATAATATTCCTCTTTAATGCTTTTGATCAGCGTATCAAAATTGCCGCCAGGAAGGTCAGTACGGCCAATGCTTCCGAAGAATAGCACATCACCAGCAATGATATATCGATCTTTTTCACAATAAAAAGAAAGGCTAGCCGGAGAGTGGCCGGGAGTAAACAAGGATTTCAACTCGGTATTGCCAAATTGTATGATCTCACCCTCGGCGATAAAGCGACTGGGATCGGGAGAAGTTTTGGCGGGGGGCAGGCCATACATCTGTATCACGGAGGGCACAGATTTCAGTACAGGCAGCTCTCCTTCGTGTATTTCTAAGCCTAAGCCATAGTGCTCACTAACAAATTGGTTGCCAAAAACGTGGTCAATATGACAGTGAGTGTTAATCAGTCGAACCGGTTTCAATCCGAGGTCATTGATGTTTTTCACCAGCTCTTGTTCCTCAGCGGGGCTATTGCATCCCGGGTCAAAGATGATGCACTCCCCGGTCTCATCGTGCACGATATAGGTGTTTTCCTGGAATGGATTAAAGGTCAGCTTAACAACATTGGACATACTTTTACCGTTTTCCTTGTGCAATTATTAGTGAAAAACTTTATCTTGATTTAATCAGTAGGTGTATTCTAATAGATGGATGCCATTACTAATCGCCAAATGGTCTTTTCCCTTCCGGAACAACAACCATATCTGATTTTCCACGTATATGATAGAAGACATATACCGGAATAAATGTACATTTTATAAACGGAATAGCCGAGTCTTGTGTTAAACAAATAGTTATTGGCGCTGGGGAGAGTTGCAAGTTGCTTGAACTAGCCAATAATGAGTAGTGTAGGAGAAAACTGACCGCATAGTTTGAAGAAGATTCTTTTCAGTGGATTCATCGTCCATTAGCCCTCAGTAATTTCCCCTCATTGCTAGTCACCCTTCCCCGAACAAAGCAGAAAGTCAATGCAAAAAAAGTTTTATCTACTTTCCTTTTTTTCCTTCTTATGCTTCGCCCTACAAGCCCAAGTAGCGGACGTACGTTTTGGCAAAAATAGAGTGCAATATCACCAGGATTATGATGAATGGGTGCAGTACGAAAGTGATAATTTTGTCACCTATTGGTATGGCGAGGGACGGAATATTGGCCAGTTTGTGGTACAAATGGCGGAGTATGATTTCGAGTATATCCAGAGTATCCTCGAACATCGAGTCAATGACAAGTTGGAGATTATCGTCTATACTGATGTGACCGATCTGAAGCAAAGTAACATTGGTAACGAGGAGGCCTTCACTAATTTGACGGGACAAACCAAAATTGTAGGCAATAAGATCTTCGTCTATTTTAATGGTGATCATACCAACCTACGGCAACAAATCCGCGAAGGCATTGCTTCTGTTTATCTAGAAGCTATGTTGTTTGGCGCGAATCTTCAGGAGATTGTCCAAAACGCGGTTATGCTAAACCTGCCGGATTGGTTTAAGCAGGGCTTAGCCGCATATTTGGGGGCAGCTTGGAATACGGAACTTGATAATCAGTTGAGAGATGCCATTTTGGATAAAGATTTTAAAAACTTCGAAGTCTTTGCCGAAGAAAATCCAAAATTGGCGGGACAATCGCTTTGGTATTTTATTGGGGAAAACTTTGGCTTATCTACTGTTTCAAATCTTCTATATCTAACGAGAATTAACCGCAGCATTGAAAGTGGCTTCCTGTATGTGCTGGGCAGTCCGTACGAGGTTGTCATCAGAGATTGGATGATGCATTTTACGGCGCGTTACAAGGGAGAGGACGGTATGCGAAATGCGCCCAGTGGGCAAGCCATGAAGTTTAAGAATAAACGCAAACTTCCTATTACGCAATTGAAGATCAGCCCCAATGGGCAGAAGGTAGTGTACGCAACCAATGAAATCAGTAAGACCAAATTATATCTCCAGGATGTCAATACCGGAGAAAGAGAAGTAATATTTAAGACTGGATTTAGAAACGCCTTCCAAACCACCGATTACAACTATCCGCTAGTATCCTGGAATCCGAACGGGCAGGAGTTAGCTATTCTATATGAAAAGCGCGATGTACCGAAGTTGATGATTTACAATACCATTACCAAGAAGAAGGAGGTAACTGATTTGGCTTCGAATTATCAGCGGGTATATAGCATCGATTACGTCAACACCTATACGCTTGTTTTTTCAGCCACTGTTGGCGGCTTTTCCGATTTGTTCATGTACTATACCAAAACAAGGCAATCCGAACGAATCACGAGAGATTTTTATGATGATCTAGATGCTTCATTTGTAAATATTGGGAATAAGAAAGGGATTCTATTTGCTTCCAATCGACAAGATTCTCTGATCGCTACGCTCCGAATGGACACCATTCTACCGACAGAGAATTTTGACATCTTTTATTATGACCTTGAAACTAAAAACAAGGAATTAGTCAGAGTGACCAATACCCCCTTCGCTAACGAACGTCAACCCATCGCCATCGACACTTCCTATTTCTCTTATTTGAGCGATTGGAGTGGCGTTTATAATCGCGAAGCTGCCTATTTGGAAGAATATCTCCATCACAAAGACCAGATTATCACCTTAGAAGATGGAGAGGAAATTCGTATGCACATCGACTCCACCTTGGAGAACATTGATTCACTCCCTGTGGACACGATCGTGATCGTTCCGGTCATCAAACAACGGGCAATCGCACATACCACGACCAATTACCAACGAAATATCGTCTTACAAGATAAGGCCTTAAGGGCCAACCGAATCGTCGAGATGATTTACAAGGATGGAAGACCCGAGATTTATTTCGCGCCGGTCGCCATCGATACCGTCATCACCCCCCGCCTAACCAGGTACCAGAACACCAAGATAAAACTGATCCAAGAATCGCCACTAAGTGTGGTTAGGCCCGGTAATACAAAAAAACGAAATCGGAAGAAGGCCAAGATAGAAGAAGAGAACCCCACAGCCGTGCCTGCTGAACCTACGGAGAAGGTGGCGGAAGCAGCCCCCGTTACGCCAGCTAAACAAGACACCAGTAAAATTGATATCAACAATTACCTTTTCCAGAGTGAGTTCGATGAGGTACCGGAAGAGAAAGAGGAAAAGGTAGAAGAGGTCACGCAGACCGAACAGGATACAAAAGAAAAGACTCAGGAGGAAAAAGCTGATGAACAGGAAGGAGTGCAACCGAACCCCGACCTTACCATTGTTCCGGTACAAAAAGAAATCCTTAGCCGAGATCAGGAAGGGGGCGATCCTTTAATAGAAGAGAAAAAGGTATACCGTTTTCGGCCCGGAAGGATTGTACCCTATCGCTTGAAGTTTCGCACCGATTTTGTTACCACCAAGATGGACAATACCTTGCTCTTTGATGGGCTGGAAAGTATTGCCTCTAACCCGGATGGTTTTTCCTATCCTCCTCCTGGCATTCTATTTAAGGCTAACTTCAAAGACCTCTTCGAGGACTATGAGTTTGAAGGAGGCTTGAGGGTACCTACCTCGTTTAACGGCACAGAATATTTTGCGGTGTTCAATAACAAGAAAAAGAGATTAGATCAGCGCTTTGCGGTCTATCGTCGCAATCTACGCATCGCAGAAGACAATAGTGTACAAGCTCAACGGCAAGAAAACAATATCCTGTTAGGACAATATGGGGTAAGTTACCCGCTGGATATTTTCAGAAGTATTCGCGCCACAGCAACGGTAAGAAGAGACAGGGTATTGCAATTGGCTACGGATCGCGCTACCCTAGAAGAACCGACTATCAGTGATCAAAGAATAGGCTTGAAGCTCGAGTATGTATTTGATAACACCCTCGATGTGGCCTTGAATATTAAGAATGGTACACGCTATAAGATTTGGGGAGAAATGGTCAAGAAGTTCGCCCTAAACTTTACTGATGAGTTTTCCTTTGAGGCAGACAAGGGTTTCATGACCATCCTTGGTTTAGATGCACGCCACTATCAGCGCCTAGATCGTAACTCTATATTTGCGGTGCGTTTGGCAGCAGCCACTTCATTCGGCTCGGAGCAAAATCTTTACTTTTTGGGTGGCGTCGATAATTGGCTTTTCCCTACAAACATAACGGAGATTTCGACCCCGTCTACAGGCAACTTCGCTTATCAAACCCAAGCGGCCAACCTGAGAGGTTTCGGAAGTAATATTCGTAATGGCGCTAGTTATGCACTGATTAATACGGAACTTCGAATGCCCATTTTCAAGTATCTATCCAGAAGAATCCGTTCTTCCTTCCTGCGTAATTTCCAGGTGGTTGGCTTCTTCGACGTAGGAACAGCTTGGGTAGGCAGTTCTCCATATAGTGATGAAAACCCATTGAATACCAGTTTTTTCCCAGAAGGGAATCCAGATTCTGCGGTAAGAGTCAAAGTAACCTACTTCAGGGATCCAATCGTAGCGGGGTATGGAGTAGGAGCTAGAGCACTGTTATTCGGGTATTTTGTTCGCGTGGATTATGCTTGGGGAATTGAAACCAGAGAAGTACAAGATCCGATCTGGCACTTCTCATTGGGCATGGACTTTTAAGATACCTGGTGATTGAAAGAATCCATCAAAAAGCCTTCAGGATTGCATCCCTGAAGGCTTTTTGACACTTACAACTCAATAAAGAGCCCATTCTAAGAGGGTTGAAGTGGCTTTTGACGAAAATAATCTCTAACTTTACCTTACTCAACAATAACATAAATCATTTGGAACTTTCTCCTTTGATTTCTCTCCAGTATAACAACTTTCTACATTTCGTAAAGTTACCTACCAATAGTTTAGCGTATAACAAACCGTCTAGCACTTTTCATCACTGCGGGCCGGAAGGCAATGGTTATCCCCTTACTTTGTCAAAGTATCCTGTCGATCCGTTAAGCTCAGTGAGATTCGGGTATACGGGACATCGGTATTGAGGAAAAAGGATCACACTACTATCTATTAGTAGCAAAGTCCTGGTAGCACTTTCGGAAGTAAGTAGTGGAGAACTATTGCCATAAGTTCTCTCCTCTTCCTAATGATTTTTTTTTAAATTATTTTCCACAAACCGAGTTGATATATTTAGAACCCTAGGTATATATGAGTAGAAGTAGATTTACAAACGTTCAGGAGATAATCGAAGGCGTGAAAGGAGGCGAGATGGAGGCAAAAAGGCACTTGTATCTTTTTATGGAGAAATACCACTACCAAAGTGTGAGTGCTTATCTAGTTAACAACGGGGGACATGCCCAGGATGTAGAGGACAAGTTTCAAGATGCCATGATTGTATTGTTACAAGCCGTTGAAGCAGAAAAATTCCGCCTGAAACCGGTTTCACTGAAAAGCTTTAGTGATCAGTTGGGATCTTACTTCATGCGGACGATTCAAAATCTTTGGAAAAAAGAACTCCGCTGGCGCAGACGGCCGGCTATTGCGGTAGAGGATTTTTATGAAGATGTGAGTATTGACCTATTCGCTGGAATTGTCGAAGAAGAGTTTGGTCAATTACATACAGATTGCCAAATCGTCCTTAGCAAGTATTTCCTTGATGGGCTATCCACTCGAAGAATTGGTACCGAATTGAATACGACAACCCAAAATGTAAAAACTAGGATAGGGCGATGTGTTGAAAAATTATTGAATAATCTTCAATTCCTAAACGACACAGAATTATCGACTAAAGTATGGGAAGTCGTTCGCCAGGGGCTGGATGACTTAGACCCAAAATGCCGCCAGTTGATTCAATCCTTTTACCTAAGAGGGCAAAGCTTAAAGGATATCGCAAAAAATTTAGGCTACTCGAATAGTCATTCAGCAACGGAACAAAAAAGAAAATGCATAAAGCACCTAAATAAAGCAGTGGTAAACCATCTGATGAAAGCATAGTAAACTGTCTAAAGTGTATAGAAGTCATCCTATTTTCAAACTCCAAGTACCAGTAAATGCGCTATTTGATCATTTACTGAAAACCCCAAATCAAAACAATAAGTGATGGAAATCAATTACTCCTTATTGGATCAACTAAAACGGTATTTTCAGGGTGAACTTGATCCCACGACAGCACAGGACATTGCCAAAAAACTTGAGGAAGATCCCATTTATCAAGCACATGCCTACGTCTACAAAATTAGCCAAGCGGGAATCAATGAACATCAACGGCAAAAACAGCTCCATGGCCTTACGGATTTTTCTTCAGTCATCGATGTTGAAGCTATTTGGGAGCAAGATCGGCAATTGACCCAAAAGAAGCGTTGGATAATAGGACTCTTGGCTATGCTGGTGATAGCAGTAGCCAGTATCCTCGTGCTAAGGAACATTCCCGAGAAGGCCGAGCGGCAAGTACCAATTGCAACAGAAGATTCAGAGCCTGAAGTACTATTTGGTACGGAAGGGCAGGAACAAGTCCGATCCATCGTTCCCCTGAAATGGGATGCTACCGATCAGTTGATTCCAATTGAGCGAGAACAAACGATCATTGTACTGCATCCGACCCAAGAGGATCAAATCTCCTTCAAAAGGGAAAGCGATACCCTACATCTATATACGGCAAAATTGGATTATGATCCGATTCAATGGATTATTCCGAATGAAGAAAGTTCTAGTATACTGCTACGGCTAGGAGCTCAACTATTCGATCTACCGTTAGAACAAAAGCAAGGCATACTGGAAGTTAGTCCCTTACCCCTGAAAGCTCTCCCAAAGTAGAAGACTTTCTATCCTCATTACACCAAAACCGACATCTGATGAACAAGGTCCTCGCTATCTCACTCCTAATTTGTTTTGGTACGTCCCCTAGCTTGGCCCAAGAAGAATACAACGGTCTAATCTTGGAGGACGAAAACTTTGATACTGTCCCCTTATCCCCTGTGCTGCCCGAAAGAGGAAACCTCCCTTTACTGGTAGACCTTAAACCCTACTGCCCTACCCCAGGTGATCAAGGCCAACAACCTTCCTGTGTGGCCTGGGCCATTGCCAATGCCTTGACCCTTACCAGAGCCGTCAAAGCCAATGAAAAAAGCCCCCAACGCAAGCAAGAAATGTCGCATTCCGTGGCCTACATCTACAACCAAATCAAACATCAGGGAGATTGTCTGAGAGGAGCCACCTTCAGTGCCGGACTACATCTGCTTAAAACTAAAGGGGATTGCCTAGCCAAAAACCTGGCCTATGATCACACCCAATGTCATGAATTGCCGAAGCGGATACACCACCAACAAGCAGCCAGATATCGTATTGCCAACTATTTCAAACTATTTGATAAAACGAGCACAAGGGATGATAAGATCAGCGCTATTCTTTCCGCGCTAGCCAATAATCAAGCGGTTATTTTGGGGCTCAAAGTCCCATTCGGGTTACGTAAAAGGGTTCCCAGAAATGCAGAAGAATGGAAGCCTGAAACGCACCATGCTATGCTCGCTGTTGGGTATAATGATCTAACCGAAACCATCACCTTAATGAACAGCTACGGTGCTCAATGGGGAAATCAAGGGTTTTGTGAGATCGACTACCAATCACTTGGCCTCAATGTGGTATATGCCTACGTGATCGAAATTGGACAAGGTTTTGGTCGCGCCATGGCTAGATAATAAATAGGAGGGTCTGCTGGCCCCTTACCTAAAATCCGGGTTAGGAATAAATTCAACTCGATAACATGAAAACTGTTCTATCAAACCTACTATATACTTCAGTATTACTCCTTTATCTACCGCAGTATCTGCCCGCGCA
>JAHQWA010000516.1 GCA_019634045.1 Saprospiraceae bacterium
ATAAGTCAGCTTCTATTCCTCCGCATCAATCATGTATGCAAATAGCCGGCAGCAAGGCCACGTGTTTATCTTGTTGGGCCGAGACATAAACTTGCGGCCAAGAATTTACTTTTCTTCTCTACTTTCTTTCACAGTACAATACAAAGGTAGCCGCATGTGCTAATAGAATTGTACCTCCTAGTAGGTAATAAGCCTACCCAAAACAGCGAGCTCAAATACCTAGAACTGGTAGTATCAAAAACTTGTACATACCTATTGATCCGGCTTTCTTCGCTTATCGAAGTATTTCCCATTTTGCACTCTCTTCCGATTAATCAAAGCCATGATTCGTTCCACCATGGAAAATCTCTTCTTAGGTGATTTGTGTCTTAGTTGTAAAGGAGAATTGGACATAAGTTTAGTATTAGTGTAGTTCAATAATTCTGGGCACAGTTCTAGCAGGTGAATTAGATACCTTACCATTCACTTGAGGAAGTATTGACCAGAAATTGTTCTTTAAAAAATTAGGGTTTTAGTAGATCATTTTCTTGATTTATTAGCAAGGTATTACCATTCTTTCAATCCTGTAAGTTAGACCTAGTCAGCGCACGCTATCAACCGGTGAAACCTTGATTTTAATGAGGGAAGCATTTTCCGACATGGCTAAAAACTACCTTCAATATCTTGTTCCCATTCCCTCTTCCTTATGCAAGTTACAGAGGATTAGCGCTCCGAGATATACTCAGAATCACGTATTCGGACTCCCTAAAATTGATAATTCCTTCTACCTAATAATGAGCATACTATGCGTATAATTGACTATCGATAGGTATTATTGGTAACGCTCTACAGCATCTGAATGAGGTTCGATTGATCTACACTTATAATATGGACGTAACCGGTGGAAACATTACAAAAAGGGTAAAAAAAGTAGATGAGAACAAAGTAGGTAAGTATTTGGAGGTAAGGAGGAAAATTGGATTACTGTAAGAATTAAAAAAGCCCTACACAGTCCGTGCAGGGCTCCAAATTTGGTCTAACAAGCTTTATTGCTCTTTGAGTTACTCGAAAAATTCAGTATTTGGGTGCTTAGCGTACGAGGGCTACAGACTAGCTAGGGATTGTTGCAGTGCCAATAGCGCCGGATGTTGAGAATTGGTGCGGGCGGCGCGCTGGAGGTGGGTAGCAGCCAGCGCTGGCCGGTTCTGTCTATGATAGATATAGGCTAATGTTTGATTGATGTCGATATTATCAGGGCGGCGTTCGTAGACTTTCTGGGCGTAATCTAGGGCCGTTTCGTAGTCCCCTAGGAGCTCGGCGTGCAGGTGGGCAAGTTCTAGGTCCATGACGTGGCCAGCAGCTTGGTCGTCAGCGAGCATGATTTTCAATTCGGCGATGGTTGTGTTAAATTCTTCTGCACGATTTTGTTTTTGGTACAGCGCTGCCAGCTTTTCATAGAAGCTAAATTCAGGGATGATCTTTGCGGCTTGCAGGTATTTTTCTTCTGCTGCAGTCTGGTCTCCTTTCATTTCGGCAATCTCTCCTAAGGCGGCAATGGCAAACGGGTAGTCTGGTCGATCGACTAGAATGCGCTGATAGGTCATTTCGGCTTTTTCAATATCCCCATATTGGGCATACAAATCGCCCAAGGTAAGGCGCGCCCAAGCTGTTTGTTCGTAGCCAGGGTAGCCTGCATCTACCGCCAGCTGCATCGCCTCCAAGGCTCCTTCTACATCTCCGTGCAACTCTCGTAGGTAAGAAATGCGAGCGTAGGACCGTAAATCAGGACGGATACTGATCATTTTATCAGCCATAGCAACGGCCTGGTCATACTGTCCTAGCTCTACATAAGCATCCACTAAAACACCATATATCTGAGCATTGTAAGGGTTCATAGCTACGGCTTCCTGACCGGCAGCTAAGGCCTCGGTGAATTGATGTAATGAAAGCAATACTCCGGCTTTCATGGCCAAGGCTTGAAATTGTTCATCGGTTTTTTGCTGGGATCGGGTTAAAGCTTCGTCTAGCACTTTCAAAGCAGCTGGGTAATAATGCCCGTGTTCTCCGGTCACGCGAGCCTCATGGGTGTAGATTTCCGCCAATTTCAAGCGTGATCTAACCTTCTCCGGATGCTCCACCAATTCATTGCGATAACGGACATAATTACTTTGTACTTGTTCCCATTCCTTTTCATATCGAAGATCGGATGGTCGGTCCAATAAGGTTGGGATGGCCGAGAACAATTCATTTAGGTCTTCGGTTTTTTCTTGGGGTTGACAGGCTATAATTAGCAGGGCTAGTATTGCTAGGATAGATTTATGAAAATGCATGGTGTTAGGTTTTTTTTGTGAAGACTGGATGTAATATCGCTGCCATTCATACCAGTCAACTCAACGGATAGTGGATGAAAAAAAGAGAGGGGAAGACAGGGAGAAAGATCATACAGCCTCCCTGTCGTTCAAGTCCCCGTTCTATGACTATTTCGATTTGACTAATTTCTGTATCTGTAGGATCTCTCCTCTTTCGTTCATAATTCTTGCGAAGTAAAGGCCTGCAGGATACGCACCAGCATTCCATTCTACCTCGTAGGTACCTGATTCCTGGAAACCATTCACCAACTGAGTCAAGCGTTGGCCTTGCATATTGTATACATCAATACTGATGGCTCCCTCTTGCTCCATCTGGTAACGTAGGGTAGTGTTTTCTCTAAATGGATTCGGATAGTTGGCCATCTGGACTTGCATCGGAGCTTCCGTTCTTGGAATGACCGCCGTTGCTGGTTGTATCATGTTATCCGTTACGGGGCTGACGACTTGTCCACTGCAGATACCATCTCCAGCCCATGGCTGTGCCAAGTAGGGGAATCTTCGCTCAAAGGGCTTGTCGTTGGCTTCCACACCAGTGGTGTAGGTCAAGACATTTAGCAGATCTTGGGTAACTGGGTTTGGATCGCCAGCGGTATAGTCATCATACCACAAACCAATGGCTGCCAAAACAGCCCCTGAAACGGCTTGCAATTCAATACGAGTGACATCATCCTCCAAACGCCTACCATTTGGGAATCCATCCATATTAGGAATCCACTCTAGATCAGCAGTTGTATTAAAGCGAGGATCCGTTAGACCTAGAACCGCAGCCTGAATCAAACCTAAAGAGCTAAAATCCGGGTCCGTACGACGAGTAGCGGGTACCGCCATATTTAGTCGCAACATATCCCCTCCATTCGGCAAAAAGTTGTTGATAAAAGGTTTACCAGCTGCTAGTGGATTCCCAGCCTTGCCGGTGGCTAATTGATAAGGCGGAAAATTCGGGACTCCGGTGTGGAAAGTAGGCCACAAGTCCACTGATCTGGGCAAACCAGGGCCAGGGAGTAATAGCGTTCCAAAGATGGCATCATCTAAAGCAGTACCCGTCACAGCATCCGAGCCCTTTAAGCCAAACAAGCCATCATTTCCATTACCAAAATCAAAGGCTTGCAAGGAATTTCTTTGTATACGCAATGGCCCAAAGGCAGGAACTGCTCCACCAAATAGATCATCATCCATGTACAGCGCCAATTCTGGATTATAGAAGTATTTATCCAATAGCGTATCGGCCAACTCATCGTAAGGGGTAATAGCGTTCCAATAATCTTTCATTCCGATTGGAATCACCGCTTCGTTTGTCAATGGCATACCTAGGCGAGATACCTGTACCCAGTCTCCTGAGTAATCTTCGCCTCCTGGCCTTAGGGTACGGATGGCAGGACGACTCGCTGAAGCCCATACTCCAATCACGTAGTCAGGATCCAAAATATTATCTGGGCGCAACCAGCGACGGCCAGGGCGCTGACGTTCTGAACGTTTTAGTAAATACGGAATGGGTATTTCCATCACGATGGCACTGGTATTCATACAGGCGATTCCATCCTTTGGGGTATCGTTCTGACGTGGCGCATCTCCTAGGTCAAAGATCCCTCCTAGGTCTACAAAAAATGGATCATCCACTGGGCCAGCGAAAACCTTTTCTCCTGTATGTGTACGACGAATCGCTTTCTTCATCAATCGGTCGTAGGTTGTATTCAGTCCGACCGGAGATTCAATCGAACGGTCCCCAATATAATTGGGTGGTACGGGGCCATCCCCTAGGATTTTCAGCCAACTCCTTCCATTGTCAATACTCTTCTCCACATCGTATCGCATTCTCAAATTCTGCTTACCTAAGCGGATGTTGAAAAAAGTCGAAGGGTCTTCCGTTTCCTGGTGGAAAGTGAATCGATAAATGATCTCATCCCCTGCGATCGAAGCATCATTATCGACATGGATCTCGTAGCGAATATTTTCACCAAAGTTGTAGTAGTTGGGGCCGCCATGCGGAAGCTGTAAGGGAACATAGGTGGCGACGATAACTATGCTGTTCTTATTATTGGGATTCCTAAAGGCGTATAAGTCCACATTGTCAGCCAGCGGATCATCCGCAATCAAAGGCGCTTCACGGTGGCTAGAAGCCATCAAAGAAGTACCGCAGACCAAACCTATCAGCCCAAGGAATAGTACTTTTTTAAAGAAATGGGTTATCATGATTTTCAATTATTTCTACCCTCTCCTATGTACTTGGCAAAGCATTGCCCAGGCTAGTCAACCTTGATGGAATGACTAAGCTAGCAGGAAAGGGAGGATTACGAAGTTTGATTTAGAAGAACAAGGGGTTAATTCCCGGTTTCAGTTCCGCTCCAAGGAGTGGCTACATAAGGGAAAGAGGATTTAAAGGCTTTGTCATTTTGTTCTACACCCGTCGTATAGGTCAAAACGTCAATCAGGTCCTGTGTAACGGGGTTAGCATCACCAGCGGTGTAATCATCATACCAAAGGCCTACCGCTGCCAACACGGCCCCAGACACTGCCTGCAATTCAATACGTGTCACATCATCTTCCAAGCGACGACCATTTGGAAACCCGTCCATGTTAGGAATGAATTCGAGATCTGTTGTGGTATTGAAACGTGGATCGGTCAAGCCAAGTACTGCGGCTTGAATCAAGCCTAAACTACTAAAGTCGCCATTGTTTCTATCGGTTACCGGGACGGCCATATTTAAGCGTAGCATATCCCCTCCATTTGGTAGGAAATTGTGAATAAACGGCTTTCCTGCTGCCAAGGGGTTTCCTTCTTTCCCCGTAGCCAACTGATAAGGAATCACATTGGGGGCACCGGTGTGAAAAATTGGCCAAAGGTCAACAGATCGAGGTTTGCCTGGCCCCGGTAAAAGTAGTGTGCCAAAAACGGCGTCATCCAGAGCTGTACCAGCTACGGCATCTGAGCCTTTTAATGGAAATAGGCCATCATTGCCATTGCCAAAATCAAAGGCTTGCAAGGAATTGCGTTGAATACGGAGTGCACTAAATGCAGGTACGGCGCCTCCAAACAAATCGTCATCCATGTACAATCCCAATTCTGGGTTGTAAAAGAATTTGTCCAGTAGGTCATCGGTTAGTTCCTCATAGGGGGTGATGGAGTTCCAGTAATCCTTCATACCGATCGGGATCACAGCTTCATTGGTTAGCGGCATACCCAGGCGAGACACCTGTACCCATTCACCTTCTTCAATTGGAGAACTGCCATCTGTTTGTAAAGTTCGCATCGATCTTCTACTGGCTGACGCCCAAACGCCGATCACATAGTCAGGATCCAGTATACTCGCCGGGCTAGCTGCTGCTCCGTCCTTTAATAAGGTACTGATAGGAATCTGGATAGCGATGGAATGCACATTGAGTTGCCCCACACCATCTCTGGCTGGCTCGCCCTGACGTGGAGAATCACCCAAATCAAAAATCCCCCCAAGGTCTACAAAGAATGGGTCATCTGCTGGGCCGCAGAATACCTTTTCACCAGTACTTGTGGATGTAATGGCTCCAGTGATCAAACTTTCATAGTTCGTACCAAGGCCTACCCCACTTTCAATAGAACGAGGCCCAATATTGGTAGGAGGAACGATTCCATCTTGTACGATAGTTTGAAAACTAACACCACCATCTACGCTACGCTCCATGGTGTAAGTAGTTCGAATGTTGATTTTCCCTAAACGAATGTTAAAGAAAGTCGTCGGATCTTCATTGTTACGGGTAAAAGTAAATCGGTAGATGATCTCATCTCCAGGACGAGTAGCATCATTATCAATATGTACTTCGTAGCGAATATTTTCACCAAATGTGTAGTAGTTTGGGCCACCATGTGGTAGCTCAGCGGGAATGTAATTGGCAATAATCGTTACTGTATTGGGATCATCCGGGCTCCGAAAAGCATAGACATCCGTATTATCAGCTAGAGGATCATTCGCAATTAAAGGTGCTTCCCTATGGCTAGAGGCAAAACTCCCGATAGAACTTCCTAAAAGAAGGGCCGCGATGACTAACCTAAGGGTTCTTTTTGCAATCATGTTATTCAATTTTGCGGTTTTCAATAAAACAATGAGTTTGGGCATAGAAGTATAGGGACGGTAGTCGCGCGCTTACCGCTCGTATTACTTTTCTGCCTTGTACATTTTTCGCTTGTTTAAGGTAGATACGGGCCCAGTTTTCATTTCGGTTTTCTAAAAGGCACTTTTTTTTGCTTTTTCTCAAAACCGCTAGCAAAGACAGGCTTTTCCAGGTTTTTAGATATAAAAAAAAGAAGGAAAGGATATAGAAGAGTGGTAACTATCTGTCAGAGGTTTCCAGAAATGCAATGAGAGAAAGGACAGCTCAAGAAAGGTAAGGTGCACCTCGAGCTATAGGAAATGATCGATTTCCCAGCGAAAGTTTGCTGGTCAAATATCTTATAAGTCCGTAGACACGATCTTAGCTTCGGTTGCCAATGACTTGCATATCGCTCAAAGTAGGGGCAGCACTCCCGCCTTCGGGCTCCAATGTAATAGCAAACCCTTCTGCTTCCGCAATATGAGGCACCTCTATCAAGGACTGGCCATCCGTCGGCAGGTCAAAAACACCCATATCGGTAGGTTGGCTATTGATTAAGGCCCATAGCTGATATTGTTTTCCACTAATAGGTGTAGGCAATTGGAAAGGATCTAAGTAAGATTTTTGAGACAAAGGATTGAAATAGACAACGGCTTGCAGATCTGGGTTAGCCTCTGTTCCGGCTAGAAGTATGCTTGAGTTACCATCTGCTCGGAAAATAGCCATTGGGCGATCCGGGTCAAGCTGGTCTTGATTCAATGTTTCGCATTGCTGCAATGCAATATTTAGTTCTTCGTTCTCAACCTGTAAATTTTTCTGCTGTTGCCGAGCATTGAAAAAAGCTATGGCAAGCATTAGCCCTAAAGCTCCCAATAAGAAACCTAGCCAAATCGGCAGTCCCGATCTTTTGTTTTTAACACTATTATTGGCAGGCGCTTGTATCTCTGACTTGATCTTATCAAAGGTAGCTGCCTTCGGAGCCGTTTGGTTCTTTAATGAATAAGCCTCCAATGCTTGTTCTATGGCGGTCAACTCTTTCTTTACCGCTGGATGTTGGGCGGCCATTTTCTCAACCGCTCTCATTTCTCTCGGAGACAATTGACCGATCACATAGAGTTCCAGCACGCCTGACGATATGTATGATTGTATATCCACTTCGATTCTACCTTTTTACATTAAGACAATAAATACCCCATCAGCATCAACATCTGCTCTGGTGTTAATATTTCTCGCAAAACAGAAATTGCTTTGCGGAGCCGAGTTTTAACGGTGCCTAGTGGAATACCCAAAGCCTCAGCAGTCTCCTTCTGGGTGTACTGCCTGAAATAGAGGTACTCTATGAGTTCTTGGTGTTCTGGATCGATTTCGGACAAGACTTTCTGCAAGCCCACATCGGGAATCTTATTAAATGCTTTCGCTTTTAGCTGTGCATCTACATTTACGAGGGTATCAATGGATTCAGTTTCTTTATTGCGTTGAAAAGAGACAAGCCTTGCCGTATCGATGGCAGTATTTCGTGCGATCTGCGACATCCAGGTAAACAAGCGGCTTCTATTTTCATCGTATTGCCCGATTTTCTTCCAGATTTTCACAAATACATCCTGAAGGATTTCCTCAGCCACTTCAGGATCAGGAATAATCTTTGAAATATGATGAAGAAGTGCCCCCGCGTACTTCTGATAGAGCAGTTGTAGTGCCGATTCGTCTCCACTCTTGATCTGTCGGATCAGCTTGCTATTGTCCAATTCACTTTGGTCAAGCACTGGGTTCATGGTAAGGTAAGTCTGTTTTTAAGGATTACAGGGCGTACAAATATAAGGGTCTTTTGGAACTATTGGCGGAATTGAAAGATTGTACTATTTTTGGCCTTCGAAATCAAAAGATAAAATTTATGGACCAGTCCTCTCTACAATTCATGTAGCTAATCAACTTTTCTGATGCATCCTTGAAAATTTTCAAGCTCACTTTTCGTCCATAAATAATCAATAAAGACATGATAGATAAACTCGAAGCCATACAAGATCGCTATTACTACTTGGAAGAACAACTGTCCGACCCTGGGGTGATAGCTGATATGAAGCGCTATAAAAAAATAGGAAAAGAGTATAAAGACCTCAAGCCTATCATTGATGCTTTTACCACCTATAAAGACCTTCTTGGCAATGTCGAGACCGCTCAAGAAATGCTGAAGGAGAATGATGCCGAAATGAAGGAAATGGCTCAAATGGAATTAGATGAGCTCCTTCCCAAAAAAGAAGATTTAGAGGAAGAAATCAAGCAATTGCTAATCCCTAAAGATCCGGAAGATGAGCGAGATGTGATCTTTGAAATCAGATCTGGGGCAGGCGGGGATGAGGCAAGTATCTTCGCCGGCGACTTATATAGAATGTACACACGCTTCTTTGATGCTCAGGGTTGGAAGACCGAGTTGATCTCGGCTAATGAAGGTTCAGCGGGTGGCTATAGCAAGCTGGTACTGGAAGTAAATGGCGAAGATGTTTATGGTCGACTTAAGTTTGAATCCGGAGCCCATCGTGTCCAGCGGGTACCTAAAACTGAATCTCAAGGTCGGGTCCACACCTCAGCTGCTACCGTAGCTGTGGTACCAAAATTGGAAATAGAAGATGTAGACATTAATAAGGTTGATTTGAAGGTAGATACCTACCGTGCAAGTGGTGCGGGAGGACAGCACGTCAACAAAACAGAGTCTGCTGTGCGGATCACGCACTTACCAACTGGAGTAGTCTCTGAAAGCCAAGATAGTCGGAGTCAGATTAAGAATCGAGAAATTGCCCTACAGCGACTTTATGTGAAAATTGCAGAAATGCAAAAGAAACAGCATCAGTCTGAGCAGGCTGCCAAACGAAAATCACTCGTTGGTTCTGGAGATCGATCTGACAAAATTCGTACGTATAACTACCCTCAAAATCGCATGACAGATCATCGGATCAACCTGACTATGTACAACTTAGATCAAATTATGGAAGGCAACATAGCCGATATCATAGAAGGCCTACAAATGGCTGAAAATGCAGAAAAACTAAAAGGAGAAGAGCGTTAATTATTGTAATTCTCAAAAAAATCATATATTTAAAGCTTTCATTTTGACCTAGTTCCTGACAGATAAGCAATAAAGATCTTTTTTTAGACCAACATGAAGATGTGGTTGTCTACGTCCAGATAATTTTGCATATTTGTAATACTCAGTTCAATGGAAAAAACGGGAATGGCAGTATTGAGCTATTTTAACATTTTCTGTACTGTTTTTCCGTATAACCAACAAGTCTCCCAAGTTCATTAGTCCAATGAATCCTCATCTCGTCTGTAAGCACGACCTACAACACTTAGTGTTGCTAAGACGATCTTAAATCACATGTTCCCCCCTAAAGACATGTGATCGATAGTTAAGAATTGTGCAGACAGAATACTAGCAAGAATAGCTATCTACCAGAAACCTCTTTTTTAATCAGTTATGAAATGCCACAGCATTGCCTGACTGGGTTTTGCTGTTGACATATATGACTTTGGCAATACTTTTGTATTAGCCGAAGTAGTGATAATCGAATTTTCTTAACCTAAAAGGTCATACTGTGTATAATACACCTAAACTAAACCTTTGGCTGATTGTCGTTCTGTTCTCCTCTGCGACCCAATTGCTTAGTCAGGACATTCATTTTTCGCAATTCGCCAATTCCCCATTGAACCTTAACCCGGCTCTCACAGGTGCCTTTGACGGTGAATACCGCTTCAATAGCAGTTTCCGACGTCAATGGAACCCTACCGTTAATTACAGAACCTTCACTCTTTCTGGAGAAAAGAACTTCTGTACGGTTAAGTGCGACTCTAGTAATTGCTGGCGCCCCGAAGGCTTTGCTCTTGGTGCCGTATTTAATTACGATGTGGCTGGTGACTCCAGACTCAGCCTAACACAACTCGAGCTCTCTGGCTCCTACAACACCTATCTCGGTTCAGGCTTTTCTTTAGCTGGCGCCTTGATGCTAGGAGGGGCGCAACGAGCCTTTACCCGTGAAGATCTATCGTTGGAAAATAATAGTGATCCTGCCAATAGTAAGTCTCTTGGTCGAGAAGCTCGTTCTCTCTTCGATATATCTTTGGGAACCAACCTACACTACCAAGGCTGTAGTAGAAGAAATAGCTTAGACCTTGGGGTAGCTGTATATCACCTGAATCAGCCCAACACCAATTTCTTCGATGTGACTGATATTAATCTCCCAATCAGGTACTCGATCTACGGGTTAGGAGCCTTTCAAGTCTTCAATAAACTGGATTTCTTGGTTAATGCTTTGGTCCAATTCCAAGGCCCTTACCAAGAGATTGTGTTAATGGGCGGAGTCCGAATTCTTCCTTTCAGCACAGGCCCTGGAAGTTTTATGCTTGACCTCAATGTGGGCGGCCGCTTAGATGATGCTATCATCGGTATGGTTCAGTTGCACTACAATATGTGGAACTTAGGAATCAGCTATGATATCACAACCTCCAATTCTAGGGATTTCTTAGGAATTGATGGTGGCCTTGAGCTATCGGTCGGATACATCGTTAACCGTCCGAACCCGGCTAGAGTATGTAAAGTGCAATTCTAGTCAGGTTGAAAAATGTTTTATGTTATTTCATCTACTCTTAAATCCCTAAACAATGAAAAGGCTACTTTTACTAGCTTTCCAATTAGGATTTCTACTCCCCCACCTCAGTGGCCAGTCTACAGCTAGCTATTTAAAAAGTGCAGAAGAAGCATTTGCAGCTAAAGACTATGCTACCGCATACATTCATGCTAAAGAAGTACTCAAAAGAGATACCAGTGCGAATTTGGATCTCCTCAAGATTGCCATGATGGCTTCCGTGGAGGTGTGTGAATTTGATCAGGCAGAGCAGTATATGCGAACTATTAGCTCACTAGCTCCTGATGACAATGATCCTGTTCTTACTTTTTATCGCGCAAAAAATCAACACCGCCAGGGTAATTATGAAGAGGCAATCCAAGCCTACAATGATTTCATAGCCGCCTCTGGCAGTAATAACCCAGAATTAGTTGCCCTTGCCAAGAAGAAGGCAGCAGAAAGCAATCAACTATTAGAGAGTCCGCTATTAATTGCCAATAACTCTTTTAGTAACCCCAGAATGCTACAAGACCTAAGTACTCCAGGGCAATCTGATTTTGCGATGCCCTTTTTTAATGACAACATCATAGTAGGGAAACACACTCCACCAGAGCAATGCGAGTGTGAAAAACCCTGTTCGGATAAGATCTCTTTACTGGAAAGAAATACTACAGGTACGGCTAATAAATTGGCTCTCCCTAAAAGCTTCAAGAAAGTAGGTCACATCACCTATGCCAAGGAAGGTCAAAGAGCATACTTTACCTCTTGTAAGTGTAAAGACGATTCTTACAGCTGTGAAATCTACTATGCCGATCGAGTGGCTGGCGGAGATGGATGGTCTTCTCCTGTAAAACTTCCTTCTCATATCAATCATGGTAAGAGCTACACGAGTACACAACCTTTTTATCTCGAAGGAAAAGATACAGGTAAAGATATTTTATTCTATGTCTCAGATTTTCATGGAGGACAGGGAGCAGGTAGAAACGACCTTGATATTTACTACTCCGTAGTGGAAGGAGATGATCATAAACCTTCGGTAAGTTTGAATGAAATCAATACTACTGGTGATGAGGTTACCCCCTACTTCCATAACTCTACCCGAACTTTTTTCTTCAGTTCCAATGGCTATATGACCTTAGGGGGATATGACTTCGATGTCTTCAAGTACAATCCATCAGAGGGCGACTACATATCACAATTCCTACGATCTCCAGCAGATCGCGAGAATGGTGAATGTCCAGCAGAATCTACTGTATCGGGTTATAGTAATGCAGTCCAGAATATGGGTAGCCCGATCAACACGCAGTTTGACGACTTATTCTTTAGCCAAGAAGAGGGTAGTGACAGAATGATTTTCTCTTCTAACCGAGAGGGACACAAATATGCTGAGCTGGAACATTGTTGCCCAGATGTTTATGAAGCGGTTTATAATCCAAAGGTAGATATTATAGTTTCGGTTTATTGCCAAGGCGGCGAGGACTGCCGCGGCGGGTATGATGCGCCGGAAGCCATTGGAAAGGGAGTCGCTGATTTACTACAGTGGGAAGGAGATTATAAGCTTCCTACACCTGAGCGTCCAGATAATAACAATGTCTTCATATTCAAAGATATCCCTTTGGATATGACTTTTAATATGACAGCGACCTTAGGACCGGAATCAGGTTATACTCCAGCCACTGGTGAAATCTACACCGGGAAATGTGATGGAGAAATCATTAGGTTGGACCTATTTCTTGAGCCACAGTTAAACTTAGCTGTCAATTTTATAGATGAATGTGATGAATACAGAGCTGTTGATGTCAGAAATTTTGTTTTGAGAAATGACGATACAGGACAAGCCGTTCAACCCATCGAGCAATCCGGTACCAATGCTTTCAAATACCAGTTGTGCCCCAATGAAAGCTATAGCTTCACCACAGAGGGCTGTTCAGCCTTAGATGCCAATTACCGGTTCCCTGAAAACTTTGCAAAGACTATCCGGACCACCTGCGCTCCCTTGAATGAGGAATATACCATTCCTTTAATACCTCCGCAGCCACTAGTGGTCAACTTCGTAGAATACTGTGACAATAGCGTTCCAGTACCCGTCAATAATTTTGTGTTGAGGGATCAAGCTACTGGTGCAGAAATCAGCCCGGTTAAGACGGATGATGGTCACACCTATAGTTACGAAATCTTTGCTGG
>JAHQWA010000517.1 GCA_019634045.1 Saprospiraceae bacterium
GCTCTATTTCTTGGATATCGTACAAGAAGAAACCCAAGCCCTAGGCTGGACCCAAGAACAAGCTTATGGCTACCTCTGGGGCATTCTATGTACAGGCTACCACGATCAAATTGATCTTAAGTACGAATTGTTACTGGGTGCCGAAGAATTGCTTCGTGAAAAATCTCGCTCCCTAAGTCGTGAATCTCAGCAACAAATTGAAATAGACCTGCAATTGCATTGGGGGGATTATTATATCCAAACGGGTGGCTATAATCATGCCTTGGATATATATGAAACGCTAGCTGCTCAATTAGAAAGCCAATCCGAATGGACAAATGAAGAATTTAAACGGCTGGTCATTTGCTATCAATACCTCGCCAGTATTCACCGACAAAGAGGGAGTTACAAACTTGCGATAGATTTTTACTTCAAATCACTTGACTATGAACGGCAGTATTATGCCAAGATTGATGATCCACGCAAAAATGAGAGCTTGGCCTATAGTCGGATTGCCACAGCCTATCGCTTAATGGGCGAAAGGCGAAAAGCCCTGGCCTATTACCGATCAGCCTTCACAGAGAATATGGAACAATATCAAGCTGCACCGGTTAGCAAAAGCCGAGTTCGCAAACATCTGATTAGTCAGGGCTTAGAAATGGGAAAGTACTACAACGAAATAGGGAAATTGGACAGTGGTCTTTACTATTTAGAAAAAGTAACACCCTTAAGTAATCCCAATGACCCTGTAACCCAAGAACTCCGGTTAGAAAAAGCCAGGATCTTGAGCAATAAGAGACGATACCGAGGTGCGATAGACACATTAGAACAAGCTATTGCCACAGTTGTAGCAAAGCAATCCTTAAAAGCGGACTTTTTATTGGGCCAACTCCACACAGGCATCGGAGACATTTATCAACAACAAGGTAAGTACGAAGCTGCTTTGTCAGCTTATCAACAGGCTTTGCAGCTTTTGGCTGAAGATTTCACAGGACCCGATTTTCAGCAAAATCCTAAAGCTAGTCTTTGGATAGCTCCTAAAGAGCTGCTGTATACACTTCGACAAAAAGCGAAAATACTAGCCCATTACCCTCCGACGGAAGATCCAACTTGGCTATCTGCAGCTTGGGCAACTGCACAAGTAGGCATGGATCTAATTGACAGCATTAAAATTAGCTACACCTCAGATTACGACAAGCAATACTTATTGGAAGAGAGTTACCCGCTTTATGAATTAGCCCTGCAAATCACCCATAGATTGGGCGACACTTATGCTGAAGCTGCCTTTCGAATTATGGAAAGAAGTAAAGCGGTCGTGCTCTTTGCCGCCGTAAGAGATTTGCATGCCCGTACGTATGCAGGAGTCCCTGAGGAAGAACTAGAAACATTAAGGCGTACGCAATACCAATTGGCCCGTGTGGATGCCCGTTTAGAACAAACCAAAACCGAAGAACGACGGATTTCATTAGGGGAACAACGGCTGGAACTTAAGCAGACTTATCAAAGAATGATCCGTTCATTCGAATCCAATTACCCTGATTATTATCACCTCAAGTACGATCAGCAACTTCCAGACTTATCAGAAATTCATGCAAGTGGCTTGCTCGACCAACGTACCTTAGTAGAGTATTTTGTAGGAGAGCAACATGTGTATGCGATTCGTATTGATGGTGAAACAGAGGCTATTGATTTCTTTCAACTACCCTGGAATAAGCAACTAAACCAATGGGCTACAGATCTAAAAGAAGACATTTATAAGAACAATGATCCTGCTTTCAGCACAAAAGCAAGTGCCCTCTATGACGCACTCTTAGCCCCCGTCTTGGCAGGCACCTCACCCGAAAAACTACTAATTATTCCCGATGGTGTATTGGGGTATCTACCCTTTGATATTTTACTTACCGCTCCTGTCCCAGCAGAACAAGAGGGAAATTTCCGCAACTACCCCTTTCTCATGGCCGCCACCACGCTTAGTCAAAGCTTTTCCCTAAGTATGCTTTCGGAAATGCAGGCTGCAGTGGGCAACCAACAGGAAGAATTGCTGGCATTTGCGCCCACCTTTTCCAATCAGGATCTAATCGCCGAACGTTCAGCACGAGAAGAATTAGGTGAATTGCTTTTTAACCAGGCAGAAGCAGAAGGTGTTTTGCAATGGTTTGGAGGGGAGTTAATTGCAGCCAGGCAAGCAACTAAAGATCAGTTCTTAACCTTAGCCCCCAATTATCAGATCTATCATATTGCTTCGCACGCTGTAGTAGATGACGAATCTCCCAACAACTCCTTTATTGCATTCACTGATGAAGGCGAAGATGCAGTAGAACATTCCAGGCTATATATTTATGAAATTCTAGCACAGTCATTTCCCGCAAAGCTAGTCGTGCTGAGTGCCTGCGAAACAGGTATCGGAAAAGTTTTGCGAGGAGAAGGAATCATGAGTCTAGCTCGAGCATTTAGCTATGCAGGTGCACAAAGCCTGGTGACCTCTCTATGGAATGTCAACGACCAATCGGGACAAGAGTTAATGGTCGAATTTTACCGTCAATTAGAAACGGGTTTGCCCAAAGATGAAGCCTTGCGTGAGGCCAAGTTGGCGTACTTACAGAATGCTCCAGACAATGCTCGCACACATCCCAAATATTGGGCCGCCTTTGTACCTATTGGAAATATGGAGCCCATTATTCAAAATACTTCCTGGAAATGGGGTATGGGAGTCTTTGGCTTACTGGCGCTAGTTTTCTTGTTCCTGCGCCGCCGAAAGGTCGATACAGATTAGCGTACCGAAGTATTTATTATGCTCAGTCAAATCACTACAGCCTTAATAAACAGCTTCAGCAACTTTCCGAATAATATGCGAATCTCCCATCGTATAAAAGTGTAAACAAGGAACTCCCGCTGCCTTTAGTTCCTTACATTGCTGGATGAGCCATTCTATCCCCACTTGTTGGCGGCCCGCTGCATTTTTCGCTTTTTCGACCTCCCGAACTAAGTCTGTAGGCAGGTCAACATGAAATAACCTTGGTAGCGAATTGAGTTGGTATAATTTCGTAATAGGCTTCAAGCCAGGAACAATAGGCACATCAATTCCTATGTTGCGACAAGCTTCGACATATTCGAAATATTTTTGATTGTCAAAAAACATCTGAGTGACAATATAATTAGCTCCTGCATCAATCTTAGCCTTGGTATGAGCCAAATCTGCTTCCATATTGGGCGATTCAAAGTGCTTTTCGGGATACCCCGCAATCCCGATACAAAAATCGGTGGGTTCGCCATTCTCAATATTGGAATCCAAGTATTTTCCCTCATTGATATCTTTAATTTGGCGGATTAGGTCAATAGCGTATGGATGACCTCCTGCCTCTGGAATAAACTTGCCTTCAAACTTTCGAGCATCTCCTCTCAGGGCTAGTACATTTTTAATATTGAGGAAATTGAGGTCAATAAGTGCATTCTCCGTATCTTCTTTGGTGAAACCACCACAAATTAAATGGGGTACAGCATCTACACCATAGCGATGCATGATAGCCGCACAGATTCCGACTGTTCCTGGCCGCTTACGAATAGCTGTCTTTTCGTAATATCCACTTTCTCTTTTGTTGTAGATGAATTCTTCTCGGTGGTAGGTCACGTCAATAAAGGGGGGCTTAAATTCCATCAGTGGATCCAAAGCATCAAAGATCGCTTGCATCCTACCGCCTTTCAGGGGTGGAAGAACTTCAAAGGAAATTAAGGTTTGGCCTTGCGATTTTTCAAAATATTCTGTGACTTTCATACACGTTTTTTGCTAGCTTTGGCGGCAAAGGTAATAGATTTGAAGTGAATGCGTCAAGCGCAAATTGTACTAACATGACTTTCATCAAAACAGCACGCCTAAAGCTTCACCCTTTAGATGTTGATCAATTGCGCCAATTACAGAAAGGTAGACTATATTTGGAGCGAAGTCTTGGCTTGAAACCATCTGAAATGCAAATTAGTTCGACCATGCTGGCAGAAATTGAAGATGCTATGCATTTCTGGCTACAGTTTACTGAAGAGCATCCCGAAGCGTATGCTTGGGGCACTAATTGGGAAATCATCTTAGAACAAGAAAATATCTCCATCGGAGGCATCGGTTTAGGAGGTACCCCAAATAAAGATGGGTTAGTGACGGTGGGCTATCACATTGACCCACGCAAGCGCAGACAAGGTTATGCTAGCGAAGCATTGGGCGGATTGCGGGATTGGGCATGTGCACATCCAGCCTGCCTGGCCATGATAGCCTTTACGCCAATTGAAAATACGGCATCCCAAAGTGTACTAACAAAATGCGGGTTCGAAAAAACGGGTCAAGTTACAGAAGAAGGGATTGCATGCTATAGCTGGCGCTATGATGCGCCTGAAACGAGTTGAATGTCAAAACCAGCATCTAGTACGGCCTCAAGAACAGCTGACGAATCGGCTTCACCTTTAACGGTCAATATTTTATCAGGATTATCTGTGTCAACTTCCCAATGATCAATACCTTTGACATCCTCAAGAAAGCCAGTCACAGAACGGACACAGCTGCCACAATTGATATTCGTCTTGAATTTTAAGCTTGTCATATTTTTACAGTTCAAACTTGATCCTAAAATCTGAAACAACTCCTTAAAGCATTTGGTTGCTCAGTAAATTATAATTGCAAAGATGATGATAATAAAAAATTGGTGCCTACTTATTTTGCTTTTACCAAGCTTTATGTTTGCACAGCAAATGCAGATAGAGGGTATAATTTCCGATGATGAAGGTGTTCCTTTAATTGGAGTAAATATCCTTAGGGTAGGTACTGCTGCTGGAACCACAACTAATTTTGATGGCCAATTCAGTTTGGAAGCACAATTAGGAGACAGTCTTTCCTTTCGCTACTTGGGCTATACTGCACAGGGCATTCGGATAAAAGAGCCAGTAGAAGCGCCTCTACAAATTGTGATGACTCCAACCTCTGAACTGATCGAGTGCTTTATTGAAGTTCGCGTAGTCCGATTGCCCGTCAATGTGAAACATCCAGCTCCCGTCATGACCCTTCATGAGGAGGATCTTCAACGGGATGATCGCACCTCCATTAGGCCAGCGCTCAATCGAGTACCTGGTGTACTCATGCATAGTGGAGCATTGAATACCAATCGAATTACTATCCGTGGAATCGGGAATCGATCCCCCTTTACAACGGCCAAAATCAGAGCCTATTTCAACGATATCCCAATCACCAATGGCGTAGGGGAAACTACGCTAGAGGACATCGATCTCAGCTTAATCGATCAGGTAGATATTTGGAAAGGCCCCACCGGAAGCACCTACGGAGCGGGTTTGGGAGGAATGATTCACCTAAAGTCGGACCCGGCCTTATATCAAACCGGGACCCGTGCTCAGCTAGAGGGAAGTTATGGCGCCTATGGTACGCGACGACTAGCAGCAGGTTTACAGTTTGGCCCACAAAAAATTGAGGTCGACCAAGCGAGTTGGAACCTCAAAATGCATTACCATAATATGCACAGTGATGGCTATCGTGCCAATAATCAATATGACCGGCAGGGCCTCGCACTAATCGGTAGTCATCAAGATGCCAAGGCAAATATCACTACACTACTAGCCAACTTTGTTGACCTCAAAGCTTTTATTCCTAGCTCTCTCAATCGTGAAGATTATGTAAATGAACCACAAAAAGCTGCATTTACATGGGGCCGTGTAATGGGTTTTGAGGATTCAAAAAAACTATTGCTTGGCCTTTCTCACGAACATCATCTAGCCCAGAATAGTAGCGGAAACAATGTATTGGATAACGTAAGTAGCTTTTTCGGCACTTGGTACGAAAATTATGAAAGTCGCCCATTTAATATCCTGACGGAAGACAATCAAGCCTTGGGTGGGCGTACTCGCTTCATCCTGCACCCCGGTGGTGATCCCGCAGTAAGTATACAGGCTGGTGCAGAATTATTTGTGGAAAACTATGACTGGCAGACGTATCGGACGGATAATGGCCGCCAAGACACCCTGCGTAGTAATAATACAGAGGTGCGATCTTACTACAACCTATTCGTAGAAGCCGCCATCAATCTGGGCGAGCGTTTTCGAATTGAAGCAGGCTTAAATAGCAATCAGACAAAGTACGAATTGACGGACCGATTCCTCATCGACAATCAAGACTTGAGTGGAGAATATCGTTTTGAGAATATTCTGTCGCCTCGTTTAGGTTTGCTGTATCGCCTCCCTAATGATTTACGATTTTTTGGTAGTATTAGTCATGGCTTCGCCTCTCCCACCCTGGAGGAAACCCTAACACCTGATGGAAACATTAATCCTGATCTTCAACCAGAAAAGGGTTGGAATTTTGAAGTCGGCATTCGAAAAAACCGCCCCGGTTCTCGGTTGAATTATGAGTTAACGGCCTACAGTATGCCGATCAAGGATCTTTTGGTCGCACGTCGTACCGCACTGGATCAATATGTGGGGATTAATGCAGGAAAAACTCTACACCAAGGGATTGAAGCCTATGGTCAATATACAATACTGGGTCAGTATGCTCCGCAAAAACAACTATCTGTATTTGCAAATTATACCTATTCTAACTATCGTTTTGACATTTTCATCGATGATGAAAATGATTACTCTGGCAATGATCTGACGGGCACCCCTCCACATGTCATCAATTGGGGGTTAGATTACAACCCCCAAGGGGAAGGGCTTTA
>JAHQWA010000518.1 GCA_019634045.1 Saprospiraceae bacterium
CGCATAGATCCACTATTCAAAAGATACACATCCGCTCCGGGAATAGCCTCAGACATGGCCATCGCTGCTAATCGACCATAGTTGGTAGATCGAGTTCTAATTAAAGCTTCTTTACACACTAGGGCTTGAGAGAGCTGCAACACCTGTCCGTTGGGATCAAATCCCATCTCGCTCATCAGTTTGTCCACTTTTGATTGCCATTTGTCCACTACTTTTTGGGTAGTAGGCTCGTCGGCAATGGAATCATCGATTTTCTTTAAGCTAGACTGGATCTGCACCATCCCGGAAGGAGGGTTGAAGGTGAGTCGATGGATATAAGCCGTTTTCGCATTGGCGTCTGCTTTGGTGATCACTGTTCTTTCGACATAGTGATTCATCTGGGTATGATCATGACCGCCAATGAATAGGCTTACGCCGGGAACTGCCGCCGCTAAAGCCTGGTCTTCCACCACATCCAAATGGGTGATCCCAATGACAACATCAGCCTGATCTTTGACTTCCTGATAGGCTTTGCGGAAACTCTCCGTTACATCTTCATAATGCAAATAATCCTGCTGGGCAAATGGGAGCACTACTCCGATAAAGCCCACTTTCATGCTTTGTCCCTTGCCGTTCGAGAATTCTCGGATGAGGAAGGAGGGGATGGGCCGGTCTTGGCCGTCTATTTTTTGTGTGAATGGTTCTTTTTTATCGCCATTAATGCGAAGTGCATTGCAGGTCGTGTACTCGAAGGTACTTGCATCGATACGTTTCTGCAAAAGTTCCGGATTACTAATGTCAAATTCATGGTTGCCGAAAGTGGCATAATCCAGTCCCATGGCGTTCAAGGCTTCTACCATTTGCAGTCCAGCGATTCGTTCGCCGGCTTCATCTTTCAGGGTTCCGATGAACGAAGGGCTGAGAAAGTCTCCGGCTAGGACGGCGATGGTGTTTGGGTTTTCAGCTACTAACTCCTTTTTGACGGTAGCAACCCGAGCAAGGCCACCCGCCTTGCCCCCTTCCAGCGGTGCGATTTCATACACATCATTCAGTTGGAGAATGGTGAGCTCAATGTTTTGAGCGGTCGTATTGGTAATGGTGCGACTGCTTTGGCAGGATAACAGAGCCAGCAAGCAGATGGAAAGAAATAATTGACGCATTTCCTTTTGGTTTTGGCGCTAAACGATAATGATCCATTGGAACGATGCGAAGGTAGCGAATGGCGGGCTCGATCGATGAACAACAGGCTAGAAAATCTAAAATTTCATCCGCCTGAAACCAATAAGGCCTCAGAAAACATGTCTCCTGAGGCCTTACGATCTATTGGGAAGCTGGACGGCGACTTAGTAGTTCAATTCAAAGAACTCTTTGTAACCCTTCAGCGTTTTGGCTCTTAAAACTTGGCGATAGTTTCCTTGACTAATTGGAAGAATATCGTAATCCACCTGATTGGGATCTAAGAAATCGCCCATATTCTTTTGAACACCCTCAAAGTAGCGCATAGCTACATCCTTACTCTTGAATCGTCGCATCACCAGTACAGGCGTTTCATTTTTAGGCCCTAGATAAATATTGGTGATTCGAATGCGGTCCAATTTGTGATATTTCTGGTTATAATCTGCAATGACAATCTTGTTGTCGTTGAGTTTCACGCTTTCATTGAATACGACGATGATGTAATGCAGATCTTTTTCATTGTATTTAAATCCACCCGAATTGGCGCCACCCCCTTGGCCTGGCAATTGGGCAGTTGCTCCACCCAAAAACCTCAAGATTTCCTTCGCTCGCTTCTGTTCGTCCGTATTTGGATAAGTGGAGATTACTTTCTTGAGATCAGAAATATAGGCATCTTTCCCCTTTGTATTTCCTACACACATCGCCATCAAGAGCGCGTATTTAGGTTTGAGGTTGTGTTTACCCAGCAGTTTGATAAACGCTTGTTGAGATCGGGAGTAAGCATCCTGATATTTCCCTTCTGAGAATAGACCATAGATTTGATCGTATTGAAGGTTGAGGCGCCGCTCCTCGTCCAAGTAGTTCTTGGTAAAGTTGGGATCTTGCAGGATCTTCGCGTAGTTCGTCGTTGGGTACTTATTGACAATCTTATCAAAGTACTCCTTGGCCTTTGGTGGATTGTTTAAGTCCTTGTAAGCGATGTGCAAGATGTACCAAGAGTCTAACTCATAATTGCTGCTCGGATATCGTTCGTTAAGTTCTTCTAGAATCTCTACCGATTTATCATTGCGTTCGAGGCGTTCCCGGTACAGCGATCCTAGATTATACATAGCTTCCCGGATCTTCAAGTGAGCGGTTTCTATCTCATTTTTAGATTTCGGAACGCCTTGCAATAGCTTATCTAGGTCTGCATCTTCCAGGCTAGGAGAATCCAAAGCTTCATCCGTAGCTATTTCTTCCTCAAAGCCACCGCTGCTGTTTCTAGCGGATCTTCTCCAGTCATCATCTAGGCTCCGATCACCCCAAACGCGGGAAAATTCCCGTTGGCCCCTTCGTAAGGCCTTCTCATTATAGGCGAAGAATGAACTCGATTTCAACCCCCTCGCAGCCGACGACCTGCCAATCTGCGGTTTCTTCGCGGCCTGGTTAGCCTTAGCCAGTGCTTGCTGCCGTTTGATTTCATCTTGTTCCTTCTTGATGCTAAGCGCCAACTCTTGCTTTTCTTTATCACTCAACTGAGCAATAGCTAGTAGACTATCCTGTACCTCTATCGTTTGCAGGTGCAAAGCGATTTGAGTTAGATTATTACTGAAAGCCTGTACATCCCCGAATCGTTCATCCGTAGGTGGCATTACCTGCATGGTAGAATCGTAGTAGGATTTGGCCTTAACAAAATTCTCTTCTTCGAAAAATAAGCCCGCTAGGGTAAGGTAAGATTCTGCTCTTTGTGACTGATTCTGGCGGCTACTTTTAAGGGATTGAGTTAAAAAGCTGATGGCCTCTTCGCGGTTCCCTTCCTTCAAAGCAATTTGTCCCAAGGCGTAGTACAATTGATCTTTAAATGCCAAGTTTTTAGGGTCTTTCAGCATTTTGTTCAGATTCTTCTTCGCTTCTTCCGCTGTTCCTCTGCCGGACAACCAAGCGTTCTGCGCCATATTGAGACGAGCGCTGAATTCCATTTCGTAGGTGGGCCGGAATTTCAGGCTTTGCTCGAAAGCAGCGTAAGCCTCATCGGCCTGACCGAGGTTCTGGTGTATTTGTGCTTTAATGAAGGCATATCTCGCTTTCAAGGATCTTTTGGACGCCTCTTCAATGGCGACATCTAGCTGCGGGATGGCTTGTCCATAGTCCTTACGTACGATATAGTAATGTGCCTGCAGGGCTGCCAATTCGCTCTTGATATCCTTGAAGGTTTGAGGGCTGCGATCCAACTGTGAAATGAATCGCATTGCTGCATCGTAATTATCCCGAGCGACCAAGGTCTTTGCCAACCACAATACTCCTTCCTGATAAGCTGGGCGGTGCTTCAGGAAGTAGCTCTCCGGATCCCCCTCTACCTCACCATCCGAATCGGAAATACTGATGGAGGTGGGAATCGGTGCTGGTACTTCTTCGTCTTCTGTCTTTTCCTCTACTTTTTCTTTCTTGGCGTCTGCTATACTGGTTTCCTTCGTATCCTCTTTAGGCTTTCTAGGCGTGTCAGATTTCTTCTTTTTCCGACTATTCTTCTTGCCCTTCTTACGATTCTTTTTGGCTTCGCGCTCCTTCTTCTTCTTGTTACGCTTCACCTCTCGGTTATAGCGTTTGCGGTCGCGTTTGGAGTTGCCGGTCTTTTCAATCTTTACAGATGATTTCGACTTCTTAGACTTGCTTTTCCGTTTTTTCTTTTTGCTTTGCGACTTTTCTTTGGCCTCCTTCATCTTGCGTGGAGAGTACTCATTGATCAAGTAGCGGAGTGTCTCTTCAGCAGATTCGTAATCCTTCTTCAAGAATTGAGCTTGCCCAATAATAAGATAGCAGTCATCCGTCCAAACACTTTGGCGGTGTAGGTTGATCACTACCGATACTTTTTCCATGGCAAGGTCTAGATCTCCTGCTACGGCCTGAGGATTATCGGCTTCGGTATAGGCAAATACGGGAAGGATCTTATTGTAGTTATCCTGATGTTGGTTGTCAAGAGAAACAAAGGTCTCCTGCATCAATTCTCTGGCATTGAAGTAGCCATTGTATTTAGCCGTAGTATTGTGGTAAAGTTTACCGAGGGCGGATAATTCTCCTTTCTTTTTTTGAGTAGTACAAGCTGACACGACCAAACAGGTCATGAGTATAAAACCTACTTTCTTTAGCTGTTTCAAGGCAAAAAGTTTTCGTTAGTGTGACCAACTACTGATTTTGAGTGGAAAAGGGAGAGGCAAGATTTTCATTCTACCCGAAGGCTGGCTATTCATCGATTTTGTCGTCCCTTCTCACAAAATTAGCAGATGGTATCAAATGCTCTCGTTTAGTATTATTATTTTTGCACCAAAATGCATCCAATGCGAGCAAATTTAGGCTTTTCAACCTAAATTGATCTGGAAAAACATAAAAAACCGATTGAAGGCCGGGCACAATTCATACTTTGCTGCGGTCAGCATACTATAAACAAACCGGAGAACGTATATAATTATTATATTTCAACGCATTATTAACAATCCGGTTGCACAAAAAATCCTTATGACGCAAGAAACCGAACAGGGTAGCAGATGGGAAAACTTTAAGGAACGACTCAAGAATACGTATAGATTGGTCGTGATGAATGATGAGACCTTTGAGGAGGTCAGTTCTTACCGCTTGTCCTTGCTCAATGTATATGTACTATTGAGTAGTTTATTTGTGGTGATGGCTATTGTTGTTTTCTTGCTCATCGCAGCGACTCCATTGAAAAAATATTTGCCTGGTTATGGCTCGGTGCAACAGGATAAGGAGGTTCGAGAGTTGTACCAGCAGATGGACGAAATGGAGAAAGAATTGGCGAATCACAGACGATACAGTGAAAATTTCCGCAAGATATTGGTAGGGGATGTAGAGACTGAAAAAGAGATACCACAGGAGGAAGAAGAGAAATTAGATACGATTGCTGAGATACCACGGGCCGCTATTCTTGATCAATTGCAACGAGAGGCAGCTCGTTCTGATGTTGGCAGCGAGCCACAAGAGGGCCGAGCCTCCAATTTGTCTCCTCGGGATGTCCCCTTGGAGCAAATGTATTTTACCCCTCCTTTGCGAGGCACAGTTAGCGCAGGATACGCTCCGGAGACTGATCATTATGGGATAGATGTATTAGCGCCGAAGAATACGCCGGTTCAAGCAGCTATGGATGGCTATGTTTTTCTATCTGATTGGACCTTGGAAACGGGCAATACCATTGGTATCCAACACACCAACAATACGATTACTTTCTACAAACATAATTCCTCTTTGCTAAAGCCTGCCGGAAGTTATGTAAAGGCTGGCGAAGCCGTGGCCATCATTGGAAATACAGGGACCTTGTCCAATGGGCCCCATTTACATTTTGAGCTTTGGTACAAAGGGAAGTCGGTAGATCCTACGGGTTATATCGAGTTCGAATAAGTGCTTAAATCAGACTTAGAGGAGGAGCGCTTACTGTTAAATTTCAATTTCCTATAATTCCCCCGTCCTATAAGGGAGAGGAATACCGATTTTATTCCTATTTTTGTAACGCTAACCATCTATCTTAGAAGAGCGAAAGACCAATCGTCCAATCTTATAAAACCTCATTAAAAACACAGCGTTTATCAAGTAGATTATTCTCTAGAAAGACGCTTTCTATTTTATTAAGTGTGTAGGAGCTCAATGTAGATCTGTTGAATGACGGGAAGCTACTCGTCGTGTACATTGCACAGATTAATCAAAATAGGGTATTATCTGTTTAGAGATAAACTGTCTTTTTGATAGCTAATACCAAGAGAGCCGAAAAATCTTTTTCCATGGAAGATAAAAAAAATCAGGAGCTGCAATCAGCTTACAATGAGAAGGGAGAGGCTGTTAGCCCTATCCTTCCCAACAATATCAAGAACTTTTTGATCGATATTGATGGTACCGTTTGTGATGATATACCGAATGAGGAGCCGGAACGAATGCTCACTACCTTACCCTATCCTGATGCATTGAAAATCCTTAACAAATGGTATGATGAAGGGCATATTATTACCTTCTTCACCTCCAGAACGGAGGAACACCGCGAAGTGACGGAGAAATGGCTGCGAAAGCATTCCTTCAAATATCACGGTCTCCTCATGGGGAAACCTCGAGGCGGAAATTATCATTGGATTGACAACCACATCGTTAAGGCTACTCGTTTTAAAGGAAAGTTTACGGACTTAGTCGTGGAAAATCACGGAATAGAGGTGTTTAAGGATTAAGCTGCAAGGTTTCTACCCTTCCGAATTCTTAAAGCGTTCGGAAGGATAGAAACTAGCACTACAACTTATTACTGATCAAGTGCTTCAATGCTGCTTCCAGTTCAGGATGCTCGAATTCGAAACCCGCTTTCAGGATTTTTGCAGCAGAGACCTTGGTCCCACTTAGAATTGCATCGGCCATTTCTCCCATAGCTAAGCGAAGCGCTAAACTAGGGGCAGGGATTACCGCTGCTGGAACGCCCTTGGCTTTAGGCAAAACCTTGGCTATCGTTTTATTTCTTGCTGGATTCGGGGCCACGCCATTGTATACTCCCTCCATTTCTTCATTTTCCATAGCAAAGATAAATTGACGACAGATATCATCCAGGTGTATCCAGGAGTACCACTGTTGACCATTCCCAAAATAAGTGCTTGTCAGGGCGTGTAGCGGCAACAGCATTTTTTCCAAGGCTCCCCCCTGTGTAGACATCACCAAGCCGATGCGAATGGCTACCGTACGAATACTTGTCTTATTTCGGATCAGCTCTATGCTTTTTTCCCAGGCCACACAGCTTTCAGGGAGGAAACCGATACCGGGACCATCGTCTTCCATTACTTCTTGCTCCCCTCTATCTCCGTAATAGCCTATGGCGGCACTAGAAATGAAAGCCTTGGGCGGCTTTGCCAGTTCCTCAAAGGCGTGGAGAAGCAATTCGTTCCCCTTCACTCGACTATCAATGATCAATTGCTTGCGGGCTGCAGTCCAGCGGGCATCGGCCACACCTGCTCCAGCCAAGTTGATTACGAAATCTACCTGCGATACAATATCTTGGTCGATGACTCCCTTCATCGGATCCCAATGATAAGTAGGGTATTGGGGATTACCTCCGATTTTACGACTTAGGTGAGCTACCTCGTACCCGCCTTTTGTCAATAAGTGACTCAAACGACTTCCGATAAGACCTGTCCCTCCAGCGATTAACACTTTCATCATGATCCTCTTTTTGTTCAGTAATTAAGCAATAGGAAAGGTGTTTTGTTCATTTTGAGCTGGCCTGAGCTGCAAAAACCAAGGACAGATCAAAAAATCATTGAGAATCCTTTTTTTGCAGTAAACTTAGAACTAATTTCCTCGCAAAAAGTTTTGAATGAGAATCTTATTCATAAGTAATACCTTGAGACCTCAACCCTTTACCATTATCCTCTTTTCTTTTCTATTAGTTCTTTGTAGTTGCGAGCCAGCGCCAAAGCAAGCGGAAGCTGTATCCACAAAAAGGGAAACCACAGCCGAGCCAAAGCAAGCAGGAGAAACTGAGGTAGCGGCAAATGGCGCTTTCTTGAAGGCATCCGCTGCTTACTTCGAACGGCATCAGCGGCCTAGCGGTCGGCTCGAATATATAATTAATCCGGAAGGAACCTCTAGTGACAATGGGGTCTACAATGTGGTTCGACATGCCGGGGCATTGTATAGTTTAGCTGCTTATATCGAGTACACTGGAGACCGACAATTTGAAGAGCTTTGGCTCAAGGCGAGTGATTATATGTGGGACACCAATGTGCTACCTATTCCAGATACGAAAACCTTAGCCATTTGGTCAGTACCTGGGGAGAACTTCTATGAAGATTCTTTTGCTAAAGCTAAGATTGGTGCCACCGGCTTGGCCTTGGTCGCTTGGATGATTGGGGAGCGGGCAGGTTTAGCTCAATACCCCAGGAAAGAAGTGCAGAAGCTGGGGGATTTCTTGTTGTATATGCAAGCAGAGGACGGCCAATTCTACAATACCTATCATGAAAAAGCAGGACAAGTTGACTTTGGACGGTATCAATATTATCCAGCCGAATCTGCTCTTGGGTTATCTTATTTGTATGAGCTAGATCCACAGGAAAAGTGGCTGGAAGGAGCCATCAAAACGGTTAGTGTCCCCGCTAGGAACCAAGCAGAAATGGCATCAAAACCCATTGATCACTGGGATCTGATTGCGATCGCCAAAATATTTGATATTCTAGTCGCTGAGGGTAAGGATACAACTTCCTACGCTTATCTATTGGACTACAGTAGGTGGATGGTAGATCGATTGCTCCTCGAATACGAAGCTAGTGAGGTAAAGGGTAGCTTTACTAACAATTATGGGACGACCCCAACGGCAACGCGGGTAGAAGGCTTAACCGCTATTTTACCCTATTTGGAGCCAGATAGTGAACGGACTTTGGCTACGAAAAAAGCCATACGAGAAGCGGTGGAGTTCCTATGGGCTAGTCAGATCAGGGAAGGAAAACTAGCAGGCGGAGTGCCTTTGTCCACGGTAAAGAAAGATGCTGCTACAAGTAAAGAATCAAAATTTGCGATTGATCAATTCAATAAAAGGGCTGCTGAAGTTCGAATTGACTACCTCCAACATGCCATGTCGGCTGTGTTAGGGTATGATATCCTATGTAGAAAAGGAATAATGACTGACAGTTAAACCGACCAGCCCAACAGATAACTAAAACTAAGAAAACCCTTATTATTACGAACTATGGATTTACTGGCAGGAATAATCATTTTAGGCATTTTTGCGCAATGGCTGGCGTGGCGTATTAAAGTTCCAGCTATCCTGCCGCTTATTATTATTGGACTCCTAGTGGGGCCTTTGTCCAGCTTGGTACGTGAGGATGGAACCAAGTGGTTGGAGCCGATTTTTGATCAGGCTTTGCAACGAGGCTTATTTCCTGGTGAGTCACTCTTCTATTTTGTTTCCCTCGCTATCGGAGTGATCCTCTTTGAAGGAGGGCTTACCCTGAAGCGCCGGGAACTAGCAGAGGTGGGACCATTGGTGTTGCAATTGATTACGCTAGGTTCGCTGGTCACCTTTATTGGTGCTGGATTGGGAGCCCATTATATTATCGGATTGAGTTGGCCGATCTCCTTTCTTTTTGGAGCCCTCATCATCGTAACGGGGCCCACTGTAATTGCGCCTATTTTGCAAAATGTACCGCTGACGCGCAATGTCGCCACGGTATTGAAGTGGGAGGGAATCTTGATCGATCCCATTGGCGCTCTGGTTGCGGTTTTGGTCTTTGAGTTTGTGCAGACCTCTGATGGAGGGGTAGCCTTTACTTCTCATGCGCTGATTACCTTTAGCCAGATTATCTTGATTGGGTTGGCCTTGGGAACCTTAGCCGCTTTTGGCCTATATCAGTTGATCAAGCGCGAATTGATTCCCCATTACCTCCTGAATGTATTCACGCTGGCTTCTGTACTGGGGGTTTTTGTTTTTTCCGATTTTATCGCACATGAATCTGGGCTGTTGTCGGTGGTTGTGATGGGTATGGTGATGGGCAACCTGGATTTTCCGCGCCTTAACGATATCCTATATTTTAAAGAGTCATTGAGTGTCTTGTTGATCTCTATCCTCTTTATTCTTTTAGCCGCTAATATCGAATTGGAGGACCTCAGCCTTATTTTTCAGGACTGGCGAGGTATGGGGCTGTTGGCCTTTGTCGCTTTTTTCCTACGTCCAGTCAGTATCTTCTTGAGTACCAGAAAATCTGAACTAGAAACCAATGAAAAGCTCTTCATTTCCTGGGTGGGGCCGAGGGGAATCGTGGCAGCAGGTATCGCCTCTTTATTTGGGATTAAATTAACCCAGCTTGGGGTGGAGGGAGCGGAGTATATCACGCCCTTGGTATTTATGATTGTATTGGGCACCGTTTTGCTCAATGCAACCACTGCCAGACTAGTGGCAAGACTCTTGAATGTGATCCAGGAGGCTTCTGATGGCATATTGATCATTGGAGCAGCACGAGCTTCGCGGGTGATTGGCAAGTACCTGCATGAGAGTGGACGACACGTGGTCTTAGTGGATAGCAATGAAGCTAATATCAAGAAAGCGAAAGGGCTTGGTCTAGAAGCCTTCAATTCCAATATCTACAACGATGATCTCAATGAACATATGGAATTGGTAGATATGGGATACTTAATTGCGATGACAGCCAGCCCGCAGGTAAATGAGTATGCTGTTAAACATTACCAACATGTCTTCGGAGAAAATGGGACTTTTCGTTTGATCACGCCGGAAGAGTTAATGGAAGATACCTCCCCCGCCCCAGAAAATGGCTTGTTTTCTTATCGAGATGATTTCCTAAATCTCAATGAAGTGGCTCGAGATCATCCTTTTATTCATGAAATGGAGATTCCTAGTGCTGAATTCCTGAAGAGCTTGCTGGCCAAATTACATTGGGAAGAACATGCGATTCCCATCTTTATTAAGGATCCGGGGGGACAGCTGCAAATACTGAACTCAAAACCAGAAGAGATGTCTATTGGGGACGGTACAGCTTTGGTCTACATGGGCAAAAAACTGGAATTAGGAAGTGATAGTCTCCGATACACTGATGAAGCAGAATAGATCGAATCAGTTCTAGCTAGCTTCAGGTATTATTTTTCCTATCTTGCCTTGAACTTGCATGACTTATGCCTGGAAACACTTCCACAAAATACCCTAATCAAGGATATGCTTGGTATGTCGTGAGTATACTCACTTTGGCGTATATATCGTCTTTCATCGACCGGCAAATCTTAGCGCTCTTGGTTGAGCCAATTAAAGCAGACTTTGACATTTCGGATACCCAAATGAGCCTGTTAATTGGGATGACTTTTGCCCTTTTCTACACTTTGATGGGCCTGCCGATTGGTAGAATGGTAGACAGCAAAAATAGACGGAATATCATCAGTGTTGGGATTGCCATTTGGAGTATTATGACCGCAGTGGGAGGGCTGGTGCGTAGTTTTGGTCAGTTCTTTCTGGCACGTATTGGGGTGGGGATAGGAGAGGCCACCTTGAGTCCGGCAGCCTATTCTATTATTACCGATTACTTTCCAAAAGAAAAACGAGCTACTGCCATAGGTTTTTACAGTATGGGCATTTTCATAGGGGCGAGTATGGCTTATTTGTTAGGTGGATGGATTATTGGATATACCCAAGATGTAGAGGTGCTAGAGCTGCCCCTCTTTGGAGCTGTGAAGCCCTGGCAATTTGTGTTCATTGTGTTGGGTTTACCGGGCTTATTGATTGCGCTGCTTGTGCTAAGCATCAGAGAGCCCGCCCGCCGAAATTTAAGTGGTGAACTTCGGGAGGGGCAAGCCCCATCTATCCCACTTACAGCGCTTTGGGCGCATTTTAAACAACATGGCAAAACCTATTTATACTTAAACTTAGGTATCGGTAGTTGGTCGATTCTCACTTATGGGAGTGGTGCATGGGAACCAACCTTTTTGATTCGTACATTCGACTACACGATTAGAGAGGCTGGCGTATTAATGGGGGTGATGTTGCTTACGATTTCTACAGCCGGTGTGTTTTTTGGAGGATGGGTGGCCGATCGTTGGCTCAAGAAAGGCCAAAAGGATGCCAAGATCAGAGCTATTCTTTGGAGCATTATACTATCCATTCCGACGGGCTTACTTTATCCGGTTTTTGACAATGAGACGCTAATGCTTATATCCTTGGGGTTCTTCTTGTTTCTTACCAAGGCACCCATCGGTTTGGCGGCGGCTGCGATTCAAGAAATCACGCCGAATGAAATGCGAGGCCAAGCTTCTGCCGTTTACCTGTTTTTTCTGAACCTAATAGGCTTGGGCTTGGGGCCAACGGCTGTGGCTTTATTGACGGATTACGTCTTTCAAGATGAAGGAATGCTAAGATATTCGATTTTGATCATCGCGATGTGTTCAGCGGGCTTAGCCACCTTTTGCTTCTGGCGATGCTTGGCTCCCTATCGCAAGAGTGTGGCGCAATTGGAGTCCACTTAATCACGATTCAATTTTACGACTAAATGCCCAATCCTTGGCAACATACAGATGTAGGTCCTGGACGGACAGTTGAGATCAAAGGTCAGACCTATTTATACTTCAGTGGCACAAGTTACCTGGGCCTAAACCAGCACCCAGCTTTTAAAGCTCTCGTGCTAGAGGGTATCGAAAAATTTGGAGTCAACTTTGGTGGATCGCGAAGATCTAATTTGCGATTTGAGCTGTATGAGCAAGTGGAGCACTTGTTTGCGGAATGGGCAGGGGCTCCTGCTAGTTTGTTATTTTCATCAGGTTCGTTAGCTGGGCAGGTTTTGCATCGTATCATGAGTGACCTAGGGGAGGTGCTATACGCCCCTGGTACACACCCTGCTCTATGGGGAGAAAAGGAGCCGCCGATGCTGGATTACCAGGAATGGAGCGAGTACCTGTTACCACAATTACAAAAAAGAGAAGGCAAGACCATAATTTTCGCCAATTCAGTTGATCCACTGCGGTCCCGTGCCTACGATTTTTCCTGGGTGTCCGAAATTCCAGAAGGCCCCTTGGTATACTTGGTTGTTGATGATTCTCATGGTTTTGGCCTAAGGGGAGATGCAGGAATGGGGATATATAGTAGCTTAGAAACGCCAACATGGGTTCAGAAAGTTGTTTTAGCTTCTTTGGGAAAGGCCTTTAGCTTACCAGCGGGGATCATTTTGGGTCATCAGGAAATCATTGATAAATGTTGGGAGAGCCCATTTTTTGGGGGAGCTTCTCCTTTACCACCAGCCTTTCTTTATGCATTGGTAGAAAGTACTGATTTGTGGCGCAAGCAGCTCAAAATCTTACGGGAATCAATTCGGTATTTCGATAAGGGAATAAAAGGGATCGAAGGATTCGAACACTTAGAACGGTATCCGGTGTATTATTGCAGAGAAAATAAGTTGGCTGAAGCACTTTGGCAGGAAAACATAATGATTTCTAGTTTTCCCTATCCAGGCCCGAAAGACCCTGTGATCACGAGAGTCGTCCTTAATGCCCTACATCAGGCAGCTGATATAGAGCGCTTAGTAGCAGTGATCTGCTCCGAAACAGATTAGAAGAAAGAAGTTTGCTGGACGTTACTCTAGGCAAGAGAGGCCCACTCCTTGAAATCTTCTGAAGGGCCTTGAACTTCGGCCTCAGCATTTGTTCCTTTTTGACCCGTCTTGGTTCCGGTAGGTGTTTTGTCTTCCAAGTACTGCAATTGTAGCAGAAGCTCCTCCGGTGTAAATGTTGTTGGCAAGGTCTGCAAAGCTTTGATGACCTTATCTTTTGTAAGCATAAGTCTTAGTCCTTAAATAATAGTCTAGTGAAAAATTGATCCTTGATTGGGCTAAGTGTTGTAGTTGTTACCTAAGTTTTTTGTAGTCTTACGGGCAAGATATGGACTGTGTTGCTCATTGCAAAAATCTTAATGTTAATTTAATATTAGCTTTTCTTTCATGCTTGATTTTTAAGTCTTCAAAAGCGGCGATTAGCCGTAAATACTCCTTTAATGCATTTTGGGGGTAAAATGTTGCAAGATAGTCTCTAGATAAACAATTTCTTACGCATCGCTTTCTTTTCACTATGTTGTTTCTTCTTACGTAGCCGCGTAGCTGGATCGGCTTGTCTGGTCTTCACTTTTTTGCGTTTTGGGGGCGCTTGCACTGCTTTTGCGATCAGTTCATCAAAGTGTTGGATGACCAATTGTTTATTGCGGTGTTGAGAGCGACTGCTAGAACAACGCAATTGCAAGATTCCATCACGATTGATTCGATTCTTGAGGTTTTTCTTGATCCTGGCCTTCTGCGTATCACTAAGAAAGGCGGAAGCCTCCACGTCAAATAGTAGTTCAACCTGGGTTGAAACTTTATTGACATGTTGTCCACCAGCACCAGAACTGCGGCTGGTTCTGAATTGCAATTCTATATGTAAAGATTTGGTATCCATGATGCTATAACAACATTCATGGCCAGAAATAAGTTCCCGGCTTCACTGCGATCTCACTATGGTTATATGGGAATAGGAAAAGCCAGAAATACCGAAGCATTCCTGGCTTTTCCATTTACTGCTGAAGGTTTTACCGCATCATGTTGTCATACTTCCGAGCAATTACTTCCCAGGTGTAGCGTCGAGTTGCGATGGCCTTCATGTTCTGTGCGATCTTGGCGGCCCGTTCAGCGGTCATATCGCTGATAATATGTAGCAGCCCTTGGGCATCGCTAAAGTACATAGCCTCATCCTCTGTGGTCTCTCTATTGTAGCCCACATCAAAGGCTAGAATGGGTAGCTCGAGGTTCATGGCCTCTACCAAGGATGGGTTAGTACCCCCAGCGCTATGTCCGTGTAGATAAAGGTAACAGTTGGAGCGCAAGAGGTTGAGTGCCCCTTTTTCGTAGATGGGATCTAACAAGTGAATGTGCGTGAAGGAACTGTACTGCTGTCGCAGCTGTCGACCATACTCGCTATTGTTCCAGTTGCCGACGATCACCAAAGGGAGTTCGGTCTGCCTACTCATGGCATCAGTCAGTACATGGATATGGTTTTCTGGCTCTATTCGACAAACGCTGAAGGCATATTTTCCCTGCAAGAAGTCGTATTGCTCAATATCTTCTGCTTTTATTTCTACGGGAAAGGCCTGATCGCCTCCATATTCTATCAGGTAACTATCGTAATCGTAAGTAGCCTTCAAGTATTTCTTGATGACCTCGTTGTCCGTTACCACTACTTCCGACACTTCGACCGCTTGGATTTCAGAATAGCGCAAGAAGGTCTTAATAATGTTTTTCCACTTGTTGCGTTTCCATTCTATACCATCGATATTCACAAAGCAACGTTTTCGGGTAAAGAATTTCACAAATGGTAACAATATACACCCGGAGACGCCAAGTATGAGCAATATATCAGCGCGAAAGGCCGCATGAATGATGGATATCATATCGTAGGGTATACTCTGAAAGCCGTTGGCATTCAGTGGTATATACTTCAATTTTGCTCCTTTCCATTCGGGGATTCTTTCTTCTTTAGGATAGAATTTGCCGCTACAATAAACGGTCATATCATAGTGCTCGGCAAGGTGGATTACAAGTTGTTCTACGAGGGATTCGAAGCCACCATACTTGGCCGGCAGGCCGACAGTGCCAATGATGGCTAACTTAGGTTTTTCCTGGGAGATCATTAAGTTTTGTGTTATTTGTTGAAGAACTGATTTAAACTCTTCAATAGCTGTTGAGTATTAATCAATTCTGACTATGAATTCGGTCTAGCTAAAAAAATATACGATTATTTACTATTTTTGATTCAAATTGAACTTTACCACAACCTTTCCCACCTTTTACCCGTATATAGCAATATTCAAATCCTGGTCTTGCCTAAATCGATAGTTGATTATTATGAATGATTTGCTAAGACTGTCCTTGGTATTTGGCTCAGGATTATTGATAACCCTTCTAGCCATTCCTTCCATTTTAGAAGTTGCTTACAAAAAGCAATTATTTGATGTTCCTGATGAAAGGAAGGTCCACTTTAAGCCTATTCCAAGTTTGGGAGGAATCGGGATATTTATCGGAGTGATCATTTCTTTCACTTTGTGGGCCAAAGATTTGAACAATTTTCCGGAATACAAATATGTGTTAACCGCCTATTTGGTCCTCTTCTTTATGGGGTTAAAAGATGATCTCATTTTGATGCGGGCCTACAAGAAGTTCATTATCCAGATTGCGGTGGCGGCTATGTTGGCGTATGGAGGAGTACGGGTTTACGATTTGCAGGGCTTTCTGGGCATACACGAACTACATGTGATCTGGAGCTATGCGTTGACCATTTTGTTTATAGTTGGTGTTACAAACGCCTTTAACCTGATAGATGGAATCGATGGATTGGCCGGTGGGTTAGGGGGGATCAACTGTTTTACTTTTGGTGCTTTGTTATACATGGGAGGAATGTATGAATACGCCCTATTGGCTTTTGCGGTGGGCGGCTCTTTATTGGGTTTCTTACGGCATAACTTTCGAGAATACCCCAAAAAGATTTTTATGGGAGATACTGGATCACTCCTTTTGGGGCTGACCGTGTCGATACTAGGGATATTTTTCCTGAACTTTAGCAAGGAAGGGGCTGGATTTGGCTTTGTATCTCCTGCTGTAGTAGTGTTAGCGATCATGGCGATCCCGATAGTGGACACTACCAGGGTTTTTATCATACGACTCGCTTCAGGCAAATCTCCTTTCACTCCAGACCGAAACCATATACATCATCAGGTATTAGCAATGGGGGCTTCCCATAAGGTGGCCAGTTTGATGTTGTACGCAGTGAATATCCTACTAGTAATTACGGTAATGGTTTTCCGTAATACGGAATCAGTGGGCTTAGGTTTAATCATCCTTTTTGTGGGGACGGTATGCACACAATTATTTGTTTTCGGTGGGCACATGAAACGCGAGCAAAGGATGGCCAGTACCAAAACTCGTTTGGAGCAATTGGAGAAGGAAAATCAATTCATGAACAGAATAGCATAGTTTTTAATATTTCATTATGGTGATGAATACAATGAATAACTCGGGTAAAATGTATAGCGTTTTTTTGGTGGATGACGAACCTATGGTGCATAAGATGGTGAGCGGTCAGCTGAAATTAATCGATTCTCTCGATGTCAAGTCCTTCTACAATGGTGAAGATCTAATTTCCAATATCAACCAACGGCCCGACATCATCGTGTTGGATTTTCACATGGATACCATGAAAAAAAATGCCATGAATGGCCTAGAAACTTTAATGAAGGTCTTGGAATTTTCGCCTGAAACCAAGGTGATCATGTTATCCTCGCAAGACGCAATTGGAACAGCAGTGAATGTGTTGAAAAAAGGTGCGGTGGATTATATCGTCAAGGATGGTGTCTTTGGGGTAAAAGCCAAGAGTGCAGTGGAGAAAGTGATTCAAGGCTTAGAGTTGAGGGAAGAAATAAAGGAGTTAACGGCCAGGATTAAGCGGGATAAAATCGTTATGCGCGGCTTTTTTATCATCATTGTCTTCCTGCTGATCGCGATTGCTGCTTTTATGATCAGTCGCTAGCGCAAGAATAAGATCAAATGCTCTACTATTTCCTAGTAGAGCTATTTCGAATAGTCAATAGACTCAGCCCTAACCAAAAGAAAGAGCCGGCTTCCCATGAGAGAAGTCGGCTTTGTACCTATTATAGTCTTGGTTATGCGTTTTTGAGTAGGAACTTGATCGGTAGATTGAACATGACCCTAACTGATCTTCCTCTTTGCTTTCCAGGCATCCACTTTTGTGGCATCTTTTCCATCAGTTCTATGATCCTCAGCGCTTCATCCCCACAAGCTCCACCAATATCCCTTACCACTTTGGCGCTGGAGATAGTTCCATCTTTTTCCACAACAAATTGTACCACGACGGTACCTTGAATAGCGTTTTCTCTGGCCGTAGGCGGATAAGAGATATTTTCATAAATAAAGGCTAATAGCTTCTTATCTGAACAGCTTTTCTTTTCTTGATCATTCCCCGCCAATGCTTCACAGCCTGGAAATCTAGGCATTTGTTCCACTACCTTGAAGATCTCAGCAACCTCTTCTTCCGGTGGGGGCGGCGGCGGCGGTGGTGGCGGTGGCGGAGCTGCTTCCTTTTGGACGATCGGATCTGGCCTAAATACTTCTGTATTCGCTTCCACGGATTGATCTACAAATTCCATCTGTTCTTCTTCAATCACCAGCTCGTCCGGCACCTCCTGGATTACTGGGGGTGGGGGAGGCGGCGGTGGTGGCGGTGGCGTGGAACTTCGAGGAGGTTCAATTTCGATATCTTCTTCCAATTCCAGGGAGTATTCGGATACATCGACCTTTTTCTCGTAGGTCGTCCAATTGAATGCTAGTACGGTAAGCCCTAATGTAAGTATGAGACTTAGTCCGATGAAACTACCTCGGAATTGATGGACATCTACAGCCTGGTATTTATTTCTCCTACTACTTTCTGTTTCTTTTAAATTCCCTTGTGAAACGGTTCTTAGATAAATCTTGAAAAGCCCAATGGTCAGAAGAATAAAGCCAAGTAGACCAAAAAGGCTTAACAACATGAATTGACTACTGAAGCTCAGATGAGAAGTCATGGGTTGGTATTTTGGTTAATAGATTTGGTGTTTATTACTTACAATATGTCCCCGTTTCATTGGATTGACAATAACTTTGGTCAGGCCCACATATGACGGATATCACTATTCGCTAAGCGGATAGAAATCTAGTGTTCCGAATTATGTATCTTGATTCAAATACCTAAACACTTCACGCGTATGGCCCAACAGAATCGTAGAAACTTTATAAAAAAGATGAGTGGTGTATCTACTGGACTGCTAGCTTTATCTGGCATCGATGATACTTGGTTAAAGGATTTGGAAAAAGCTTATCAGGACGTGGAGCAACTATCTCCCTATGATGCGGCGCGTTATGAGCCCTTTTGGCTACAAATCCAACAGGCTTTCCGACAATCCCCCCACTTTATCAATTTGGAAAATGGGTACTTCAGTCCTCAGCCCCTAGAGGTCCTACAGGCTCAAATGGAGAATATCCGAATGATTAATGAGATTCCGTCTTTCTACATGCGGCGCAGACAGGCGGAGGAGAAGCAAGGGGTGAAGCGTCAATTAGCGCAACTGGCAGGTTGTCGTCCGGAAGAAATGGTCATTACCCGAAATACCACAGAGTCGTTAGATACGATTATTGCTGGATTAGATTTTGAGCCTGGAGATGAAGCTATTCTGTGTGATCAGGATTATGGTAGTATGCAGCAGGCTTTCCAACAAAGAGTCAAGCGACATGGCTTGGTCTTGAAATGGGTAGATGTCCCGCTGCATCCAAAGAGTGATAGTGAAATCGTCGAGCTTTATGAGCAGGCAATTACGACTAAGACGAAGGTGATGTTGGTGACACAGCTAATCAATATCAGTGGTCAAGTACTACCGGTTCGGAAAATTTGTGATATGGCTCATACTCATGGAGTAGAGGTAATAGTGGATGGGGCGCATGCCTTCGCTCAATTGGATTTCAAAATCCCTGATCTACATTGCGATTACTTTGGTGCGAGTTTACACAAATGGTTGTGCTGCCCGCTGGGGGCGGGAATTATGTATGTGAAGAAGGAAAAAATCTCCAAAGTTTGGCCCTTGTTTGGTGATGTAGGGTTCCCGGAGGATGATATCCGGAAATTTGAGCACATCGGGACACATCCTGTCTCTACCCACCTCACCATTTCCAGTGCGATTCGCTTCCATCAACTCATTGGGGCAGAACGCAAGCAAGCACGGCTACATTATTTGAAGGACTATTGGACTAGCGCTGTTAAAGATTTAGACCGAGTCATCCTTAATACACCGCTGACTTCGGACCGATCCTGTGCGATTGCTAATATTGCTGTAGAAGGTATGACGCCAACTGAGTTGTCTACCTATTTCTATGATAAGCATCAGATTTTTACAGTTGCGATCAACAGAGAATCGGTAAAGGGGGTGCGGGTAACGCCACATCTGTATACACGGATGTCGGACTTAGATGCTTTTATAGGGGCGATTCGGGCGTTGGTAGAACGTTAGCCACCCCATTTCTCCGCATAACCGCTTCTTTTCAAGAAGCGTTTATAATTTTTCATCCGAATGATATCTATGAGAGCTTGATCCTTGTCTTCGGCCTTTTCGTAGTACTTTTCACAGATCTTATAGCCAATGTAATAGCCAAGGTCCGCTGGTCGGTCTTTCGCATTGGCTCCGTTGTAGAGCCATTTATTGAGTTTATTCCTGAGCATTTCAGGTTCAAACTCTTTCCATAAGGCTTCTTCATGCTCTTCCCCATAGTAGAAAATATGAGCGTTGATATGATGACCTACTGCTTTTTCGGCGATAAAATCTGCTGCTCCTTCACGTAGGGCGAACATTAGCAGGCGATGGCCAAAGTAAGCATTGGCCATGGGGAATGTGGCTTTAGATTGTAGAAAATGAACGGTTTCATGTGCGACCATGCCTGTAATACTTCCGGTTTGGCCCAAGACTGTCTTGAGCCATATGTTCATTCGTTCCTTGTTCGTTGTGCTATCGGCACTGGCTATTTCGGTTCCGATTAGCAAATAATCCTTCCGTACTGTACCCCCCGTCCTGAGGGTTCCAATGGCGAAGCAAATTTTGGGTGGCTTGAACTTGGGGTAGATCTCCTGGTAGCGTTGGAAAATATCCAGAATGATTGCCTTTTGTTTTTCTACAGCTAGGGTGTTGGGTCGGATGGACTCCCAAAACTTGGGGAAGGCGCGAATGAGGCGTACGTACTCCTCAGCGGTGAATTTGCGAGCCTTGAGGAACTGCCTTAGACCTTCGGTGCCTCGGTCCAAGTAGAGGCGCTGGATAGTGCCAACACTATCTTTGGTGGTAGCGAGGCTGTCATAGGCTTCCCAAAAATGGTCAATATCGACGGTGGTGATGTTGTCAGCTGCTGATTGCTGCGCATAACAAAAGAGAGGTGATCCTGCCAAGATCATCATTAGTAATAAGCGATTCATATGTAGAAGTGCAATTGGTGTTTTAGTTCAGAGGGTTCGCATCTCCCTTTTATGTAGGGTATGAGTTAGGCGTCCAATGCGCCTCGGACATAGCCTACGCATTCTGCTAGGCCGGGGAGCGTATCATCTGCATCCTTTTCGAACTCCAGCCCCATTATCCCCTGGTATTTGATTCTTTGTAATACCCGCAGTACGGCAGGGATGTCAATTATACCTCGACCCATTTCTACGGAATGCCCTTCAGCCGCCGCTTTATTGACATCTTTTAGATGTATATCGTGGAGGCGGTCAGCATACTTCCGCAGGTTTTTCACGGGATCTAGGCCGATTCGAATGGTATGTCCAATATCGATACAAAGCCCGATTCGGGAGTCGAAGTTCTTTACTTTTTCATAAATACTCTCCGGACTGGGGTACAATTTGTCACCTGGCCCATGATTGTGGATGGCTAGCTTGATGTTGGTGGCTTTCACCTTTTGTTCTACAAGAGGAAGCAGATCGTGATTAGGGACTCCGATAATCACACGCATACCCGCCGCCGCTGCATATCTAAAAGCATTTTCCACTTCTTCCGCTGACTTCATGTAAATGACACCACCGCCATAAAGCTGGATACCTGCATCTTGGACTTTTTTTGCGATAGCTGCAATTTTGTTGTCTGGGGTATCCAAGGGAAGATGCATGCTCTTCAAAGCCAGATGCTTTATGCCTAAGCGATTACACATTTGTAGGACTTCATCTAGGCTGTACTTCCTGACAGAGTAGGAAGCCAAGCCAAGTTGTAATGAAATCTTCTTGGGACTTAGCTTACGGGCATGTGCTATAGTAGGAGCCGTTCCGATAATGCCGGCACCCATGACTTGTAAAAAGGATTTTCTTGTGAACTTCATTGGTCAGTCGTATGTTTTGGTTTGTTTTTCGAAAATACAAATAAGTTGGGACCTACGTCGGCTGAGAGAGGTTTTGTATTTTACCTTCCAACTCGGCTCATAGAGTCAATTTTTATTCAGAGAAAACAAAACGATGAAATACCAACTATTAGGCATTTGCTTACTCTTGCTAGTGAGTTGCCAATCTTCTGACGCAGTAGAGCAAGTCCCCAGCACCAAGCCCGATAAGCCAAACATCCTACTAATTTTTGCTGATGATTTAGGGTATGGAGATCTCAGTTGTTATGGTCATCCCACGATTCATACCCCTCGTTTAGATCAGATGGCCCAAGAGGGGATCAAATTGACCTCCTTCTATTCGGCGGCCCCTGTTTGCACCCCGTCCCGTGCGGGCCTACTGACTGGGCGCTATCCACTTCGTATCGGTATGCCCGGGAATCTCGGACCAGATTCCAAAGGGGGCTTATCCAAGGAGGAACGCACCTTAGCTGAGGCACTCAAGGGCAATGGCTATCGTACGGCAGCCTTTGGGAAATGGCATTTGGGAGCCGTCCCCGGTTATTTTCCAACCGATCGCGGCTTCGATACTTACCTGGGGATTCTGTATAGCAATGATATGATGCCACCTTGGGTCAATACCGAACGTCCCTTGCATTTATACCGGGATGATCAACCGACGGAGGAATCCCCGGTAGACCAAACTACTTTGACAAAAAGATATACGCAGGAAGCCATTGATTTTATTAAAGCTTCTGGTGATGATCCTTTCTTTATATACTTACCTCATGCTATGCCGCACCTCCCTATTTATGCTTCCGATGAATTTGACGGGAAATCGAAAGGAGGGCGCTACGGAGATGTGATTGAGGAAATTGATCATAATGTTGGCCGTCTATTAGATGTTTTGAAGGAAGCTGGAAAAGAAGACAATACTTTGGTGATCTTCACTAGCGATAATGGGCCATGGCGGAATCTTCCTCCGAGAATGTTCAATAGCGAGCCAGTCGAGAAGTGGCATGGTGGAACAACTGGGCCACTGCGGGGAGCTAAGGCTACTACCTACGAAGGTGGTTATCGCGTACCGTGCATCATTCGCTGGCCAGGCCAGGTTCCTCCACAGCAGGTCAAGGCAGAGCTGGCTACTACCATGGACTTGCACGCCACCATATTAGAGCTTACGGGCACAAATCTGCCGGAGCGGTCACTGGACGGTAAGGATATCTGGCCACTCCTCACTGCCAATGCTCCATCCCCTCATGCGTATTATCATTATTTTCGAAGAAAGCGCTTAGATGCAGTCCGGGATCAAGAATGGAAACTAAGAGTGGCTCCCGAGGCGGATAATTGGATTAGTCCTGAAATGCAAACGGGCGATGAGCCGGTACAATTAGAGCTTTTTAATCTAAAAAATGACCCCTTTGAGCAATTTGATGTAGCTGCTCAACATCCTGAGGTGGTACGACGACTTCGAGAAGAAATGAGACGAATGGCAAAAGAACTGAGTGCCGACCTTCCTGTCTTCGCTCCTTTGGATGAAGCTAGTGATTAAGCGCGGACTCAGGAAAGTTTTAAACCAATAGGAGTAGGGCCTGTTTAGAGGTCACGAAACCTATTCAACCTCATCATGGCTTTCCTTAAATACTATCTGTTTGCGATTCTAGCTTTCTTCCCCTTGGACATGATTTGGCTGGGGTGGCTAGCCCGGCCTTTTTACCAAAAGCATATGGGCCATTGGATGGCTGAAAAAACGGACTGGCCCACTGCTATTGTCTTTTACTTTCTCTTCCTAAGCGGTCTGGTCTATTTCGTAGTTCTACCTTCGATTCAGTCCACTAGTACCCAGGTTTTAATGAGAGGGGCTTTCTTTGGACTAATTACTTATGGCACCTATGAACTGACCAATCGGGCCGTGATGGCGGATTGGCCTTATGTGCTGGTCGTAGTAGACATCCTATGGGGAATTGTACTATGTGCCGTCGTTAGCTGGGTAAGCTGGTATTTTGGCCGTTAGCTAGCGTTCCTGATCACTTCGACCGGACCTTTGATGGCTGCCTTTCTCGCCTGCCAGCTGACTAGTGTAATTAATAATAAAAGAATAATACCACTAGCTAGTAGTACTACCCAAGCTTGAGGTTCTATACTGTAAGCAAAGTTATCCAACCATTTTTGAGAAACGACTAAAGCCAGCGGAAGCGTAAGTAAGGTGGCAACTCCGAGCAATAGCATAAATTCTTTGTTAAATAGAAATAGGATTTGTCCGACCGAAGCTCCTAATATTTTGCGAATTCCAATCTCTCTCTGTCTGCCAAAGGCTAGGTAAGAAACCATTCCTGCAAGTCCCATGAAAGCGAGTATTACCACGGTGAGTGTCAGTCCCCCCATAAGTTGACCGGCCGTTCTTTCCTTTTGGTAGAGTTGCGCTAGGCGTTCCGAGAGAAATCCAGGATCAAAGGGGCGAACCCGCTCAATTTCCTCATAACTCTGCTGTATTTTTCGCATACTCCCCGACCAGTCATCCGTTTGTATTTTTACCATCATTTCAAATACCCAGGCGGGTTCTCGAACAATATCCAACAGCAGAGATTGGCTGGGGTGTTTTAGGCTAAAGTATTTGTAGTCCTCAATGATGCCGTCGATCTGGTGTGGGACTCCAAAGCCGTGCTCTTCATTTTCCCATTCTGGCTCGGTTACTAGGGTGGTACCGACCAGTTCGTCTGGACGTATTCCCATTGTACTGGCTAGCTTCTCAGCGGCTGTTTGGTTGATGACAAAGATTCTTTCTTTCCCCTCCTGTAGGTCTACGCATGGAGGGCAATCAATACCTAGGGTCCGGATGCTCCCCCAATCCATATATTGTTGAGTGCCGTCGCTTAAGGTTTGATCTGCGTCTTTGAGCTTGTACGTCAGTTGATTGTACATTTGCTCGCCAGGTACTCCATTTGCTCCCGTGGATTTTACTTCAGGAAGTTGCGCCAGCTTCTGGCGTAAGGCTTGGTATTTTTCTGCACCATCTACTCCAAAGTAGACTACACCTTCTTTTTCGAAACCCAAATCTTTGTTCAAGATGAAGTGCATTTGCTGGTAGATGAAGAGGGAAATACTCAATAAACCCACCACCATCACAAATTGGGAAGTCAGTAAGGCGTTCCTGAAATTGAAGTACTTGTACCCAAAGACACTTTTTATTTTATCTCCCATCAAATAAACTAGAGATCTACGACCATAGGAAAGGGCGGGATAAAGACTGCTAATAATTCCGGTGAGGATTAGTAGCGAAAAGAGCGAAAGGAGGGTTAGTGGGTGATTGAGGTCTGTTCGGCCAAGTCCAGTCTCCAGGATTTCTCCGAAGTAAGGTAAAGTCAAATGGAGCAGGAAGTAGCAAAAAGGAAAACTTAGCAGGGCTAAGAGGCTAGCCTCCGCAACCAGCTGCATAGAGATATCCAGGGGCCTGGCACCCATCACCTTGCGAATCCCCATTTCCTTTTGCCGATCGGTATACATGGCAATAGAGAGGTTGGTGTAGTTAATCCAAATGATGAGAAGAATAATGACCCCAATCCACCCGAAAGTGGACAGATAAGATGAGTTAGCAACTGCCTTAATCTCATATAGATTATCCGATGTAAAATGGATGTCTGCCAGCGCAACCCCTTCGATTCCCTTTCGAAGCACATCTTCAGAATAACCTGGATACACTTGATCGATTTGCTGATTAAGGCGAGCCACTAAAGCGGGAAATGATGCTTGCTCCTTCATTTTTAGGTAGGTGTAAGCTCCCCAACTAGGGATCTCTTGTTGATATACGATCCAATCAAAATCAAAATGTTGTTGACTAGGCGGGTTGGCGATGATACCTCCCAGGGTATAAAGCTCCTCCCTGATGGTCATGGAGGTGCCAACCAATGATCGTTGCTTCCACTTTTCTCCAAACCATTTGGCTGCTAATTTTTCCGTAATAATGACGCTGTTGTATTGGCCAAAAGCGGATGAAGGTGTTCCCTGTAGAAAGGTTTGAGGGAAAATAGACTGGAATTGTTCTCCCGTATTGGTGTACAGTACATTTTCGGCAACAAAGCGTTTCTCCTCTAGTTCGATATAGTACTGATCTCTACCACCTATGGCCGTATATGAGGGAACAAAGTGGCAGGCGGCAGTCACCCCTTCATCCTCTTCCAGGAAACGGATCAATTGCAGTTGTTTTTCTGCAGAGGAACGATTGTAGTCCTGAAAGTACATGTTGGTGTACGTCTGATCTCGATATTTACTATGCAAACGATATACCCTTTCATGATCTGGGATATGCTGGTCAAAACTGTATTCATGTTGCAAGTACAGGCCGATCAGCATCAAGGCGCAGATACCAATGCTTAGTCCTAGGAAGTTGATGGCCGTAAAAGATTTGCGATGCAGGATATTGCGTAGGGAGATCTTAAAGTAATTGTCAAACATAGGTAGGAATTGCTTGGTGCGAGAATATTTTTCGAAGGCATACGGACCAAAAAATTGGAAGACATCTTTTACGAAAGCCCAGTTAGCGCGGAAGGTGCCCTGCGTTCGTTGGCGATGATAGAAGGCTTCGTGAAGATCACCTTGTATCTCTTCTATCAGCTCCTCCGAGCAGAACCAGTGGAGAAATCGATCCGCCCACTTTGGGGGTTGAGGGGAAGTCTTCATGATAGATCAGGTATTAGATCCCACAATTTTTGTCGATTGTCCTTAATATCGGCGATGGTCTGTCTGCCGGCGGCAGTTACCTCAAAAATTCGTTTTTGCCTGCCTCCGCGCTCTGGTGTGGCACCCCCCATATAACTACTAATCAATCCCTTCTTCTCAAGTCGGGACATCACCGCATGAATGGCGCTGATAGATATGGTTTTGCCCATATGTTTCTCATAGTTCATAGAGACGGAGTAGCCGTAAGCCTCTTCATCCATTAGCATGATGAGCAATAGGATGGTTTCTTCGAGATAGCCTAATCCTTTCATTTCTTCAATACTTGTAGAATATGTTGGCGAAAAAATAAGCGCTGATTAGTACAACACTTGTAGAATTTGATTCAAACATAAATATTATCTAACAAATAAGCAAGTTGGTAGATTTCGATGATGAGCTTATTAGAGGTGGTTTTGAGATTTACAGATTGATTGTCAGTTAGTTGTAACTTGGGGCTGTTTAGTCTGAAATTCGGTAGCTACACCTGCTCAAAATTATTTTTCATTTTCTCTCCCTTTCTGGTAGGGTAAATCCCTTCTCAACTTTTATAGTATCAATTCCACAACATTTTACTCCTAGATTAACCGTCTAGGGCGTACGAAACAAAATATAACTGCATATAAGACTAGGCCTTACCCTTTTGTTTTTGATCACTGAATTGTTTTAAAACGTTTATCTATGCAGGCCAAAGGTCCTATGACTACACCATTGTACTTTGTTTTGTTGTCCTGATACTCCTCATCGGATTTGAGATTTGGAAGCATCCTGATATTTGGACTAGTAGGATGCCCAAAGAAATGTATAGAATTGGCTATATACCGATATAAAGAATCAGGCCAAGGTACGGGCTTACATTCCACAGGAAACTTTTCGCCAGAGGGTTCGGCCATTAGACACCAATGGAGGTCAAGTTGCTTTCCATACAACAATGCCTACATATAGGGCTCAGAGATAATCCATGCTTTTTGAATCTCTTTGGCAGAATGCCCAATATTGTTGGAGGCGAGAGCTAAGCATTTCGCAAGTTTAGCTCTTCCTCTTTCTTCATCGGCCTTGCTGTCTTTCGCCAACTTTTCATGGAGGTATTGCAGGAAATCTACTAGCGCATCGTAGCGCAGATCACCTAATTCCTCTGCCAATTGCTGTAGGCCTTTGTCGTAATTTGCTAGCGTGCTTCGGTGAATCATTGGCGATTTTTTGGTTTGCTGCAAGCTAAAGAAAATGGCCCGCCCGGCAAGTATTCTCCCGAGGAGCCATTGTTAGTCATCTTCTTTACGCCATGCTGGAATGGCTCCGAGAGCCAAAATCCATAATGTGAGGATTGTGATCAAAAGCCGCTTTATTAAAGTCATTTTGAATGGCGCCGGGGGCGACCAAGTTGGCACGAATCCCCTTGGGACCTAGTTCTTTGGCGAGGTACTTGGTATAGGTTTCGATGGCGCCCTTCATCGATGCGTAGGCTGCGTAGCCAGGTAAGGCAAAGCGCGTTAAGCCATTGGAAATATTTACGATGGCGCCTCCTTCATTTAGTATCGGGAGCAAAGTCTCCGTCAGAAAATAGACGCCCTTAAATTTGGAGCTGATCAAACGAAGGAAAGAAGATAAAGTATTGAATTTGTTGCTGCTAGACATGTAGTCAGGTAATCTCTATGGTTCAAAGATAGGTGAATTATTGAAGAGGGATTTGACATTGTGGAAAATGTATTCTACATTTGTAGAAACAATTCTATTTTTGTAGAAATGAGTCTATCCAAAGCTGAAGAACAATTGATGCATTTTCTTTGGACCCTCAAGCGGGCCTTTATGAAAGATTTGATCGAAGCCTATCCTCCACCTAAGCCAAAGGCTTCGACCGTGGCTACTTTGCTCAAACGGATGCAGGACAAAGGATACGTTGCTTACGAAAAGCATGGAAGTGTAAGGCAGTACTATGCCAAGGTTTCGAAGCCAGATTACTTCCAGGGGCATTTTGACAATATGATCGACAACTATTTTGATAGCTCCACGGCGCAGTTTGCTTCCTTCTTTACGGCCCAGTCAGATTTGACAGCGGATCAATTACTAGAATTGAAGGCTATCATTGATGCACAAATCGAAAAAAGAAGAAATGATGACTTATCTGATTGAAGCCAGTCTATTATTACTGGGTTTTGCTACTGTGTTTCATTTCCTCTTGGATGGCGACAATGCCTATCAGTTCCATCGATGGTACTTGGTTGGTAGCTTGTTGGCTTCCCTGGTCATTCCCTTAATTGTTTGGCCAAGGCCGATTATTATCGAAACGGCAAATTATCAGTTGCTTCCCCATGTTTTTCCGCTTGAGAACGCAGAGAGCCAGGTGTCGGAATCATTAGGTCAGCTCAACTTTATGAGCATAGTGTTTACCGTATTGTTCTGCGCATTTTGGTTGGGGGTGATTTATAAAGCCTTTCTCTTTGGTCGACAGCTTTATGGTTTGCTGGCCAATATACGAAGGGGTGAATTGGTAAAAGGAAATGGGTATAAGCTCGTTTTATTGCCGGGGCAGGTTCCCATCCATAGTTTTGGACTTTATGTTTTTGCGGGCCGAGCGGATTATCAAGCAGGGAAAGTGGAAGCGGAATTGATACAGCATGAATTGGCACATATCCAGCAAAGACATACCTGGGACATTCTCACCGTGGAATTGATTCACATCTTCTTTTGGTTTCATCCCATCCTCAAGTATTTCCGCACTGCCATTAAGCTAAATCACGAGCACTTAAGTGATCAGGCGGTGGTGAAGGAGGGCGTGGATGTGATCTACTATCAACAGTTACTACTCAAGAATATATGTACATATCAAACGAATCCGCTAGCTAGCCCTTTGCATTTTTCATTTACTAAAAAAAGATTTCAAATGATGCCAAAACATCTAATGGCTACTGAAGGGCGCCACAAACGATGGCTAATATTGCCATTTATCGCACTATTCTTAATGTTGTCTAACATTAATCTCACGGGACAGGAAGAGATTCAGGAAATTCCACCGCCTCCGCCTCCCGTCAAAAAAGAGGCGTTTGACCGACCTCCCCCTCCGCCGCCGGTGAGGGCTTTTGTTGAAAAGCGTCCGACCGTGCAACAGCTTCAGGACTGGCAGAACGAAGGAGAGTACGGAGTTTGGTTTGACGGTAAGCGTATGGATAACGCTCAATTGAAGCAAATGCAACCGGCTGATTTTGGCTGGTTTTCCGTTTCTCGGCTGCTAAAAAACGCCGTAAACTACGGCAAGCATACCTACCAAGTGGACGTCTTTAGCAAAGCGTATTTTGAGAAAAACCTTAAAAACAGGAAACCGGTTCCCTTTACAAAACCTAAACCGAAGCAAGTAAACGCTAAGAAGGAGCCTGTTCCTGTAAAGAAGGAGAAACCATTACCCGTGATTCGCGAGGTGAAAAGCAATTAAATTAGTTCATACTACTGGATAGAGGCTGTATTTGCTTCGGCCTCAACCTTAGCAATTTCCAACAAATGTTCCGTAAGGCCCATGAATTTGGGCTTCCCCAATAGGGGAGACAGGACGCCGATGTACTTTAGGCGGTAGTATCCCTTTGCCTGTAGGCGGGTATTGCCGCCTGGAGTCTCCTCCAAATGGAAACGCAGTTTGGTGCCTTTTGCTACGGGCATGGAGGAATCTTTAATACTAATTTCTAATGTTCTTAGGGCTTCCCAAGCAGTGATCTCTTCTTGCATAAAGCCTCCTCCTTGGAGTTTGCAATGGCGTTGTGTACCTACATCTTCTCTTTGATCTCCGATGTAGTTGGACTGTTCGACGCTGGGGGTGTATTGGTAGATCGAACCAAAGTCTTCGGCAATGATCTTCCAAACTTGTTTTGGGGTGGCCCTGATTTCTCGTTCGGCTTCAACCCAATATAGCCTACTACTAAAACTGCTAATAAGGGGGATTAGAAGGATCAAGCCCAGTAGGCCCAATAGGATGAATTTCAACATGATATTCAGTTAAGATGATGTTGTTTGATAAAATCCGATTTCCGTTAAAACACCACCCCAAGTGTGATGGCCAAACATGAACTTAGGTATTTCATGCTCCCATGTATATGGAACACCCAAGCTATGACTGAGGGGGGAAGTCTACTTGAAAAAGTATGGAATCCTCTCGGAATTTCTGCTGAAACTCACCTTACCATAGATTGAAATGCTCACTCAGGGTGCGGGTGCAAGGCAAGTTCCTCCACGTCAATATTCAAAGCATGCGGTATGCTAATAAATAATTCCGCTTCCTCTGGCGATAGCACCAACTCTGTCAGATGACTATAGGAGCTATACCGGTTCACTTGGCGGCGGTTAGATAGATCATGACTGATAAAATGAATCGTGTAGTCTTGGCAGAAAAAGATTCCCGCTTCCCCAATGGTCCAGCTTGAATAGTTTTGGACCGCGGAATCAGGAAAAGCAATCTCTTCCTTAGCCGCATAGGTATGCTTTTGGTAGATTCCTGCCTGACCAAACTTGCTGTAGAATAGCGTCGGCCTCCCGTCCTTAACGGAAAATTGGCTCTTGTAGCCTCCATCAGTAGTGATTTGTCTAGGCTGCTTCTGGCTTAGGTTTAGAGAAAAGAGTTCATAACCTTGCCCGGTATGGTGGCTATACAAGATTTCTTGCCCATTTGGATGCCAAGTGGGGTAGCTTATGGCTTGACCTGAACTGACTAAGGTCGTAATGCTTCCCGTGCTGAGATCAAGCCACTGTAGGCTATAGGATTTTTGCCAATACTGCTGAAAGAGGAGTTTGCTCCCATCAGGGCTGAGCTGTGCATAGAGCACAGTAGGGCCTCGTAGTTTGGTCAATTGTTGAATACGGCCAGACTGCTGTGGATGCCAAGCATATAGTTCGTCCCATCCGCTACGGTCGGAGATGAAAGAGGCTAGGTTCCCTTCTCTTGCAAAGGAAATCCCCCAATCCCAATGAGAAGAATTCAATTCTGGGATTCCTTGTCGATTGGCCAAGCCCTTTTCTTTTGTATCGATGGGTATGCGCTGTAGATCGAGGGGCATTTCCCAACGCTCGAACAAAAGGGTTTTCGTGGCATCGTTGTAGGTGAGATTTCTACGCCATACATTCCTCTCCTCCTTGAGTAGTTTTGCAGTTCCGGATAAACAGAGTTCGTAAACAGAAGTTTGCTGGTCTTCCTCTCTGACTAGACAGAACAAGCGCTCGCTGTGACTATCCCAACTTAGTCCGCTGATCGTACCCTCAAACTGGCGAATCACCTTGAGTTTTCCAGAGGCTAAATCCTTAAGATAAATAGTGCCCTGCTCAGCTTGAAATCTGTTTACCTTAGAAGTCCGAGTTTTTTCGAATCTTATGAAAACCAATTGCTGTTCATTGATGAAAATCGGATACGCATCTCCAAAGAAACTTGGATTAGGGCTTGTAATGGGGGTAGTTTGTTGGGTGTGGAAATCGTAGGCCATAATTACAAAAGGACTTTCCAGGGTGGGCTTTATCGATTTAGCTAGATATCTACCCTCGGGGGACCAATGCATGGTGCCGGTATGGCGATAGGCCTTCATGGTGGTTATTGTTTTTTCCTCCCCATCTTTTAAGTCAATGGTTTTCCAGCTTAATC
>JAHQWA010000519.1 GCA_019634045.1 Saprospiraceae bacterium
GGATATTGATTAATCAGACTCACTATCGATAAATTCTCACCCAAGTCGAATATCATACCGATTAGCGGAAACAAAATCACCCACTTTAGCAATCCATTTTCCCACCCGAGCTTCTTCCAAAGGAATGCAATCAGTAAGGCAAAAGCGAATCCATATATCAATGGATAAACTAAATCTGCCCCCAATTCGATAGATTTGTAGAAGGCTCTGGCCTCATCTGACAGTTTCGTGATAAGATCTTGGGCATACTCGGCAGAATAACTGGGAATGGTGATGTCTAAAGGCGGGATTCCAGGCGCAAGCTGTTCCATTTTCTTCCCCAAATAAGGCATAATGCCAAGCATAAAGACGAAGTCTGCAGCCAATAGGATGAGTACATTTCGGCCAGTAGCCCATTTTTGAAGAAGCTTTATCATTGGTTTAAAATTGGTATATCAATACCAGTGAAGTTACTAATAAATGAGGGTAAATGAATTATTGGACCTTATTAAGCTTGATAGTCCTCCTGCCTGCCTGTGAGACGGGGGAGGAAAGGGCTACTGAAAATGATTTTGAAAAGTTGATGTACAATATTGCGGAAGGATGGTCAACGCAAAATACCGATCAGGCGATCAGCAGCTTTAGCCAGGATGCGATATATATGGAACCGCCGAACATCCAATACTATCGAGGGCATCAGCAATTAAGGCCCTATTTTGACGAATTGGATAGCCGCTATAAAATGACATTTCACAATTTGTGGTTCAATAAAAAAAATCAAACTGGAGTTGGTGAATACACTTTCAGTTATGGAAAGGATACATCCGATGTCGGAATGGTTGTAGTTGAGCTAGAAAATGGGAAAATCAAATTTTGGCGCGAATATCAAAGAAAAGGACCAACAGACTTCGAGAAATTTCTAGGTATTGAGGATAAAGAATGGGAATGGCATATTGGAAACTACCCAGCTCCGAAAGATACGAGCAATAACTAGATGGAGATTAGCCGTAAAAGTCCGTCTCGATAACTCTTGCCAATGGGTAGTCTGATTCCTTCCACCAGTACCTCACTCTGATTATGCGCACTAACATAAGCCAAAGCCACCGCATACGACCGATGAATCCGCACAAACTGAGCGGTAGGCAACTGCTTCATAAAAGATCCCAAATTTCCTTTTACCACCAAGCGGCTCTTGGTGGTATGGAATCGGACGTAATCTTTGAGGCTTTCAATGTAAAGGATATCCTTCAACCAGACTTTATGCTTAGTCCGGTTCACATTGCACAAGATAAATTCATTCGATTCTTCTAGATCGGGTGCTTTTTCAATCACTTTTGTCGCAGTACGATCTCGATAGCGATCCACAGCCTTCAAAAAACGATCAAAGGCGATGGGTTTGAGCAAGTAATCGATGATGTCCAAATCATAACCATCGATGGCGTATTCTCGGTAGGCAGTGGTGAGGATAATGGAGGGAGGATTTTTCAGCGTTTTTATGAAGTCGATTCCGTTTAGGACAGGCATGCGAATATCTAGGAAGATAAGGTCTATGGGCTGCTCGCGCACCATATCAAAAGCCTTCACCGCGGAATGACTAGTACCCACCACCTCCAACTGGTCAATCATCCTGACATATCTCTCCAGCAACTCGATCGCGGGTGGCTCATCATCTACTAATAGGCATCGAATCGGCTTCATGCGGCAGGTTTTATGGAGAGTGAAACACAAAAAGAGTCTTCGCGATCATCGATTTTCAATTCATGGCGATCGGGGTAGATCAAGTCCAACTGTCGTTTAAAGTTAGACAATCCAATCCCTTCCTTGTAAGCATCGTTCAACTCCCCTTGGTGTTGGCTTTTGGTGTTCCAGATTCGTCCCTTGATCGTCCCGGCTTCCTCTTTGATTTCGATCCCAATCTTGGGTGAATCGATATCGCCACTGGCGCCATGTTTAAAGGCATTTTCTACCACAGACAATAGTATGAGCGGGGAGATGGGCGTACTCAAATCTCCGGATTGGCAAAAGTCCACTTGCAGCCTTTGTCCGTAACGGATATGTTCGAGTTGCAAAAAATTCTCTATGGTATCTACTTCCGCTTGTAAGGGCACTTCCTGTTTTTGGCTTTTGTACAATACGTAGTCCAAAATACCTGACAACTGCATGATCATATCCGGTGCCTTGGGAGATTGATTCACCACATAGGAGTACAGATTATTCAGGGTGTTGAATAGAAAGTGCGGGTTGATCTGAGCTTTCAGGAATTTGAGTTCATTTGCAATCTTTTCCTTCTCTAGCAACTGCATACGGGCCAATTCTGCACGTCGAGCTTCATGGGAGTTCCAAGCGAGAATCGCCATAGCCGGCGTGTAATAGCGTACGGTTTTCACCAGATAAGCGCCAGGTGTGATAAACGGGATATCTTCATGCGCCCCAAAGAAAGCATCCATCCACATATACCCATTGATACGACAGATCGCACCAATTATAAATGAAGAGGCTAAAATACTTACCACGAACCACCCTATCCTTCCCTTATTATACAAGTAGGGAATCTGAACATAGGCGAGCAAGTAATAGGCGATCATGAAAAGGGGTACATTAATCAAGTTCACTACCATTCTTCCGTACCAATCCTCATAAAAGGACATCATGTAGGTATACACCACATAAATGGCTACCCACAGCAGTACATGTTTTGCAAAAGTCCTCATTCTGCAAAGATAGGGCAAGCCTTTGCAATACGCCACAATTGTATACGTAGAGGCCATAATCGTATAAGAAGGAGGTTCGTGGCACATAAAGTCGCTGAAGGCCGTTCTTCTCATTAAATCCTATTCCTAGCTACGCTTATGGCCCGTACTTATATTTTCCAAGCGGGGCATAGACGGGGCAACTACTTTCGTCCTCAAAAAAGCGATGAAAAGGCTCACTAACTTGATTTTCCTACTACTTACAAGCATCTACCTGTTTGCTCAAGCCCCCATTAAATATTTGGATCAAAGTATAGAGGCAGATGGCATGCTGGATGAACCCGCCTGGAAAGAAATCAATACCTATCAAGGTTTTCACAATTTCTTCCCGATCAATGAAGGTTTGGCCAAAATGGATACCGAAGTGAAGATCTACCACGATGGTAAATACCTCAATATTGCTTTTGTCTACCACGATTCCCGCTCGGAGGTCCGAGTCAATAGCCTAAAGCGAGATAATTATGGGGCCGGATTTCACCTCAGCGACTGCGTCGGGGTAATCATCGATCCATACAACAATCAAAATCGGGGCTATTTCTTTGCGGTTAATGGCGAAGGCACTCAATTAGATGCCCTGATTGCCAACTATGATAGTGAAAACTTAAGTTGGGATGCGCTTTGGGAAAGTGGGCAAAGGGTACAAGGCACGGATAAGGTCTATGAAATGAAGATCCCCTTGAGCACCTTCAGTTATGATGAAAAAATCTCCTCCTGGAGCTTCCAGTTCTACACCCGAGATGCCAAGGATAGAATGTATACGGTATGGAATAAATTTCAGCGCGGTTTTCTTCAATTTGATACGCGTTTCCTCAAGCCTATTGAAATGGAAAATCTCAAACCCTCCAAAATTGCCAAAACCACCTTAATTCCCGCCATTACCGCTGGTCATGGTAGCAACTTGATCGAAGAAGAATCCCAATCCGAGCTGATCCCTAGTTTAGATGTACAGTACAAAATCTCAGATGGACTGCGTTTAGATGCAACGATCAACCCTGATTTTTCTCAAGTGGACGTCGATCAGCAGGTCACCAACCTAACCCGATTCAACATTGTATTTCCAGAACGCAGGAACTTCTTTATCGAAAACAGTGATTTGTTCACCACCTTACAATTGGCCAGCGACATCAATCCCTTCTATTCTCGTTTCATCGGTGCTTCTCAAGACATCCTAATGGGACTGAAATTATCAGGGAATGTAAGCCCCAATACGCGACTAGGTTGGTTAAACGTGCAAAGCAAAAAGGGAGAGGAAGCCGTAGCCCAGAACTATATGGTCGGGGTCGTGAAGCAGCAATTTGATCCCGCTTTTTTTATGACGGGATATTGGGTCAACCGACAAGCCACAGATGGACTATCCCTCGAAGATGACTTCAATCGCGTGGCCGGGGTGAAAGGGAATTACTTAAGTAAAAACCGAAAATGGTCTGGCTTTGCTGGCTATAGTCAAAGTTTTACAGATGGTTTGCAGGGCGAGAATCGTGCCTTCACGCTTGAAAACAATTATAATACACGTACACTGACCTTTGGCACAAAAATCAATTCCGTCGGAAGGAATTTTTCCACAGATATTGGCTTTGTTCCCCGCCTGAGCAATTACGATGCTTTGAATCAAGTCGTCATCCGGGAAGGCTATAAGCAGTTTTCTCAAAACCTACTCATTAACCACTTTCCAAAAAATCAAACTACTATACAAACCTATCGTCTGTTGAACGCTAGTATGGACCTGTATTGGGATGAGGAAGGAAAACTGTATGAAAAAAACTATTTCTACAATGCAGCCTTATTTTTTGCCAACCAAATGTCCACCTATCTCAACCTTTATCACGATGAAGTGCAGTTGAAGTATGCCTTTGACCCTTTGCGCAATGGAAATCTAATTTTACCCGGAGCTTACCAAAACACTGCTGTGCGACTAGGTTTCAATAGTGACTATACCCAAAATTTCTACGGATCGATCAATCTGCAATTTGGAAGTTTTTATCAAGGGGGCCGGACCCGCTTCGCCACCAATCTAGGCTATCGCTTTCTCCCACTTGTGAGTCTACAATTCAACTATGAGTACAATACCCTTTCTTTTGAAGAGATTGGCAACCAAAACTTACACTTATTCGGCCTTTCAGCAGAAGTCTTCTTTAGTAACAAATTAAACTGGACGACCTACATTCAATACAATCAACAGATCAATAATTTCAATATTAACTCTCGCTTACAGTGGGAGTATAAGCCCTTATCTTTCGTCTACCTAGTTTTCGCAGATAACTATTCAGAAACCTTACAACATAAGGATTGGGGCATCACCTTGAAGATCAACCGCCGGTTAAACTTTTGAGATAAACGATCGGGTAGGGGAGCTTCGCTGCTAAGGAGTTTCCCTCCCTTTTTCTACTCCCGCCCTGAACCGCTTCGGCAGTTTTATACTCTAGCTATTGACTGGAGATATCAATTTTGGAAGAATGGCTTCCCCTCTAAGAAGCTATTCCGCATCCTGAGAATGCATAAATTGATCAAAAGGCTACAGCCTAGGCCTGAGGCGGATTGGATGGAATTGGGGGGATGGCTCTTTAGTAATTGGCAACTCTTTCTAGCGGCAAAGGGGCTCTAAACCCAAGTCAGATCTATTTTATTAGCTTCAAAAGCTTGATGCTTGCTTGAGGTGTACCTCAAAATTATGCATTAGGATTTTCTCATGATACGCTTTCGATGCTGTACGCCCCAGTCGGTTAGCGCCCGAAAAACCGGATCTAAGGTCATTCCGTAAGCTGTTAATTCATACTCAACGGTAATCGGAGCCGTATCCTTAACAGTTCGTGATACAATTTGATGTTCCTCCAGAAATTTCAAATCTTTTGAAAGCACTCTACCGGTAATTCTAGGGATGCTATTTCGGATTTCGTTGAAACGCATCCGGCCGCCGAGATACAGGGTGGTCATAATGATGATTTTCCACCTCCCACTCAAGAGTTCCATTGTGTCCATGACCGGAAGCAGTTTCTGAGCGATTTCTGACTTCTTGACCATACTTCTTCTTTTGTGTGCTAAGATGGAGAAAATTTCCTGATCCGGAGGCCAGTATACATTTTGATACTGGTATACAAAAGGATACTGTTATACTTTGGATACTTATTCGCCATAGCTTTGTATTGTCAATTTCATTGATTCACACAAACCTCTTTACATGAAGATTGCATTATTTAATGCCACTGGGGCACAGGGGACCGCCATCGCCTCCCTGCTCCTTGGAAAAGGATACCAGATCATTGCCCCAGTACGTTCAGAAAAGCACCTTGCCCCGCTCAAAGCCAAGAATATAGCGGCCTTTTTAACCGATTTTACACCGAACTCGCTATTTCCGATCATAGAACAGGTAGACCAAGTGGTTTTACAGATCCCTGCCCAGATTTCGCCTGATCTTATGATTTCACTTACTAACAATGCAATTGCTGCCTTGCAAAAAGCGGGCAGTCCACGTACCGTCTTCGTTATCAGTAGTACCGTTCCGATCAAACCCGTAGGCAAGGCCAGTCCAGACGCAAGATGGCATATGAAGACGGAGGCGATAAGCAAACTACCCAATGCCATAATACTAAGTGCTACGGAATATCTCGAAAATTTCTCTACTTCCTATCGACAAGCGATTGAACAAGACGGCATCATTCCACAGACTATTCCCGGGCATTTACCCGTAAACTACCTCTCCTGGCACGATCTTGCGCTCTATGTCGAGGCTGCGCTCAGACAAGTAGAGCTACCTGGAGGATTTTACCCGATTGGAGGGATGGAAGGAATCACAGGGGAAGAACTAGCTTTGCGATTGGGAATGATACTAGATAAAAAGCTACGCTATCAAACCTTAACTCACCAACAATTGGAAGGCTTCCTAAGCCCAATCGTTGGCTCATCACTAGCCGCAGAATTGGCGGAATTTTACGAATGGCAAGATGGAGCGGGTAGCCCTCTATTAAATCCAGATACTAATCCGATTAGGGAAAAATTAGGAATCGTACTACCGAATTTTGAAGATTGGGCTGAAAAGGCCTTTTCCCTTTCCTAAGCCTATACCCTTTTCCTATACTCAAGGATAATAGTTTTCAGGGGAAGTAAGCCGTCCTTCCCCTGAATAGAATTAAGCTTGCCAAGAGACAAAAGTTCTACTATTACCACTTTCAGTAAGACTACCTTCAACGTACTAAGCTCTGATTTTGTAAAAGTTGCCTAACTTACGATCCAAAACCCACAAACATGTTTTGGCGCAAATTCTTAAGTAAGCTCTCCGGAGGCAAGGTCAACTTTTTAGCCTATGTGCTAGAGATATTCTTAATCATTTTTTCCATTCTAATCGCCATTCAGGCAGATCGATATCAACAAAGTAAACGCAATCAGCACAAGTTAGATGACTACATAAAAGCGATGTATCTAGATCTCCTGGATGAACAGGAAAGCAATCGCAATAACCTTTATGACTGTCAGCAAGATATCAAGAGCATCCGTGCTGGCATAAGACTTAGCCAGAACAACCAAAATGACAGTATTCAACTAGCTTTGTACAACTTAGCTCAAGTAGCTAGCAGAGCGGTATTTCGAGCCTTTCCTCCCACCACTTTTGATATTATGATGAGTACGGGCGATATTGCACTGATTAAGGACCTGGGAGTACGTAGTCAATTGGCCTCTACTTTCTCCTTCCGAGATGCTTATGTGAAGAGGGATCTCCTAGAATTTGATAATGAGACGCAAAAGGTCACTAGAGAATTGAGTAAATATGCCAATCTGAGCTGCATGTATGCTACTAGAAATCTGACTAGTTGTCTCACGGACCTGGAAGGCTTTACAAAGCATTTCCATAATGAGCTTTTCCCTTTGTCTAGGACCGCAGGCCTCCGTGAATTTCATCTTAAACGAGCCATCACTTACTTCAACGCTGCCATAGAAAACATGGAAGAGGTATATGGCTTGAAACGGGAAGATGTGATCAAGGAAGCCGAGGCCTCCGAGTAAAAGTCTAGGCCTGGCAAACTGCTTGAAACCACCATATTTTCGAATACCTTACATCCCCCAAGCTTTAGTACTTATTTCCGAGCTTGCCTAGGCACCCAACAAGGCTCCCCATGATAGGCCTTGGCATTTGTAACTTGTCGTTCATTCTTACCATCAATGTCAATGGTGTAAATATGGTCCTCACCCATACGCTTGGCGTGAAAGGCTATTTGTTTCCCATCGGGTGAGACTGCTATCTCTTGATAAAACGCGAGATCATCCGTAATCTGCTTTTTCTCCTTGGTGAAAATATTGAGCCTAAAGAGGTCATTGTGTTCCTGATCACGTTCATCAGAATAATGATAGGTATACACAATATCCGCACTGTTTGGCAGCCAGGAGGTATACTTCTCTCGCTTTTCAGATTGCGTAAGCCGAGTCAAAATTCCCGTTGCCAATTGATAGGTATAGAGTTCCCCATTACCATCCCGATCCGAGATAAAACTAAAGTACTGTTCGTTAGGGGACCATTTGGCCCGGCCATTATAGGATGGGTGATCCACCAATAGACGATTGGCTCCCGTTTTGACATCCATGATACCGATATACCGATTCTGATTATCCTTCAAGGTGTATAAGGCATAACTACCGCTAGGGGAAAGAATGAATTCTTCCAAGCCCTTGGTATCGATGGGGCTATCCTTCCCTTCCAAATCCATGGCTCGGATCGTGAACTGATTGGCTGTATCGCTAGAATTGTAAAGAATTGCCTGTAGGCTGGCATTCCAAGCAGGAGCCCAGTCCCATCCGGGATTTGAGGTCAGTTGTTGTGTTGGTCCACCCTTGGCATCTTTCATAAAGAGGTCAAAGTTACCAGATTGGTTAGATAGATAGACGATACTATGTTGGCCAAAAACAAGCTGTGCACAGCAGGTGACGACCAGGAAACAGAGATTTTTCATCGAGTGACACTTTAGAGTTTCGGAGAATCTTGACTAGCTATCAAACTACATAAGTAGCAGAAAGTTGAAGAATGATAGCATAAAATTGCGGCTGGAGGCCTGACAATCCTGCGCAAATGGACCGCAGTTTTCGCATCTGGACAAAATTTGTTCGACCATGCAAAAAACTTAACCATAAGTACGCTACTGTGCTTGCGATTAAAGCTACCTTTAAGCCATCAAAACGTTCAACCAGCTTTCCGTCATGAATAAGTTGCTACTAAACCTTGTGCTCTCTACCTTACCTATGGTTCTGGTAGCCCAGCAAACGACTTCCCTCACAGGCCGAATCCTGGATGAACAATCACAGGAAGCCATTGAGTATGGGACCATTTCTATATTTTTGGCTAAAGATTCTGCCTTGATTTCCGGTACGGTTAGCGATGAAGATGGCCTATTTCAAATTGAAAGTCCATTGGACTCCATCTATCTGCAAGCCCAATTTTTAGGCTTTGAAGCTTACCTATCCGAGGTTTTCTATGCGCCAGATCGCCTCGATTTCGGGGACATCTCCCTACAACTCAATAGTTCAACTTTGGCAGAGGTGGAGGTGAGCGGAAGAGCCATCACTTCCTCGCACAAGGTGGATAAGCAGGTGTTTGATGCAGGGCAATTTCAGAGTGCAAAAGGGGGAACCGCTTCGGATGTTTTGCGAAATCTACCGGCGGTGAGCATTAACTCTTTCGGGGAAATCTCAGTTCGGGGCTCTACCGGCTTTCAGGTCATGATCAATGGCAAACCCGTGCAAGGTGACCCTTCTGTAGTATTGCAACAATTGCCAGCCAATGCCATAGATGATGTAGAAGTGGTTACCGCGCCTTCAGCAAAATATGATCCAGATGGGAAAGCGGGCATTATTAATATTAAAACCAAACAAGCCCTGACCGATGGGACCTTTCTGAGCGTCAACACATTGATGGGACTACCTAGCATAGAATCGTATGATAATCAAAATAACACGCCTCGCTATGGCGCGGACATCACTTATAGCTTTCGCCGAGGCCAATGGGATATATCCGCAGGCTTAGATTATCGACGGTACGATATCTCTGGTCGGCGAGAAGGCTATGTGAATACTTTCCTAGATAATGTCTTGACCGAATTCCCCTCAGATGGCGAACGCAGTTTTGACGAAACCAATTACTCGGGTAGATTATCGGTAGCCTATGCGCCCACTGCGTCCCAAACCGTAACCCTCGGTTTATATGCGGGCAAAAGAAACAAGGAACGCACGGCCGACATTCTGTACTTAGATCAACAGCGAACCCGCCTAACTGATGGAACTTTCCAAGGAGCTGGATCCTATTATGATTTATTTCTGCAAACGGGCCAGGCATTTCAAGGAGGGACGGCCTTCGACAGACTTACCTACTTCAATGAAAATCTCCGGGTGCGTAAAGGGGATTTCATCATTGGTTCATTGGACTATGCCTTTCGATTTAAGGATAATTCCGCTTTACAACTTTCTGGTTTATATGAACGAACCGTCCTAGGCGGCCCTACGGACAATGCCAATCTTGACTACCCAAATACCGATAGAATTCTTCAGCTACAATTCAACACCAACGATAATCCGCTGGATGGTGTCCGCCTACAAATGGATTACAGGAAGCGTTATGGTGAGACTCAGTGGGAGAGTGGCTACCTATATCGCTACCTACAACACCCGGGCGATTTTGATTACTTTGATCGAGATCTGACCACGGATCAATGGGTGGAGAACCCCCTGTTTACCAATAGTATTAATCTTACGCGTTCCATTCACTCCGTGTACTCTCAGGTAACGGGCCAAGCTAACAAACTAAGCTACAACTTGGGGCTACGATTGGAGCATTTCGATCGGACCGTAACCATCGAACGGCCTGATGAGACCTTCAATTTGAGTCAATTCAACCTCTTCCCTTCCTTTAATCTAGGCTACGAACTATCTGATAATCTGAGTCTTAAAGCTGCCTACAGCAGAAGGATAGAAAGAACGACAACTTTCAAAATGACGCCATTTCCGGAGCGGGAACATTCAGAGACCCTGGAACAAGGCGATGCAGAATTACTACCGGAATACATCGATCTAGTGGAAGTGGGGCTGGTTCAAAATTGGGGAGATCATTCTGTGTTTGCCACGGCTTATTTTAGGAATATTGAAAATGTAATCAACCGCGTCAATACGGTCTTCAACGATACCATCCTCAATCGAATTTATACCAATGCAGGGACGGCCAATGCCTTGGGCTTGGAGTTGGGAACGACTTTCTTTCCAGCTCGCAAATGGCGTGTTTATTTAGGGGGCAACCTATTCAACTATCAGATTGAGGGAGATCTGTTTGGAGACAGAATCAATACTTCAAATACCATCTTTTCGATCAATGTTAATTCCACCTTCAATTTGACGCCAACCCTTTCTGCCCAAGCAGCCTTCAATTATTTATCTGAAAGAGTTACCGCTCAGGGTAGAGATTCAGAATTCTATAACCCCTCGCTCACCCTGCGCCAAACCTTTTCGGATAAGAAATGGGCCCTCGCCTTACAATGGTTGAACATGGACATGGGGCTTTGGTCAGCCAACGAACAGCGTATCACCACAGAAAGAGCTAGTTTTTTTACGACTACCAACTACGTTTATGAGGTAGATATAATCCAACTAAGCCTTAGCTATCAATTAAATGCCGCTTCCAAGAAGATCAATTTGCCGAAAAGTGAGTTTGGGGCGAAGGAGTTTTAGGAAAATTCCCAATTTATTAGCTACATTAGTCATGGGAATAGCATGGAACGCTCCTTATCGAGAGATGATTCCAACCATCCTGTTTCTTTTTCCTATACAGCCTCTATTGACTGACCGATAGTGGTTTCCCATTCGATTCATACAAGTAAGGTCCCGATTAGGGTCTTACACACATTTCATCACTATGAGTAGGATCTCCTACTCCTAAAATTGTTGTTATGAATCCGAAGGAATTGACCTTAGGTATTGGTCTTTTATTATGCTTAGCTTGTAATTCAAAATCCCCTTTAGCACATCTTGATTCTGGCCCCCCTCCCGAAATAGCTACTGTCTTTGCCCAGGGCGACATTTCAAAAAAAGGGATACGTGAAGGAAATGTAGTCTTATCTCCTGATGGTGAGTTGCTCCTATATGTAATTAGAGATAGTGTCACCGGCCCGCAGATCTATCAAAGGATTTTTCAAAAGGATCAGTGGTCAAGTTCTGAACGCGTATCCTTTTCGGATCAAGGAGAAAATTATGAGCCCTTTTTTACTCAAGATGGGGAAACAGTTTACTTTGTCTCAAATCGATCAACGGGTGAGCATTGGAATGGCAGAATTTGGAAAGTGGGAAGAAACGGGAACACTTGGGGTGAACCCACCATGCTAGAAATCCCCGTTGAAACCGACAAGGGGCTCTGGTTTCCTTCGGTGACCCCAGACGGATTGGTCTATTTTGGGGCCTCCTTATTTGATGTAGAAAATTTTGGGAAAAGTGATATTTACAGCTTTGATCCTACTGCTAAAGAAATCCAAAATATTAAAGCCTTAAATACTGAAGCTGAAGAATGGGATCCTTTTATCTCTCCGGATGCTAGCTATATGATTTTGGCCTCTGATCGCCCTGGTGGACATGGAGCGGTAGATCACTATATTTCGTTCTGGAACGGTCAGGGTTGGGAAACGCCCATAAACATGGGGCCTACAATTAACTCCCCTGATTTTGATGTAGCGGCTAAGGTAACTCCCGACGGAAAACTGATTCTGTTCGATCGTCCCTTTCCTAATGATCAAGATGTTTATTGGATCAAAGCGGATCTGATTGATCGACTAAGAGCACAACAATAACTCTATTCCTCAGCAAAAATCTAATCGTCATGTTTTTAGCCATCCAACC
>JAHQWA010000041.1 GCA_019634045.1 Saprospiraceae bacterium
AGCCTGGTTGGCACAACCTAGAATCACATCGTCATAGGCTTCCTTTGGGATATTAGTTTGCTTTTCTACTAAGGCTCGGATCGGAATGGCTCCCAAATCGTCGGTACGAATGGTAGATAATGATCCTCTGAATTTGCCAAATGGTGTTCGGATACCGTCAAGTATATAGCTCTCTTGCATGATTTAATTTGGTTTTTATTGACTTGGATGGGCAAAAGTAAGTAAAAATCAACAATGGCTTTCGCGCCTCTACCTAGAGAAACCATCAAGAACGAACGTTAGTTCTTCATTATTTCCCCGAAATTCTCATAATGTTTTGAGAGATGTCGTGTTTGGATAAGATTTGACATTTTGTTTAACTTTTGACTAGATAAGTTCAACAAAACAGAAGAAATCAGAGTTATGGAGGGAAATTCAATAAAAAGAATACTGATGAAAAAGAACTTCTTAATGTACAACTTTGCCATCCTTATGGCGTTCTCCTTCCTCTTTGTGGCTTGTAACAATGATGATGATGATCCACAGCCGCAGCCACAGAGTATCGTGGAAATTGCCGCAGCAGATGCACAATTCAGCACCTTGGTGGATGCGCTTACTAGAGTAAACTTAGTATCAGTCTTGGAGGGTGCAGGTCCTTTCACTGTATTTGCTCCTACAAATGCAGCTTTCGACGCTTTGGGCGTTGACTTATCAACTATCAGCGATGAAGATCTAACTGAAATTCTTTTGTACCATGTTTTGGGTGCAGAGGTAACTTCAGGTCAAATTCAAGAAGGGCAGACGTATGTAACTACTGCCGCAACTACCGGACCAGATGACAATCAGTTGTCTATGTTAATTGAAAAAGCAGGTACAGCTGTAACGATCAATGGCGATATCTCGGTTTCTACACCGGATCTTGATGCTACCAATGGTGTAATCCATGTAGTAAATAAAGTAATCACACCACTGGACGTAGTAGGACATGCTGCTGCGAATAGTGCATTCACTAGTTTGGTAGGTGCACTTGGCCAGGCGGATGGCGATTTGGTGAGTGTTTTGCAAGGAGACGGTCCTTTCACTGTTTTTGCACCAGTAAATGATGCTTTTACTGCTATTCAAAGTACAGTGGATGGTCTAACTACAGAGCAATTGGCTAAGGTATTGACCTACCATGTGGTAGCCGGAGCAAATGTGCGGTCTACTGACTTAACCAATGGTCAAGTAGTATCTACGGTAAATACGCCTACAACCTTCACTGTGAATCTTGGTACAACCGTTACGATCACGGATGCGAATGGTGATGAGTCTACTGTCGTACTAACTGATGTACAGGCAACAAATGGAGTGATCCACGTGTTAAACAAAGTGATTATTCCTAATAATCTGTAAGATCCGTAGTCTAGATCATTCTTTTTATAAGATTGATCCATACAAATAAAACAAGGGGTGATGCTTAGCATTGCCCCTTGTCGATTTTGGGCTATTCCACGCAAGGCTACTCCATAGAAATGAAAATCCGTTGAGAAATCTGCATCTTTGCTTCCAGTGGAAAGCGTCTAGGCTAAAGTTTTCCAACCTATCGTGCAATTAAAAGGGAACAAAATGGAAACGCCAACCAAAGTTAAGATTGAAATCTCTGAAGAGATTGGAACGGTGTCAGGTTTATTGATCAAACCTGCTGATGCTTCCGCTCTACTGGTATTGAGTCATGGAGCCGGGGCGGGAATGGAGCATCACTTTATGGAAGCATTGGCGCAGATCCTTGCCACCCATACAATAGCTACTTTGCGCTTTAACTTCCCATATATGGAGAAGGGGAAAGGTGCACCTGATCGCCCTAAAAAAGCACATCCAGCCATTAAGGCGGCTGTTGCTGCAGCGGAGGCTCATGCAGATGGGGTGAAGATGCTAGCGGGAGGTAAATCCTTTGGAGGTCGAATGACCTCGCAGATTGCAGCCATGGATGGACTCGGACCCGTTCAAGGCATTGTCTATTTTGGATTTCCACTACATCCTGCCGGTAAGCCTAGTCTGGATAGAGCTGCTCATCTAAAAGATGTGAAACTTCCGCAATTATTCCTTCAAGGAACTAGAGATACCCTTGCTCGATATGACCTAATAGAACAAGTATGTGCCGAATTGGAAACCGCTCAGTTGGTCAAAATGGAAGGAGGAGACCACTCTTTTAAAACCTTAAAGCGATCCGGGATTAGCCCGGAGGAGGTGATGGAAAAATTAGCTCAGGAAACCGCTTCCTTTGCTGCTTCCTGCTAAAGTCAATCTACTTTATTAGCTATTCCTTCATGAAATCATAGGTAGCTGGCGGACCTCCCATATAGTCCTTGGCAATCTCTTTAAGTGCTAAGTGTATCGGATGTTGCTGGTAAGCTTGATAGTCATTCTGGTCGATAAAGCTCATCTCCATAATCAATTCGTAATCGGACAAGGCACGTTCATCTCCCAGGTTTTCAAATGGCCCCACTTCTAGATTTTGCACTTCAGCTATCTCTTCCAGCTTCTTTATTTCCGCAATTAGGGCAGACTGATCCGCATCAGGCTTCAAATTAAAGAGGACTATATGAACAAGGGGAGCATGCTGCTCTTCTACAACTTTTAAATCAGCTAATTCGGCTTCCAGAGTGGCTAATTTTTCCTTGGTAGTTGCGAGTTCGTCCGCTAAATTGGCATTAGAACAGCCTGCTAGGAGTAGTAAGAGTGCAAAAAGAAGGGTACGATTTACCATGTTAACTGTATGTTGTTTTTTAATCGAATATCAAGATAGTTCAAAAATAGTAAGGACAAGCTAAAATAAGTTCTGTATCTTTCTTTAGTCAGTCTTCGTTTGTAGTACAGGCATCAAAATGCGGGCGCTCGTTTCGCAAAAAGCCTGAAAACAGTGTTTTCTTAGCTGCTAACTCGCTTGGTACACTTCTATTGAAAGCTAAGTTCTCCACCTGAACTGTTTTGCCAAATTCCTTTGAATTACTAGAAGTCATAAGACACCAAAACAAGGATATCAGGGATCACTACCACTCCCTACATTATATGTGGGAAATAAAAATGTTTCCAGTAAGCGAATAAAAATTCGCTTTTGATTCAGAAAGCCCATACCTTTGCCGCATGAAAATTAAGGACAAGGCGAAAGAAGAGCGGATTAAACAAGTAACCCTGGAATTAGTAGCGCAAGAAGGTTTAGCCGGAATGAAGATTAGCAAGGTAGCGAAACAGGCAGGATTATCTCCCTCGATGATTTATACTTACTTCAAGAATAAGGAAGAATTGATTGAGTCTGTCTTCTGGGATGTTGTCAAAGGGATTTTTGATAGTGTGGAAAACCAACCGGCTACCAACGTACCCTTTAAGTTACAGTTCCGGCAGCAATTTCATCGATTTATGGCGCTTAAACTTGAGAAATCCATAGAGTTCGAATACTTCTCCAGCTTTGTAAAATCACCCTTTTTTAAACCAGAATACCACAAGATGCTCATCGAAAATAGCCGAGGAATGCTGGATTTGATCCGGGAAGGAAGAAGGAAAATGATCATTAAAGATGATGTGCCCGTTGACTTGATTCTAGCCCTTGGAGGGGGCTTCATGGAAAAGTTAGTGGAGTTCCACCAGAAACGGGTCATGATCATGGATAAGGAAACCATAGATCAAGCCTTTGAACTGCTTTGGGACGGAGTGAAACAATAAAACTGCATTTTTTTACCTTGAAAACGAATTTTTTTTCGTTTATAAAACTGCCATTAATGAAACGAATCCTGCTTTTCCTGTTTCTGTTGCCTGTATTAGGCTTATCAGGACAAGCCCCCGTCAAGATTGCTCTTTTGCATGATTTTGCAGCAGGAGCGGAGGGGCTAGGCGATTTTGGAAAGCTCACCAAAACCGAGATTCTGCAGCTTCTTCAACACCGGCGAGACATAGAATTCATCGACTATTATGGTGCTTATGAATCCGATAGGATCGCTCAAAATATAGAGAAGGCATATGAAGAGAATGATATTGTAGTTGGCTTAGGCTTGTTGAGCGGGACGGCCTTGACTCGTAGGATAAATTTTCCTAAGCCGACGATCATCGGAATTCTGGCGGATGCGGGTTTGAGTGGTCTGGTAAAATCCAGTATTGGAACATCGACCATTGCCAACCTTACTTATATAGAGTCTCCCTTCAATATCTCACGGGATTTACAAACGCTTCACGAAATCAGGCCTTACAACGAGCTGGCCCTCGTCATCGACGATAATCTTGCTTTCCAAGGAGACCTATTGCTGAAAGAGGTCGTAAGGAAAAACCTTGAAGTGGATTCCGTTGAAATCAACGTTTATTCCGCCAGATCTTTGCTCTCTGGTTCTTCTAAATTAAAGACGGGAACGGATGCTGTTTATGCTTTACCGATTCTTTTGGAGGACAGTACAAAATTGAGTGAACTCTTTAGGATGTTAAATGCCGAAAAAATTCCAACGGCAGCATTGCTAGGAGACGAGTTCGTGGAGGCTGGCGCGCTAATGGGATACGAAGGCGAAAAACACCTTAACCTGATTCCACGGCGGATTGCCCTCAATATCATGAAGATAATCGAGGGGATTAAACCAGAAGAGATTCCCGTAGGAATTACTACCTACGACGAGAACTTGCTAATAAATATGGCGACGGCTCGCCAGATTAAGGTGTATCCGAATTTCGAAATCATTGCCAGTGCGACCCTTTTACATTTGTTAGATGAAAACACTGACAGAGAATTGAGCCTGCAGGCTGTAATTGCCGAGGCCCTGCAAAGTAATTTGGATCGCCAACTGGCGGCTTTGGATGTGCATATAGCCGACAAGGAGATAGGAATAGCCAAATCAGACCTCCTGCCGCAAGTGGATGTAACGACTGCCTTGTCGATGGTGGACGAAAATACGGCATTGACCTATCAAGGCTTTCAGGGCGCGACCAATTGGACAGGATCTGCCAATTTTACACAAATCATATATGCAGAACCCATTCTAGCTAATCTTGCCATCCAGAAGTTACTAAAACAGGGTGAAGAATATGAGCTCAACCAGGTTCAGCTAGATATGATCATTGATGTTTCCGAAGCTTATCTCAACATTCTCCAGGCCCAAACCAACCTAAGCGTCCAGCAGAAAAATGTGGAGGTCACCAAAGAGAACTTCAATATTGCTACTTCAAAGAATGCCATTGGTTATACTGGGGCTTCTGATCTTCACCGATGGGAGGCGGAATTAGCCACCAAAAACATTGACCTGAATTCGGCGGTCGCCTCGGTCCAGCAAGCTAAATTTCGCCTAAATCAACTACTGAACCGCCCCATCAATGAGCCCTTCAATGTAAAGAATGAAACGCTTGAGGATCAAATGCTTTTGATTACCGATGGGCGTTTGGAGGGAATTAATGATTATGGTAAGATTGAGAAGTTTACCAATTTTTTAGTCGATTACGCTAAGGATAGACTCCCTACACTGAACATTATTGAGAATTCAATCAAGGTGCAAGAGCGCTTAAGATTGTCTAGAAAACGATCCTTTTTCCTTCCTACGGTATCTATGAATGGAGGTGTCAACCACTTAATTGGAAAATACAGTGTTCCGGAGGTGTTCGGCAAAACTGAAAATGCAACCACCTGGAATATGGCCGTGGGGGTTAACTACCCAATCTTTCAGGGGAATTTGCGTCGCCAACAGCTCGATCAGGCGGATATTCAGCTCAAGCAACTGGGGTTAACGCAAAGAAACGTTGAAAACCAGCTAGAGTTGGCGATTCGCGCCAATATGCAGCAGATCTATGTATCCTTTAGTCGAATGCAACTGTCGCAAGAAGCTAGTATCGCTGCTGACCAAAACTTTACGATCATTCAAGATGCCTATAACCAAGGACAAGTCAACATTACGACCTTAATTGATGCTCAAAACAATACGCTGCAGGCGGAATTGGGAGCAACAAATGCCGTCTACACCTTTATTTTAGATTTCCTTGAATTGGAACGCTCGATTGGGTTCTTTTACTTCCTTGCTTCACCGGAAGAACGAAGTGATTTTTTCCAAAGAGCTACCACTTTATTCATCAATAAATAATAGTTAGAACGCTGCGGTCCACTATTCGTTGACTTCGAACACCTGCCAAAATTCTGATTTATTTGTTACGAAGAGTTACTGCAAACCAACTCAACTAATGAAAAAGATAAATAAACAAACCAAGATGCTTCATAAATCCGCTACGCTATCCCTTGCGAGCTTAGTCCTAATGCTTAGTCTATCCAGTTGCAGCGAAAAACGCACGGAAGAGGCGCTGACCGAATTCATCAAACCCATAAAATACGCTCAGGTAATCCGAGCTGGTCAGGTAAACCGCCAAACCTATTCGGGAGCCGTGCAATCCAGCAAAGAGGCACAGCTCAGTTTTAAAGTTAATGGCAACATCAATTACCTCCCGATTAAGATCGGAGATCGAGTACGCAAAGGACAGTTGATTGCCCGAATCGACGCAGCAGATTATCGAGTGCAAGTGAAACAATCCAAAAGTAATCTACTAGGAGCTGAGACGCAGATCAAAAGTGCAGAAAGCCAATTGCTGAGTACTAGAGCGAATTATCAGCGGGTAGAAAAGCTGTACGAAAATAATAGTGTTTCGCTCAGCGATTTTGAACAAGCGAAATCTGCCTTAGAGACGGCCGAAGCAGGATATGAGGCTGCCAAAGCACAGGCAGCTGCCAGTGAGCAACAAGTACAGTCCACTCAGAATCAAGTCAAATATTCGCAGCTGGTTGCTCCTTTCTCTGGAATCATTACCGCCATTAATATTGAGGAGAATGAATTTGTGGGCGCCGGCACCCCTATTGCCATCTTGAACTCCGAAACAGACTTGGAAGTGCTAGTGGGAGTGCCAGAGGTGAGTATTGGGAGTGTAAAGCGCGGGCAGCAGGTTGGGATTGAATTTTCGGCTTTGAATAGTGAGACCTTTGCCGGCCGAATCACGGAGGTAGGATTCAGCAATGTGGGTCGCTCCACTTATCCGGTAACCATCCGGATTGATAAGCCATCTGAAGCGATTCGACCGGGTATGGCGGCACGTGTACAGTTTGGGTTAAAGGAGCCTGGGAAAGAGGAGATAGAACAACTGTATGTACCCATTTCGGCAGTGGGGCAGGATGAAAACGGACGATTCGTCTACACGCTGGAGCCAAGTGGAGAGGCCTACCAAGTGGCACGCCGAAGCATACAAATTGGTGAGTTAGCAGCGGACGGCTTTGAGGTAAAGGACGGGTTGAAGGAAGCCGAACTCGTGGCGACATCCGGATTGAAGTCTTTGATCGTAGGTATGAAGGTAAGATTGCTAGAAAATTAAACATCGATCAAACGATTCTTAATCTATTGCTGAGTTATTTGTCAGCTTGGAATTCTTGAGGAGAGAAAGTGTTAGTGCTGAGTACCTGAGAACCATCTGACCCATAAAAAGAACAAGATGAATATTACCAAATTTTCTATAGATAACTCCCGGGTGACATTGATGATCCTAGCGGTCATTGCCATTATGGGCCTGGTAACTTATGGCACCCTTTCCCGGAATAGTATGCCGCCCTATACGATTCGGATCGCCACGGTGGTTACTCAGTTTCCAGGTGCTTCTCCCGATCGGGTGGAACAATTGATCACGAAGAAAATAGAAGAAACAGTACAGGAGCTTCCGGAGTTGGACGATGTAACCAGTGAAAGCCGGACAGGACTTTCGGTTGTTACGGTGTCCTTGACGCCAGATATTGCGAAAGAAGATCTGCAGGTTGTTTGGGATCGCCTCAGAAGAAAGATTGAGGGAATACAGAATGAATTGCCGGATGGAAGTCGCTCACCAAAGATCAATGATGATGGATTTGGAACAGTGTACGGAATAATGTTGGGGCTTGAGGGGGATGGTTTTAGCAATGCAGAAATGCGAGAATATGCGGAAGATATCCGGGATGATTTGGTCAAGTTGGATGCAGCAGCGGAGGTGGAGATAAAGGGAGAATTGCCCGAACAGATCTATGTGGAATTTGACAATGCCCGTCTTGCCGAGCTGGGGCTCACCGCCTCACGGCTACAAAGTACACTATCCGTAACGAATATCGTCTATTCTGGTGGACAGGTAGGTCTGGAAAACAAGCGCATAGCCTTGGAGCCTAGTGGTAATTTTGAATCTGTGCAGGATTTAGAGCGGACTTTAATTACCCTACCCTCCGGGAATTCTATTCCGCTGGGCGATATCGCTAATATCACGCGCGGATATAAATCGCCCACAGAGAAGATTGTTCGCATCAATGGCGAGCCGGGTATTGCTATCGCGATTGCTTTGAAAGAAGGAGCTAACTTGATTGAGTTGGGGGAATTTATTGATGAAAAGGTAGCTGGCTACAATCGAGAACTGCCCGTTGGCCTTTCTGTAGCTCGGATGGCCGGCCAGGATCTGTATGTAGACCAAAAGGTGAGTGACTTTCTCAGTAATGTCTTTCAGTCCGTTGGAATTGTATTGGTCGTAATGCTACTGTTTCTGGGTTTTAGAACAGGTATTGTGGTAGCCAGCTTGATCCCCATGGCCATGATCATGACTCTTTGGATCATGGGCATGTTTGATATCGGATTGAATCAGGTTTCTCTGGCGGCACTGATCATGGCCCTAGGGCTCCTAGTGGATAACGCGATCGTCGTATCGGAATCCATCATGGTGAAAATGGAGGAAGGGCAAACAGCGCTCAATGCTGCCATCAATGCTTCTGGAGAACTATTTACCCCACTGTTGGTGTCATCACTTACTACTTCGGCTGCATTTCTAGCCTTCTTTTTGGCGGAAAATACCATGGGCGAAATGATGGGGCCACTTTTCTCGGTGATTACTATTACGCTACTATGTTCCTGGATTTTGGCGATGACGATGATCCCATTTCTCGGCTTTAGATTTATCCGTGTCCAGTCCAAGGAGACCGCAGATAAGCCAGGAATGTTTGATCGCCTCACAAAATCGTATAAGGGCTTGCTGACTGGGGTTTTGCATCGCCCCTGGCTTTTTACCTTGGGGATCGTTGTCTTGTTTTTCGGGAGTCTAAGCTTATTTGGAAATATACCTTTTATCTTCTTCCCAGATAGTGACCGGAATCTAGTCACCCTGGATATGAATCTTCCACTCGGAACCAAGATTGAAGAGACGGAGCGGACGGTGAATCAGATCGAGAATTACATCCGAGCCGAACTATTGGTAGGAGAGGGGAGAGACAAGGGCATCACGGACTGGTCTGCCTTTATTGGTGAAGGACCATCTTCTTATGACTTAGGATATCAACCCGGAGAGGCCAATTCTGGATATGGGCATCTACTACTGAACACATCATCTTTCCTAGACAACAATCTTGTGATCGCTAAGCTGGAGGATTTTTGTTTTGAACAACTTCCGGATGCAGAGGTGGATGTGTCTCCACTGTCTGGTGGTGGTGGTGGTGGTAAGGATGTTGAAATTCGAGTTTCTGGCGATTCTCCTAAAGAGCTTTTTCTGATTGCAGAGGAGGTAAAACAACTCTTACTTGATGTTCCTGGAACCAGGAGTATTTCAGATAACTGGGGTCCGCAGATCAAAAAATTCGTGATTGATATAGATCAGGATAACGCCAATCGAGCAGGTTTAAGCAATCAAGATATCGCCATTTCGCTTCAAACCACCTTGGATGGATTTAATGCAGGATCGTATCGCGAGGGAGATGAAAATATCCCGATTATGATGCGTACCATTAATAGCGATGACCTGGATATCCGAGATCTAAATGGAATTAATCTTTTTGCTCAGAACTCCGGCTCCAATGTTCCCTTGCAACAGGTAGCCAGTATAAACCCACAATGGCAAAATGCTAAGATTCTGAGACGTAACCTATTTAGAACGATCACCATCAGTTGTGATGCCATGCCAGGATATACGGCTTCAGAATTGACTAGCAGCATTACTCCTCTTTTGAAAGAGAGAGCGGAAAACTGGAAAAGCGGCTACGCCTATAGCTTAGGTGGAGAATCAGAGCAAAGTAGCGAGGCTATGGGAGCCGTAATTGCCAAATTGCCTTTGTCAGGATTCATTATTCTACTCCTGTTAGTACTACAGTTTAACTCCTTCCGTAAGACCAGTATTGTCTTGCTGACCATACCCTTAGGGATCATTGGGGTAATCTTTGGTCTACTGTTATTCCAGTCTTTCTTTGGATTTATGGCCTTCTTAGGTGTGATTTCCTTGGCCGGGATTGTGATCAATAACGCGATCGTACTATTGGATCGAATTCAGATTGAGATAGACGATTTTAATAGGACGCCCTACGAAGCGATTGTGGAAGCCGCGCAGCAGCGATTTCGTCCCATTTTGCTCACCACTTTTACGACGACCTTGGGCTTGATTCCGCTATACCTCGGAGGGGGGGAGATGTGGGAGCCGATGGCCATCTCAATTATGATCGGGTTGCTCTTTGCTACCGTGATTACCCTATTATTTGTTCCGGTATTGTACAAGCTATTGTTTAGAGCAAAGCCTGCGACTACTGCGTAAGCCTTTTTACTAGAACTTGGCCCTTTGGGGCTTTTAAACATATCTAAAATGCATAGAGAAAAATCTCCTAAAGAAAACCGCCGATCCTTTGTCGAACAACAATTGAAGGTCATTCATTTGGATCTTGAACGTTTCTCCCTGAAGCTCACAGGGGATAAGGTGAAGGCAGATGATTTGGTACAAAATACCTTGCTACGAATCTTATCGCAAGCAGAGCGTTTTCAGCCGGGAACCAACTTCAAAGCCTGGGCAGCTACCATCATGAAGAACATCTTCATTAATGAGTACCGAAAACATCACCGGAGGTCACAACTATTAGAGCAGGTCCGGGCGAGTCAATCCCTAGCGATAGACAATAAGGTGACTAACAACCAGGGAGATAGAGACCTTGAATTACAAGACCTTACCTCTTTGACGGATAGGTTACCAGATGACTTTCGGATTCCCTTCATGTTAGCACACCAAGGATATAAGTATGAGGAAATTGCCAAAGAACTAAAAACACCCGTAGGGACAATCAAGAGTCGTATATTTTTTGCGCGTAAGCGCTTACAGAAGATGTATCGGAAGGTGTATCGAGATGTGTCTTGATCGCGCTTGATCAAGGCGTTTAGGCATGAGATATTCTACAGTCCGAGAATGAATTCCGTCAAATCTTGGCCCGTATCCAGTCCAAGTTTTTTTCGGACGCGATAGCGCAAGGATTCGACACCACGGATCGAGATTCCCATATATTCAGCAATTTCTTTACTACTTACGTTGAGTTTTAGATAGCTGCATAAACGTAGTTCTCGGGCTGAGAGGTCAGGATAGTTCTCCTTGATTTTAACTAAAAAATCGTCCTTTTCGACAAGTTGTTGCGTATCCAGTTGCAATTGGATTCCCTTACTAGAGTTTTCGTATTGTTGCACTGCCTTTTGGACCTCCTTCATATCTGCCTTTTGATGGGCCAATTGCTCAATCTTCTTGATGAATACCTTTTGCATTTCGGTCTTTAATAGGGCATCTGATAAAGTCTTGCTTGCGTTTTCTCGTTCGACTTGCCATTCCTCTTGTTGCGCCTCCAAAGTTTGAACGGTATGATTCAAGGATTGCTTCTCCGAACTCAATTGTCGAATCATTGGTCGTTGATAGCTACTATTGACGAAGAAGTAGAGCAATAAACCCAATAAGACAATGATGAGCGCAATCCCCCAAATGACTAAGCCTGAGATACTACGATCCTGCATTTCAATGGCAAAGTTGATAGGGGTAGATTCTGCCTCTACATCATAGATATTCCTAGATTTGGCCCAAAAGGTATAGTCGCCGGCAGGTAGTCCCACAAACTGGCGTTGATGGGAATTAGTCCACGCTTGCCAATCGTCATCATAGCCTTCTAGATAGGTACTGTATTGCATGTACGGAATGGCCTCGAAGAAGGAACTTGAAACTGTAAATTCCAATAACTCATTTTCTCGGGTGGGAATCGTGATCCTCCGACTACTGGCAATTCCTGCGCCGCTTTCGAATACAGTTTTTTGCCTTAAAGGCAGATTTACTTCATTGACAAAACAATCATGTTCCTGGGTACCAGTGGAACGAAAATCGGTGTTTAGGATAAGCATTCCTCGTCTGCTACCGATCAAGATTAGAGAAGGGGTTGGAAAACTTACACTCTCAAAGGCTGGAATCAATTGTCCTCTCAATTTTTGAAAAGGATTTTCTCGTTGCGTATAACTGCCGTCTTCTAGCAAGTCGATCATGGCCACCTCATCCGCTCCATAGTAGTTCTTGATCGCCAGGAAACTGCCATTTCCAACCGGATAGAGTTTTCTAATCAAAGTCTCGGTGCCTAGGATTTCACCAAAGACGGGTTCTGGTACCATCGTATTGGTTTCAGCATCGTATTGGTAGACCCCATTCTGGGTGCCGAATAGAATACCATCAGGGGTGACAATTAAATTGTTGTAGGAGTTGGAGGGTAAACCCGATGCAGTATCGTACCGTTCTACCGTAGAAAAACGGCTAAGATCTTTTGATAACTCCAAGCGGTAAATGCCTTTGTAACCATGAGAAACCCACACCTCATCATTGTCAAAGCGCAACTCTCTTGATGTTTCCTCAAACCCCTCAATATCTTTGAGTATCTGATAGTTTCCATTTTGCAAGCCAATTAATCGCACCCCGCGATAATGGCCGGATAAAAGCAGATTGGGGCGGCTGGGGTGAATGGCAAAATTCCAATGCCCTTCTCCTCCGATGAAAATTGCCTTGTCTTCTTTTATTTGAAATACACCATTATGATTAGCCAGTAGAATATTACCCTGGTGTTCGATAATTTGCCAGCACTGCCCAGTGGTATTAGGGATTAACTTGAACTGAGGTTGTTTTGACCTTTTATCGGACCACGGGCTAATGAAGAGACCTCGACTGGTGCCTACATAAAGATATTTATCCTTGGTTAGGATCGAATATACTTCTCCCCGTAAGCCATTTTTTTTGTTCACAAGAGTGAAAGGGCTATTGAGTTCAAGGTAAGAAACTTCCTCATCCATGGCGGTCCAAATGTTACCTTGATGATCTTTATACAGGGAAAGAATACTATGATCTGGCAGGCCGTCTTTTTCGGTGATTTTGTAGTGGATGTTTCCCTGGTAATCGGTTACCAGAAGACCTTCATGAAGGGACCCAAAAATGATTTGATCCTTGTTGAGTATAATGGCACGATTGAGGTATATCTGTTTGAAATGTTCCTGATTCAGTGGATTCCAAATCCTGATCTTTCCCTGTTCGAAGATCAAAACACCGGATTTATCAGTACCAATTAAATAGGTGCCAGGACGAATGGACTGAATAAATTCTACGTGAAGATTAGGGTAGGTCTGGTAATCAGAAAGCAGAACTAAATCGTCGTTCTGAAATCGATAAATGCCGGCCTCATTTGCTGCAAAAACGATCTCATCTCTACCTGAGGACCAAGCTCGAAAAGGAATGCCTCTTCCCAACAAGGAAATAGAGTCACTTTGTTCCTTATACATCATGATACCTTGATCGGTAAGGAAGAACACCCGCTCCTGATACGTGCAGATGGCACGTACATCATTAAAAGCGAAGGCCGTATCTAGAATGAGATCGTTAAGGATGTGGTAGTTGAGTTGCCCTCTACTGTTCCGGTCGAAGTAACCTATTTCGGAGGTCCCTCCGATATATATTCTTTCAGCAGTTAAGGCAAAGGATCGCAATTCACTTTGATTGAGCGGTTGACCTATTCGTTGCCAATCATAGCCGTTAAACTCCACTAAACCGTAGTTATTGGCAAAATACATTTTACCATCTTCCCCCTGTCCAATATCCCAGTTTTTACCGGCAACGGAATAAAACTCACTGGCATAGTTGGTGATAAAAGGGCTACCTAAGGGCAAAGAGCTAGCCTCTTGGCCGAACAATAGCCCGCCAGACATTACCCAAACTATACATAAGTAAATTTTCAACCGTGAGGTCCTACCTGCCATATTCCTGGTAAGTTAATCCCTTAAATAGTGCGACAATAAGTACTGCTGGTTTTCAACTGCGACTTTTTCGCCTATGCTCCGTTAGAAAAACCTTACTTAACCTTAAGTCCCTCGAATATAACGAAAAAAAAGACTTTGCGTACTAAAAGCGTAGTATGCGAGTAAGGGTGGTGTAATAGATAATTCTATATGTAGAAGCGTTTGCCATACTTTTGTAATGTTAATTTGATTGAAATGATATTTTATTCGTCTATCGAAATCAAATACTTGAAAAAATGCAGGAAACGACATTGATAGATACGCAACAAAGAATCACTATTGGAGAACAAGAATACTTTAAAGGTATTGGTCCAATTAAATATGAGGGCCCAAAATCTCGAAACCCATTAGCCTTCAAATGGTATGATGCAGAACGACTGGTAGCGGGTAAAAGTATGAAAGAGCATCTACGGTTTGCAGCAGCCTATTGGCACACCTTCTGTGGAACCGGAGGGGATCCATTCGGTCATGCTACCAAGCAATTCCCCTGGTTGAAAGCTTCGGATGCACTCCAACAGGCAAAAGATAAAATGGATGCAGCATTTGAATTTATGACGAAATTGGGCATTCCCTTCTACTGTTTTCATGATTACGATCTGATCGATGAAGCAGATACATTGGAAGGCTCCAGAATACGGCTGGAAGCCATTACCAACTACGCTTCTAACAAGCAAGAAGAAAGCGGTGTGAAGTTACTTTGGGGAACGGCCAACTTGTTCTCACACCCCCGATATATGAATGGTGCGGCTACCAATCCAAATCTGGCTGTGGTAGCAATCGCTGCCAATCAAGTCAAGAACGCTATTGATGCTACCATCACATTGGGAGGACTGAACTATGTATTCTGGGGCGGTCGTGAAGGTTATCTTTCTTTGCTGAATACCAATATGAAGAAAGAAATCGATCACCTGGCACAATTTCTGACCCTGGCTCGAGATTATGCCCGGACTCAGGGATTTACGGGAACATTCTTTATCGAACCGAAACCCGCAGAACCGACCAAGCATCAATATGATTTTGATGCGGCAACCGTGATTGGCTTTCTGCACAGGTACGGTCTGGCCGATGATTTTAAACTAAATCTTGAGGTGAATCACGCTACCTTGGCCCAGCATACTTTCCAACACGAACTGCAAGTAGCGGCAGATTCAAATATGCTCGGAAGCATCGATGCTAATCGGGGAGATTACCAAAATGGTTGGGATACGGATCAATTTCCCAATAGCTTAAATGAATTGGCAGAAGCGATGCTGGTCATTTTACAAACCGATGGCCTAGCTGGAGGAGGGATCAACTTTGATGCCAAGACGCGCCGTAATTCCACTGATCTCAATGATATCTTCTATGCGCATATTGGAGGCATGGATGCCTTTGCCAGAGCCTTGCTAATTGCCAATGATATCCTGACAGAATCGGATTACATAGCTCTGCGGCAGGAGCGGTATGCCTCCTTTGACTCCGCAGAAGGCCAGGCTTTTGAAGCCGGCCAATTAGACTTGGAAGAACTTGCGAAACTGGCTCAGCAAGCTGGTGAGCCGCAAGCAAAGAGTGGGAAACAGGAACTATTTGAAAATATCATCAATCAATATATCTAGGGATAGCAAGGTGCCGCAGGTTTATGGTCCTTTTACATCTCTAAAGCTACTAGCTGATCAGACTAGTCTCCATAGAACAGGAGTCAGCGCCTGCCAAATCGAACTTTAGAACTTTTGGTGTGGATCGGAGTAAAGGTCAGATAAATCGTTGCTCTTGGTCATAACCAAGGATAAACACAGAGCCACTTTACACAAGGTTTTTAGTGAGGAATAGTTCGAAATACTCCTTACGCTCACTACTAAAGCAATCCCTCGCTTTGGGTAGATAATCTATGCCAGAGCAGAGGATTTACAACAATCAAACTCTTTTCAACAATGAAGCTTTTGTACAACAAAATTATGGAAAGGTTTCGTCGATCATTGCCAATGAGCTTGAGCCTGCTAAGCTTCCTACTGCTCACGGCGGCGGGTTCTGCCCAATCTGTTACAGTTACGGGTACCGTTTCTGATGATAGCAGCCTTGGATTGCCAGGTGTCAATATTCTGGTGAAGGGGACCAGCACTGGCACGGCAACCGATTTGGATGGGAACTATTCCCTAAACACGGAATATGGCGCTGTTCTGATATTCTCTTATACAGGCTATGCCGCTCAAGAGCAAGTCGTTAAAGGCGGAAGCCTTAACGTTACCCTTACTACTGATGTGGAGTTATTGGGAGAAGTCGTGGTGGTAGGTTATGGACAGACCCAAAATAAAAGATCTACGACGACGGCGGTAGCCAATATCTCTTCCAAACAGATTACAGAGTTGAGAACCTCCCGGCCAGAAACAGCCCTGCAAGGAAGCGCACCAGGAGTAGTCGTAACACAGACCTCAGGTTCTCCAGGGGCTCCACTAACAGTGCGCATGCGAGGCGTTGGATCTCCCAATTCTGCCACGCCCCTGTATCTGGTAAATGGTGTTCAGGTACCAAATTTGGAATACTTAAATGCCGGAGATATACAAAATATAAGCCTGTTGAAGGATGCTGCCTCCGCAGCCATATATGGATCTAGAGGGGGCAATGGGGTGGTGTTGGTGCAAACTAAAAAAGGGGATCGAACCAGTGATAAGCCTACAATCAATCTTAGTGGCTATTACGGCATGCAAAATCTGGCTTTCAAGCCAGAACTCATGGACAAAGATGAGTATATTGATTACTATAATAACTCGATTCAAAATTTCGATGTACCCACCGGATTTCGTGGAGCTTTTAGCGACCAGGAAAGAGCAGCGCTACCCAATACGGATTGGTATGATGTCATCTTTGATGACAATGTTCCGATGAGCAATTTACACCTTTCCCTTGCTGATGGAGGGCCAAGAACCGATTACAGCATTGGCGCAGGGGTATTTAGTCAAGATGGTCTCGTCGGTGGGGATTTGGATAAATCCAACTACGAACGTCGCAATGTTCGCGGAACGATCAACACTGATTTGAGCCAAAACTTACAACTAAGTGTTTCAGCAGACTATACCCAGATTACACGCAACTTCCTGGTGGAAAATAGTGGAGGGACTGGAACGGCACTGATGAATTACATTACCGCCATCCCTTCGATCTATCCTGCACGCGCCGAAAATGGGGAATTGTTTAATATGGGGCGACAAAGCCCGAATCCAATCTATAACGGAGTTCCCTTGAACGTTCTAGGAGCCGTTACCAATCCGCTGTGGAGTATCGATATCACCAATAATGAAGCCGTTCAGAACGTAACTTTGCTGTCTGGAGTGCTTAGCTATCAGCCAGTCAAAAATTTAAACCTCAGGGCGTCCTACTCTTATTATGATCTGAGTGCGTTAAATCGTTCATTCACACCTGCCATCACTTATCCAGAACAGACCTTTACCACCTCTGGCAATGTTTCTTATACTGAAGCGCCCACAGATGTTGAAAATACTCAGTACAACCTTACCGCTGAGTACACATTTGATCAGATCGGTGATGGCCAGACCCTAACCATTCTGGGGGGGACTGAGGTCATCGAAACCTATGCGAATATCGGTGGGAATATCTCCAACGCTGGCAGCTATTTGGTCAATGATTTCCAGTCGGTAAACTTTGCTTTGGCGAGCGATAACTCTACAGCGATCTTGACGCCGGGAATTGAATCTGAAATCGGACTTCTATCCTTTTTTGGAAGAGCTAACTACAACTACAAGGATAGATACCTGATTAGTGCCTCTATTCGCAATGACCAATCTTCCAACTTTGGAGAGAACAATCGATCTGGTATATTTCCTTCTGTTTCAGCAGGATGGTTGATATCAGAAGAAACCTTCTTCAATAGCGAGGCAGTAGATTTGTTGAAACTTCGCGCTAGTTGGGGAATAAATGGTAGCGATGGTGCTACGCCCTATAGCTTCTTAGCCACCGTGTCTACTACCGCACAGTACTCCGGAAGTACCGGGATTACACAAACCGGATTGGCCAATCCTGATCTAAAGTGGGAAGAACTACAGCAGACTAACATCGGCTTGGATATCAACTTATTTAAAGGTGCGCTTGGTGTTACCATCGACTATTACAATAAGGAGACTTCTGATATTTTGCTGCGTGCTAACACGCCATTGAGTACCGGTTTGAACCCTTCCTTTGTCAATGTAGGAACCGTTAAGAACGAAGGAGTAGAATTGCTGCTTTCTTATCGGCAATATGTGAACAAAGACTTTAGTTGGAATGCCTTATTTGGTGTAGGCTATAATCGGAATGAGATTACCAGTTTGGGAGAGAATGGTCAGGCTTTACAGGGTGGATTCACTGGACAATTGTATGCTGATCCGATTACCTTGACTGCTTTAGGACAACCTATCTCTAGTTTCTATGGCTATGTGGTGGAAGGGATTGATGCCAATGGCAACATGGTATTTGCTGATCTTGATGGTAGTGGCAATGACAAGACCACTCCGAATGAGGAAGACAAAACATTCATAGGTCAGCCTCTACCAGACTACACATTCGGTTTAAACCTAGGTATGCAATACAAAGGGTTTGACTTGAATGCCTACTTCTATGGCTCGCAAGGAAACGACATCTTTGACGCCACAATTCGCTATGACGCCATTGGTTCTAATCGCCCAAGTGCTTACGCTGAGGCGGGAGCCCCTCCGAACCTATTTGCAGCAGGCTCAAGTGGTGAACAACTAGTATCTGACTTTCATGTAAAGGATGGTTCTTTTGTGAAACTGAAAAACCTGTCCGTCGGATACAACTTTGGTGCAGGCGTACTGGATAAAATTGGTGCTCAGAACATCCGAGTATATGTGGCCGGACAAAACCTATTCGTATGGACTAAATACACCGGGGCAGATCCAGAAATCGGAGAAAATGCCTTGAATAGTAATCTTGATTTGGGGATTGATAGAGGGTATTACCCACAACCTCAGAGCTTGATTTTTGGATTCCAGCTTGGTTTTTAATCAGGGGCGCATCAAAACATAATTCTAATAAGTGAAATAGGAGGGGAGCGTAGTAGTGCTGAATTAGACGGAGCCCCTTTCTACTCGCTAAAACCATAATAATAATGAATCGCGTAAGCATAAAGATATTTCGGCTTTGGATCTTGGTACTATTGTTTGCTGGGGCATCCTTCACCAGTTGTGATCGGGACGAATTGCTAGAAAAGAACCCTATTTCTTCTATTTCTAATGAAACGGCTTTTGAATCAGAGGCAAGTGTGCTATCGGCATTAAACGCAGCATATGACCCTTTTCAATGGCAGTTCAATAACAATGCGCATACCTTCCCGCAGGTATTCCAATCTATACGAGCGGACGACCATCATTCTCAACAAGCTGCTTTCTGGGCGGCTGGCCTATTGTATGACGACTTTCCTATCCTGCCTAACAATCAGAATGTAGCGGCAGTATGGGGGAAATGGTATAAAGCTGTTGCCAGAGCAAACTTTGCGATCCTAACGGCTGAAGACTTCTCTTTTACTACAGCTGGCTTGCAGGAGAGAATTATTGCGGAGGCTAAGTTTATCCGTGGTTTTGCCTACTTCGAACTCGTCCGCTTATTCGGCGGGGTGCCATTGATCACCAAGGCTATTACCAGTACGGATGATGACATCTTCCTGCCAAGAGCTAGTGAAGCAGATGTATATGCCCAAATTGAATCCGACCTGGGAGCGGCTGTTGCTGCTTTGCCAAGCAAAGGAGAAACCGACAACTTCCGAGCGACCTCCGGAGCTGCAGCTGCACTTTTGGCAAAGGTGCACTTGTATCAGGAAGAGTATTCAGAAACGGTTAAATATACAGAGCAAGTGATTAACAGTGGCTTGTACCAATTGGAAGATAATTATGCGGATAACTTCAAACTCAACAATGAGTTTGGCAAAGAATCCATCTTCGAAATTAACTATGTTGATGGCCTGGTAGGTACTAATTTTGAACGCAATGAAGCACAAGAGGGGTCCGGTTCCTGGCAGTTTATGTTTATGTGGGCCGCTGGAAAATGGTTGTCTTGGGGTAATATGATTCCTCGTCAATCGCTAATCGCACTGTATGATGATAGTGATCAACGAAAGGCAGCCACCTTCCTACAGCCCGGCGATGTAGTGAATTCTCCTGGCTTGGAGGCCATTGGTTGGGACCCTATTCGAAACCCTGGCTTTGCGGTAGGCTCTCAGGCTATGAACAAGAAATTCTTTATCACGTACGAAGAGCTAGATCAGTTGCTCAATGTCCAACAGAGCCCATTAAATGAAAAAGTACTTCGCTATTCTGATGTCTTGTTGATGCATGCTGAAGCTTCTCTCTTAGGGGGCGGTGGAAATGGAAAGACGTCTTTAGATGCTGTAACGCAGAGAGCCTTCGGAGGTACCGTGGATTATACACTGGAAAACATCAAGCTAGAACGTAGGAAAGAGTTGGCCACTGAAGGATGGAACCGTTTTACGGACCTGAAACGATGGGGAGATTTAGAAGAAGCAATGAACAAAGTCGGTAAAAATTTTATAGCTGGCCGAGACGAATATTTACCCGTTCCTCAATCAGAGATCAACTTGGTAGGAGAAAATATCCTCAAGCAAAATCCTGGTTATTAATCATTTCTAGAACAATACGCTGAAGTATGGACAAGGGGAAGCCAAGCTCACCATTCTCTGTGGGGAGACTAATTTTCCCTTGTACTTTCCCTTCTTCAGTAGTAAACTATCATAAAATGAAATCGAAATACTCTTTCATTACTGTTGGTCTAGTTTTTGGCCTACTGCTAAGTGTAAGTTCTTGTGTTAAGGAAACAGATGTGACCTTGGCCTTAGTGGAATCTCATCATGATGGAATTCAGAATTTAGATGAAGAAGGTGTGGACTGTGGAGGATCAAGTGGTATAGTTTGTGCTTCTTGTTTTGATGGTATTCAAAACCAGGATGAGGAAGGGGTAGACTGTGGTGGAATCTGTGGTTTTGCTTGCCCTGAAGCCACGCCGAGAGCCGATGAACTCGCGAATTCAGCCTTACCCTTTTACCATACCTTTGAAACAGATTTTTCGTATAAAAATCTACCAGAAATTGAAGGGAACTCAGTAGCCATTGATTATGCCTTTGCTGATCCAGCAGGAGGAGCGGACCTGGTGGCCCGCTATAATCGTCCAGAGGGTTTAGTCGCCGATGGCTTTTCTGATTTTAAGTTTCAAACTTTTGATTCTCCGATCGACTTTAGTGAGTACAATAAGTTTGAATTGACGGTTTTTATTCCCTCCTCTACACCTTTTGATGGTCCTTTTACGCCGACTGCTGAAATCATCTTGCTCGATTCCAACAACCCAGAATTCTGGAATACGTGGACGGTGTTGTCATATACCATCCCTGCTGATCAGTTTGATACTTGGGTCACCGCTCGCTTTGATGGCGGAGCTGCTTTGGCAGGCGCAGCAATTTATGATCAGATCGCCATCCGGATTGGAGGTTCTAATCATCAGAATCCAGCTACTTTTTATATCAGGGATTTCTTGCCTTCTAACTCTTTCGTTGAGGAAGGGACGCCGAGGTTTGATGAGATGAGTGCAGCGAATCTACCATTCTTCCACACCTTTGAGGCGGCCAATTCAGGATTGAAGTTGGAAGGAGCAGGCAATAACCCGGTCACGATGTTTTATGGACAAAGTGATCCCGCGGGAAGTACCCAAGGTGTAGGACGCTATGTCCGCCCTGAAGGTCCCGTAGCTGATGGTTTCTCTGATTTTAAATTTACAGCATTCGAGGATCCCATAGACTTTTCTGAATTTCACCGCTTTGCGGTCGATGTTTACATCCCTTCGGATCAGAACTACGAAGGAAACTTCCGATCATTAACAGAGGTACTTTTTCTCGACTCCAATAACCCGGAATTCTGGACCACCTGGACGGTACTAGAACAAGAAATCACCCCCGAACAATTCGACACCTGGGTTACCGTCACTTTTGAAGGGGGCGAAAACCTAGCTGCTGCCAGTATCTACGATCAAATTGCGCTGAGAATTGGTGGGTTTGGCCATCAGGTGGGCGCTACCTTTTATGTGAAGGATTTCAGACCTGTTAGTGAGTGAATAATCTACAACTAGATCATAAGATTTTGTTTAGTCGCGATAAATCAATTGTATTCAATTCCGATGTTTCCCCTCAACCAAGGGGAAACATCTTTTGGTCTTCTACTTTATACCTGCTGGTCTCGATTGCATTAGTCGGGATGAGTTGCACTAAGGAGGAGCCGACCGTTGAACCGGAAATTACCTGTTCGGATGGTCTGCAAAATGGATCAGAGCTCGGAGTCGATTGTGGTGGGTTGTGCCCAAATTGTGAAAGCGAGATCGCCGTTCCTGCTGGTGGTTACGAGTCGGCAGAAACTTACGCAGGGTACAACTTGGTTTGGTCGGATGAATTTGAAGGAAGCCAGTTATCTACAGACAAGTGGAGCTTTCATCTGGGAGATGGTTGCCCGAATCTTTGTGGTTGGGGTAACAATGAGTTGCAAACGTACACTGGGGCTCCCGAGAACATTTACTTGGATCAAGGATATCTTTTTATTACCGCCATCCAGGAAAATTTGAATGGCAAGACCTATAGTTCTTCACGCATTCATACAGACGAAAAATTTGAGTTTCGCTACGGCCGGGTAGATATTCGGGCGGTAATGCCTTCCGCTACGGGAACATGGGTGGCCTTGTGGCTACTCAATAGATCTTATCAGGTGCAAGACCCAGGAAGATTTTGGCCCAGTGGAGGGGAAATTGATATTGTCGAATATTTAGGGCAAGAGAAAAGGAAGGCTTTTGGGACCGCTCACTTCGGGACGGATTTTCCAGCCAATCATAGGTTTGTTTCGGGTTATTATACGACCCAGAAACACCCCTTTGATAAGGCCTTCTATGTCTATTCAATTATCTGGGAAGAGGATAGAATCCAATGGCTGATCAATGATGAAGTTTATCACGAAATAAGGCCGGAAAGGACAGCCAATCAAGGACAACCCTATCCTTTCAACGATTACTTTTACTTGATCATGAGTTTGTCGGTAGGCGGGAATCTCCCGGTAGCACCTCTTGCTTCGGAGTACCCTAGTACTTTGATTGTCGACTACATCCGAGTGTTTCAAATAGATTAACTGATGGCTATAAAATGGGGCTTAATTGGATTGGGTAATATCGCTCATCAATTTATTCAGGATTTACTGCTAGTGGAGAAAACCACTTGCCATGCGGTTGCTTCTCGATCCGCCGATAAGGCGGAGGAATTTGCCAAACGCTATCAGGTACCAAACGCCTATGGAAGTTATGCGGCGCTATTAGCCGATCCAGAAGTGGATATCGTGTACATAGCCACGCCCCATAGCACTCATTTTGAACACACCTTAAGGGCCTTGCAAGCCGGAAAGCACGTATTGTGTGAAAAGCCTTTTGCCGTCAATGCGAATCAAGTGAAGAAGATGGTCACATCGGCCGTTCAGCAGCGCCGATTTCTGATGGAAGCTTTTTGGACCCGATTCAACCCTAGTTTCGAGTATTGCTTAGAATTGGTAGAGCAGGGAGTGCTAGGAGATGTGAATTATATAAATGCCGATTTTACTTTTTTTCGCAATGACCCGCCAGAGAGTAGGATGTTGAATATGGACTATGCCGGAGGTTCACTACTAGAACTGGGCGTGTATCCCCTTTTCTTAGCTTACATGCTATTGGGAAAGCCAAGAGAAGTAAAGGCTGTAGCTCACTTTCATGAAACAGGGGCAGATTTGCAAGTTGGGATACTCCTCAAATCTGATAGAGGTATTGCGAACCTATATTCAGGATTTAAATCGCAATCGGACATGGTCGCGAAAATATATGGGACTAAAGGTAGAATATATTTAGAGCCATATTGGCATGAGACCCAAGGATATGAACTAGTAGTGGGAAATGATGGAAGCTACCAATCAGAAAAAGCTCAACTACCGACCAAAGGGAAAGGGTTTACTTACGAAATAGAAGAATGTTTGCAATGCCTGCAGACCGGGAAATTGGAAAGCCTTAAATGGTCACATCAACACAGTTTGGACCTGGCCAAGCTTACAGACACGGTCAGACAACAGATAGGGTTACAATACCCGTTTGAATAAGGATGAAAATCCCATTCACCCAATTATTTTACAGAGTAACATGCCTAAACGGTCGCCTCAGGATTTCTGGGGTTGGCCACTCTGGCTACCAACTTTACAACAAGATGAAAAAGACCAGTTTTGTCACCATTGGATTAGTCAGTGGATTATTGTGCTTTGCTCTAAGTAGCTGTACAGAAGGTAACGCTAACTCCAATATCGAAACGAAAGTTATGCCGGTAGATACAACTACTTCTCCGCTAGCAAAGTTTGAACCGAGGGGAGAAAAGGTACTCGTTTTTGCAGGCCAAGACCTAGAATCTATTGGTGGATTATCAGCCTACAATAATGGTTACGCGGATCATTTTCCAATTCCGGCTGGGGTGACTTTATATACGGGAATTGGAGCCAATGATGGCTCATTCGGTGGGGAAAACGAAGTAGGACTACTAGGGCTTTATGAAACCTTTGATGGGGGCAATGGACCTAGCAATATGAAATTGGTCATGGAGGCTGAATCCTTCCTGCACTCGATGCTGGCCATAGGCCTTTCGTTAGTCAATAATGAACAGAAGGTGGCAGCTGGCGAACTAGATGGAAATATCAAAGCGCTAGGGGATTTTCTGCTGAGCCTAGGCGAACGTCCCGTTTTCTTACGGATTGGGTATGAATTTGACGGACATCCCTGGAACCACTATGACAAAGCCAGTTGGAAGAAAGCCTACCAAAGAATCAAAGATCAATTGGATAGCATGGGGGTAGATAACACGGCCTATGTTTGGCAGTCTGTGGGCTGGGTGTCAGACCCCTATGAACTGGAGGAATGGTACCCTGGCGATGAATATGTGGATTGGTGCGCCTTCTCCTTTTTTGATCGATGGCGTGAGGTACAAATGCTAGATTTTGCTAGGAAAAAGGGAAAACCTGTCTTTATTGCGGAAGCTTCTGCCACAATCTCGACTGCGACTTCCAAATTTGATGGCAAGACCAAGGAGACGATTCTTGGAAACCCCGAACAGGCCGCAGAAGCATGGGAAAAGTGGTTTGTTCCCTTTTTTAATATGATCGAAAACAACACGGATGTGATCAAAGCTATTCATTATATCAATTGTGATTGGAAGGCCCGGCCGATGTGGTTCGAAAACCCAACTTTTCAGGATGTTGATGCCCGTATTCAAGAAAGCCCTGATATTACAGCCAAATGGCAAGAAAAAATGAAGACTGATTTATACCTCAATGCTTCGGCAGAACTACTAGATCAATTGAATTATCATAACAACAACTAATCGTAGCACCATGGATGTAAAGAAATATGCAAATGAGTTTTGGGAAAAAGGGTTCCTGCATCTGCCAGGCTTTTTTGACGAGAATACAATGGATACCCTCAATACCATTATTTTGGAACACTATGGAATGAAACCCAGTTGGGAGCATACAGATGAATTTATTGCCAAGTCCGCTACCGAGGTGGTACCCTGGTTTCCCTTTAGAGAGGGCAATAATCTTTTCGAAATAATAGAACGGGATCGCCGCTTGCTTGCCATTACTAAGGCCATCTTAGGAGAAGGGTGGGAAAAGCTGTATTTCATGGCCATGTTCTCCAAGAACGGGACTAAAGGGCAAGCTTGGCACCAGGATTGCCCGCCGGAAGATCAACAACAATTTAATCTCAATCGGCTTTTCTACACCCATGATATAGACCAAGAAACGGGAGGCCAAACGATTGTTTTTCCCGGTACCCACCGGGGAGGGGCCATACCGAGGGGCCATCCACATGAGGATCTTGATGGGCAGGTGGTGCTCAGTCCAAAACGAGGAGATCTGATCTTTTTGCACGGTCATCTTTGGCATCGCGTTTTGCCCATTCATGGAGAATATCGAATTTCTGCCAATTCCCGGGCCATTCCTGAAAATACCCCAGAGGACATTACCGATATAGCAGTATATCGAAACATGCGCTATAAGTTTTCCACTAAGGAAGTGATAGAGGAACGGTAGAGCGGTTCAGAATACTTATATTTGAGGCGTTCCCTATTCCGATGAGTGGGGGCAAGTTCAAAACTAGGTATGAAACAAGTAAACACAAAATGAAAGACAAACGCAACCAGATTTGGATCGCTGCACTCGTATCGCTAGGAGGCTTTCTCTTCGGCTTTGATGCTTCCGTAATTTCAGGGGTAACCAAGTATATTAAACCCGAATTCGCTTTAAATGATTTTCAGTTGGGTTGGGTGGTGAGTTCTCCAACCTTTTCCGCGATGTTCGCCATGCTCGTGGCGGGTACAATTAGTGATCGAGTTGGTCGAAAGAAAGTATTAATTGTCGTCGCATTTCTCTATGCAATTTCCGCGATTTGGTCAGCCATGGCCGGCGGCTTTGCCTCCCTAGTGATGGCACGAATGGTTGGAGGACTAGCCTTTGGTGCCGCTTTGGTATTGGCTCCGATCTACATAGCCGAAATTTCCTTGGCGGAAAATCGGGGAAAGATGGTTTCTATCCAACAGTTGAATATTGTGGTGGGATTTTCTGCGGCTTATTTTAGTAATTACTATCTACAAGGATTGGTCGGTACCGGTGGTGATATAACGGAGCAAACGGTTTGGCGATGGATGCTGGGAATTGAATTTGCACCAGCCATTGTCTACTTCATAGCCTTGTTTTTTGTTCCTCGCAGTCCCAGGTGGTTATTGGTGAAAAAACGTGAAGAAGAAGGGCGAGAAGTTTTGGCTAACCTCCATGGAGCGCAACAAATGGAGCTTGAATATCAACAGATAAAGGAAAGCATTGAGGAGACGAGCAGCACAAAAAAGGCATCAATCGGTAGTTTACTACATCCTTCTTTGCGCTTTGTCATCTTGATTGGGTTGACCGTAGGAATTCTACAGCAGATTACCGGCGTAAATGCGATCTACTTCTACGCTACGACCATTTTTGAGCAATCAGGGGTAGGCTCAAACGCCGCTTTTGCTCAGGCTGTTTGGGTAGGTATTATCAATGTCGTATTTACCTTGGTGGCGATGAGCTTGATTGACAGAATGGGACGGAAACCACTCTTGTTGATCGGCATCTTCGGCATTGCAGCAAG
>JAHQWA010000520.1 GCA_019634045.1 Saprospiraceae bacterium
AGCTGGATTTGAACAGCTTGTTAAAAGCAGCCGGAATCGAGATGTTCGGTGAACGGTCTCGACCACCTGCTTCTAAAATAGCTACGGTGTTTTTGCCATCGGCAGACAGGCGATTTGCCAAGACGCAACCAGCGGAACCAGCGCCTACTACAATGTAATCGTAATTTGCCATCTTCTAAGGATTCAAGCAGCCGTGGTGCCTTGTGAAGGTTAATCTTTTCCTTTTTTTACCTGCCAAAGGTTGACTTCTTCGGCGCTATTTTCTCTTTGATTTTCAAGCTAATAATTGTCCAAGTTAGAAAATAATTAGCAATACAGCAGGAATTGCTGCAGTGGTATGGATTTTGCTGAAATAAAGAAATTTGTATTTTGTGATTTGCAATTCAAATAGATAAGACTGTATATTGCATGTAACATACTATTGATAAGAATCTATCTGCTACTGGACGCTTTTAGATACAAGCCAGTCCTCTTATATAGCAGCATATAAGAATAGTCGTTTTAAGTTTCTGGTTTACTTGGGTTGAGCTGTAACAGTCTCGACCCAAGCTTTTTTTGTCGATGAAGCATATTCTTGAAAGTAAGTCTTCACCATTGAAAGCTTGGCAGTCTCTAAATCAAAACGAGGTAATAAATGGTTTGGGCCTGATAAAAGAAAAGGCGGTAAAAACCGCCCTCGTCGATTTAAGTTTCATACATTACTAGGGCTAAGCTAAAATCAGCCTAAGTTACTGGTCTCGCGTTTATAAAACACGATTAATGTTTAGCATTACGTCGTTTTATCCTCAAATCTAATCGTTTAGAAGGCTAAATTATTTGCTAAAATGAGTAATACTATGATACAAAATAGGAACACCGGAGTGAATCTCCAAAGTATTTAGCTGCTTATTTGCTTTGGCCGTTCCGCATTCGGATGCGCAAACGGTTGCGGTGGAAAAAGATTTTCATAGACATACATTTAGAGCTCATCAAAATTGACTATGGGGAGAATCACAGTAAAAGATATTGCCAAGTTATTGAACATCAATCCATCCACAGTTTCTCGAGCATTGAAGGATCATCCGGATATCAGCAAAGAGACTAGAGATCGGGTCAAACAAATGGCAGAAGATTTAGGCTATAAGCCAAATCTACAGGCGATTTCGTTCCGAAGCCGTAAAAGCCGACTAATTGCTTTGATTATTCCCGATATGAATATGTATTTTTTTCCGTCTGTTATTAAAGCCATAGAGGAGAAGGTCAGAGCAGCTGGTTACAATTTAATTGTATTGCATTCCAATAATACCCTTGCTGGAGAGATCGAAAATACCCATGTCTGTGAACTTTTAGGGGTGGATGGTTTGTTGGTTTCCCTTTCGGTAGAATCTGACAACTTGGAGCATTTCGAAGAATTATCAAAGGGAGGGGTGCCAGTTATCTTATTTGATAGAATTGTAGAGCATCAGAATTTTCCAGCCATCGGTATCAATGATCAAAAAGTAGCTAGCCGACTGGTGGATCATCTCACTGGCAAAGGGTGCCGCCGAATTGTAGGTGTTTTCGATAACCCAAATCTATCCATTTCGCGAAGGCGTAAAGAAGGATATAAGCAGGGATTACAAAAGCGAGGCCTCCCGATAAAGTCCGAATGGATCTTGCATGCTGAGACTTCTGATCTTGCTCAACAAAAAATTATCGAATTACTCGATCAAGACGAAAAGCCTGATGCCATCTTTGCAATGAGTGATCTTTTATTGGTAGGAGCGATGCAAGCGTGTCAGAGTTGTGGACTTACAATCCCAAATGATATTCGGGTTGCTGCGATCAGCAATGGACTTATTCCGAATTTTTGGCAACCCCGAATCACCTATATGGAACATTCAGGAGAGGATGTAGGTGCAAAGGCAGCTACGATTCTATTTCAATTGATTGGTGAAGGAAAAGTTACCCCTATGAGTTGGGTAGAGACCCATTTGGTGGTACAAGAATCCACCTAAAAACTATTGTGAATCAACAATTGTTAAGATCTGGCTAGCTAACATAGTTTACATAAGTTCTTCGACTAAAAACCTGAAATGGAGCGGCTGATAAGCGAAACTTTGATCCAGATTATTTTGACCGAACCTTTCTTTGGTCATCTAGCAGGCACACTGCTACGTGAAAGTCGTGATGATATACCCGAAACTGCCCTTTTGCTCTATGCCGATGGAAAAATTGCCTTGGGCATTAATCCTGAGTTTTGGTCGCAATCCTCCTTGAGCATGCCTCAGCAAATTGGGGCGATTAAGCATGAATTATTGCACTTGGTTCTGTTGCATCCATTCCGGAAGGATGAATTTCCGGATGCCAAATTATTTGGAATTGCAACGGATTTAGTGGTAAACCAATACCTGAGTCCTGAGCAATTGCGAACGACGCAAATTAGTTTGGATCAATTTCTAGATCAACCTTGGGAGGCTAACCGTGGAGTTGCCTACTACTACCGACAACTTCTCGCCTTACAAGCCCAGACTATCCCTTCTACAAAGGCGGATCAAGAACTGCTTGCTCAATGGCAGCAGGCCGATCATGCTGCCCTCGGTGGCCATCAACACTGGGTGGAGAGTCTTGAATCCTTAACTCCAGAACAGCAAGAGGCTATAGGTTCTATCTGGCAACATCGACTTCGAAAGCTGTTACAACAAGCAGCGGGTTCTTCGTTTTATCGACTTTCAGAGCCCTTGCGAGCCCTAATCGATCGGAGGTTAAAGGGCCGAAAAACAGATTTAGATTGGCGGAGAGTTTTAAGAATGTTTGCCAGTAATAGCCGAAAGATGGTGCTCAAGGATACCATTCGACGACCTTCAAAGCGTTATGGGACCGTGCCAGGGATCAAAATTAAGCGTCGACAGAAACTTATGATTGCTTTGGATACATCAGGTAGTTTGCAAGTGGATCTTTTAGGTGATTTTTTTCGAGAAATTTATCAACTTTGGCGTTGCGGCGCAGAATTGAGTATTGTAGAATGTGATGACCAAATTCGCAAGCAATATCCGTATCACGGCCAGGTTGTCACCGAGGTGGCCGGGAGAGGAGGCACCTTGTTTGATGAACCCATCCGATTAGCAAATGAAAGCCGAATGGATGGTTTGATCTATCTAACCGACGGTTTTGGACCAGTACCAAAGGTTCAACCGCGTTTGCCCATGCTGTGGATGGTCTCTAAAAACGGCCTCCGTACCGATACCCGAGCCTGGCAGCTTTTACCAGGTAAAGCAGTTAAAATGAAATAGGGAATAAAACCCACAACGAAAAGACAAGATGAAAGCATTTGATTATACCTACTATGGCACTAAAGTGAAACCTGAGGCTTTAATTAATTTTCTCGACTATATGTTCGACATCAATGCTCGGGCGGGAGAATTGGATCGACCTCAAACCCCAGTGTGTATTTGGGGCCTCCATGGCATTGGCAAAACCGAAATTGTGCGAGATTTAGCCAAGCGCAAGGGTTATGGATTTACCTATATCGCGCCTGCGCAGTTTGAAGAAATGGGAGACCTCTTGGGGATGCCTGCCATTGAGGGCGACCAGACGATATTTAGGGCCCCAGATTGGGTGCCTCAGGAAGAAAAAGCCGGAATACTTTTGATTGATGATGTCAATCGCGCCGATGATCGCATCCTGCGTGGTATTATGCAATTATTGCAGAATTATGAATTGATCAGTTGGCGACTTCCAAAGGGCTGGCAGATTATCCTCACGGCAAATCCTGATGGAGGTGACTATTCTGTAACGCCGCTGGACGATGCTATGCTGACTCGAATGATGCACATCACCTTGACCTTTGATGAAAAAGAATGGGCTGCCTGGGCAATGTCAAATAGTATTGATAATCGTGGAATCGATTTTGTGTTGACCTACCCGGAGATCGTACAAGGGCAACGAACCACGCCTCGTACCTTAGTTCAATTTTTTCAAGCCATTGCCCCGATTGAAAAGCTGGAAGACCAATTAGGCCTGGTGAAAATCTTAGGTGATTCTTGTCTCGACGAAGAGACGGTGGCTGCTTTTGTTGCCTTTGTACAGGAGAGCTTGCAGCAGCTACCTGATCCACAAGCACTGTTGGAATCGGAAGGAATGGAGGTCTTTCAAGAGCAATTAGCCGATTTGATACAGGAAAAACCCCTCCGAGTCGATTTGTTATCTACTTTAGCCTTTCGTCTGTTTACCTTTGGGACTGCTTCCAAAACCAGTATTCAACCAAGGCAAGTTGAGAATATGAAACGCTTTTTACTGTTGGATGATATCCCCGCGGATATTCGACTTGGTTTAGCCAGAAACCTGGCGACGAACAAAGAGGCTGCCTGGCAAAATTTGCTGGAAGATCCAGACTTAATGGATTTATTATTGAATTAGATTACAGGTTTTAAAACGAAAATAGGGTGACCCAGCTCTATTCAATGCTATAAAACAAACTTTATGAAAAAAACTATATTGACAATTGGGCTTTTGGCCTTCATCTCCACCACTGCATTTACTCAGGAGACTGATAAAAGACTACCAGAATTTGATCTCGAACAAGCAACCATCGAGACTCAATTGCGCTTTTTGGCCGCTGATGAATTGATGGGCCGTAGAACGGGTTCGGCCGGAAATAATATCGCTGCTCGGTATATCGCGGCCCGCTTGGAAGCACTTGGATATCAGTCTCCTGAAGGAGCAGAAGCGTACTTCCAAAAGATTCCATTTGCCGCCAACCAACCACCTCAAGTAGGATCATTACAGGTCGATGAAGTCAAATTTACCCTAGGAGAAGATTTGGTGTTGCTCGATGGCCAGGAAAAAGAAATTACCGCCACAGCAGTGTATGCAAATTTCGGTTGGGTAGATGAAGCCAATGAGCATGATGATTATAAAGATCTGGATGTGACAGGGAAAGTGGTAGTTGTGCTGTCTGGTCTTCCTACTAGTGATGATCCTTCCGAAGTTTTTGCCGCAATGGGGGATAAGCGAAAATTTGCACTCGAACGAGGAGCTGTTGGTTTGGTCGAAATCTATACCCTATCCTATCCGTGGCGGTTTTTTCGAAACTACTTTAGTCGAGAGCGGATCGAAATTAGCCAGGATATGGGCACAGAAGGTGCATTGATCCATGCCTGGGTGCAAGGTGCAGATAAGGAAGTTTTTGGTGAATTGAAAGCGGGTAAAGAATTGCCAATCGTATTGAACAGTGGTGCCGCTAAGAACAGAAGCTTGGCTTCTCAAAATGTGATTGGCGTTTTAGAGGGAAGCGATCCTGATTTGAAGGATGAATACTTATTGATAACCGCCCACTACGATCATGTGGGGGTTGGAAAGCAGGGTGGTGGCGCGTATGGCCCACAGGATAGTATCTTCAATGGAGCCA
>JAHQWA010000521.1 GCA_019634045.1 Saprospiraceae bacterium
CTGGGAGGAAGCGGGGGAATCATTTGAAAGTGCATTGCAAAGTATCCGACTGGATGGGATTGACCGACTAGATGAAGGGGCATTCCCTTGGTCACCCAATACCCTCCTACTCCTGAATCACTATACAGACTTTTTATACCAGCAGTATCAAGAAAATAAGGACGCCAACGTTCTTCAGCAATTTGAAGAATACGCTCAGCTGTACCTCAATGTATCCGAAAAATTCAGGAAACAATTTACCGACCCCTATACCAAGAGTATCCTCATCAAGGACAATGCAAAGGTCTATCAGCGAAACATTGGGGTTTATCAGCAACTGTATCGAGAGACGAAAGCCCCTAGATATTTAGCTGCTGTCTATCAATTTTCGGAACATGGGAGAACCTGCCTGTTGCGAGATATTCAGGATGATAAAATTCTGCACTATCAAGGTGTCCCAGACCTTATCCTGCAGAAAGAAATCGAACTCAAGGACCAGGTAGCTGCCTTAAGTGAACAAGTATTGGAATACCCCGATTCTCAACAATTGCAGCAGACCTTATTTAGGAATGAACAAGCTCTAGACGCCTATTTGGATACCTTACAAGAACAATATCCTCATTATTACCGGCTAAAATTCAACAAGCAAATTCCAGACCTCCGAGAAGTCCAAGCTCAGCTTTCATTGGATCAGAATCTCATCGAGTTCATGCAAGATGATACGGCTTATTATGCATTGGTAGTCACGGCTAAAAAGAGTCAGCTACATCACTTAGGCCTAAATTCGACCATCGATAAAAAGGTGGATGCTTGGAAGAAAGCCATCACCACCAGGGATCTCAAGGCAACGGAGGAACTGGGCGATCAATTGTATCAACTACTATGGGCACCCATCCGAAGCGATCTTTCCGGAAACCGGGTAAATCTCATTCCAAGCGGCAGGCTCTTTTACCTAAACTTTGAAGCCTTAAAGCCAAAGGGGAAGGAGCAAGTCTACTTGATTTTCGATTATCACATTTCGTACGCCTTATCGATCAATGTGTTGTTCAATGACTCCTCCCCTGCCCACCAGGGGCCGATTGTTTTTGTAGCTCCTGGCTTTGAAGCGGACATTAAACAGAATTACCAAGAACAACTGGATACGCTGACTGCAGTGGATGAGGCCTACATGAAAACAATCCGGCAGCCGTGGAGTTTGAAGCTAGCCAAGCAATTAAAGAAACAACGTGGATTTCAGATTTATCAAGGGATAGAAGCTAAAGAGAGCAATGTGGTGCGCCAGCTTCCGGCGGCCAATGTTTTGTACTTCAGTACCCATGCTATAGCCAATGCCTTGGATCCTCTACGCTCCAAATTGATCCTCGCCAAGGAGTTAGGGGCGCAGATTGAGGATGGCTACCTCCATGCCTACGAGCTTTTTGGTCTATCGCTGAATGCTGACCTGGCCATCCTTAGTGCTTGTGAGAGTGGGATCGGCAATTTGCAAGCCGGAGAAGGGATGATTTCTTTGGCTTACAGCCTACAATTTGCGGGTTGCCAAAGCACTGCCTTATCGCTGTGGAAAGTGGACGAGAAAATCAATACGCAGATCACAGCTGCTTTTGTAGAAAACCTACGAAAGGGGCATCACAAAAGTGAAGCCCTTAGACTTGCTAAACTATCCTTTTTGCAAAATCAAGCTGAAGAGTTGCTCCATCCTTTCTATTGGGGAGGTATGATTCATATGGGACAAGATGGTGTCATCCACCCCGCTGCACGTTTTGGCAAATGGTGGCTCTGGGCATTGGGCGTAGCGGGGCTTTTATTGCTACTCTTTTTTAGAGTAAGTCTTAACAGGAAAGCCTTAAACCTTCGTTAAGAAAATTCTTTTCGCGTTAAGTATCGTTAAGAAATGGGGGGCTTCGTCGATTTTTTTCATCGTGTAAGTGAAAAATGCATCATTTTTACCCCAGTAGCCAATGATGCCCATTGCTTAACACTCAAAACATATGAAGATGAAAACCCGATGCTTCTCACTAGCGATTGCACTACTCTCTACCCTATCCCTATTTGGCCAAAGACAGGAAACCCTATTCAATTCTCACGACGCTTTCTTTTCTGGAATTTGGGGCGGAACCACGCTCAACTATAGCACTTATGATAATGACTGGAAGCTTTCTCGAGGAGGCTATATTGGCCTGGAGTTTGGTCGTACCGTTGTTTTAGGCTATAGTCACCTAGAAACGCAAGAAGATATTGTAATCGGCGACAATGAAACTCGCTTTGATATGAAGTCTGGTGGATTTCTAGTAGCCATCAAACCGAATTCCCGCAATGTTATCCACCCACGCATCAATATCGTAACAGGTAGAGGTAGAATCAGAATGGAAGATGGAGAAAGAGATCGCGTCTTTGTTTTTCAACCTTCAGTAGGTGTAGAAATGAATGTTTTCACCTGGTTCCACATTGGTGTGGACGGCGGTTATCGATTGATTGCCGATGCAGAGCTTCCGGGTTTCGAAAACAGCGACTTTAGCACTCCTTTCGCTCAGGTAGAGTTCAGATTCGGCCTTTCCTGGTAACTTCCTTCATGCCTGCAAATGGCTTTGGGGAGCACTTCCCAGAACCTATCGGCTCTTCCCAAAGCCATTTGCATTCACCTGACGGCAAAAAAAACAGGGCTGTACTCAGTACAAACCCTGTCTCCATTTATTCAATCCAAATTGCCATCTGAAGTTGTTTCGTTCTTTTGTCTATTGTATGGTCGTCTTTCCGTTTCGGTTCGAAATGTTGTGCGGTGGGGAGGTCCACTATTTTATTTACCTCCCACACGCAACAACGTCTAGCATTTCTAATTGGTCACATAGTAGTTCCCAGCTCTCAATTACTTAATTAGCAGACTAGTACTACTGTAAGGCCGCCACACAGTTTGGGATGACGATCTATACGTCAGGAGGTGTGGTTTGGTGCTGTAGCAGCCTTTCTCAATGTAGAAAATTTAAAATTCAGCTTACTCATCACTAGTTGGTATTATCTACCTAGGGTTTCTAGATACAGCGCAAGAAAGCCAATGTCGGCAAGATCTTAGGCCGTATCTTATACAAAAAGATTCGTGGAACAGGTTGTTATAAACTGGTGATTCGCAGGCTGCTCCTGTCATTAAAAAAACAAGCGTAAATTCCTTTTCCTGGAGATTAATAAAACAGTCGGTGTTTCTTACTCATCCCTATGCCCATATAAAGCAATACCTATTATAGCATCGCCTGTAATCGTTGATAGTTCATGGAATGGAGTAATATCTCCTTTGAGTAGCAGAATACCTCGGTATTTGTAATTTGGAATCGGTTTTTGGGAGGTATCCAGGTACTACCGATAAGGTCAAGGAATCAACTTCTTTGAGTGTTGCCTTAGGTGGGAATCCGCGAATGGGGCACATCCGTGTCTATTATGATTATCGGGAAAGATATGCTAAGGTCTGTACTGGACATAGGGAACCCAGATACAGCTGTAAGGGGGTAAAACTGTTTCATGTTGTAGGTCGTCTTTTAGAGATTCATAATCTTATCTAAGATTACTTCAATTAGGGGGACATTATTCTTTGCTAATCAATATTGAAATAACCTTTATATAAAGTTACCAGCTTTCTAGCTCATTAACAATGACAAAATACAGGATTCTGTTTCCCCCTTTTTCACACCTTAAGCACCATTAAAACAACCTAAACAACTAACTAACAACGACTTACAAAACAACCTTATTTTACAAAAACTGGCATCTCAGTAAGCATTTAATATTCTCTCCTGATCAAAAAACAGGGCCATCCACTTTGGGTGGAGGCCCTGCACAAACTTTCGTTTTAGCAAAAAAGAGATTAATCTATAATCATCGTAAAACTTACTGCACGATCATCTTTCTCGTCGCAGTATATTGCTCAGTGGCCAAAGTATAATACAGTAGGCCACTTGCCTGTAAATCTTTGCTATCCAGGGTAATTTGATTGTGCCCTTTCAAGCCAGTTGTCCGAACGATCTTAAGTGTTTTACCCCTTACGTCACTCAGCGTTAAGGTCACTGGACTGGCCTCGGGCAGGTAGTAGCCAATTTGCGTTTGTCCTTGGAAAGGATTAGGTTGATTTTGATACAATTCAAAACCTACAGCTTCTACCTTTCCGTCCTGGTAGTCAATGGTGAGATCTAACTTATCTCCCTGCTTGCTATAAGCTTCTGAAAGCGTAATCCTAGAGCTTAAGCCCAGTGCTTCACTCAATTGTATATCCGTCTTAGCACGAAGAATCAAACTAAAGAGTACTTCCCCCTCGCTCGCTTCGCCATTCCATGAGGTAGTTAGCAGGCCATCGGACAGAAAACGTGTTCCAAAATTAACTTGTCTTAGTACGCCGTAATCGATCTCGATCAACTCCAAAGTCTTACCAAAGTTCAGGGTGCCTTGATAGCCCGCAATCTCCGTCATTCCCTTCCCGCTAAAATCCACCTGGTAGGTTTGACCGGCCTGTAACTTCCTATCCTCAACCTGCAAAGCAAAAGAGCCCTGCGTTCGTTCATCCAGGCTAGATAGAGCATTAGCCAGTGCGCTCTCGTTCACGTCTCCAATCTTGATGCCCTTGAAGTTAACTTCCATGTCTTCTTCGACATCATTGATCGATGCTACTTCGCGTAGGTAGGTAGACCATGGATTGGTAGGATCAGGAAAGTGCTGGCTTTCCTCAAAGAAGCGCCAGCTCGTATTGTTCAGGAAGTTATCCTCCATGCCCAAGATCAGCCGGCGGATGCTTATCACATCCACTGTAGTGATGGAGCCATTGTTATTGGCATCGGCTGCCAACAGCTTCCAAGGCGAATCCAAAGGCCCTTCTCCAAGGATGTGTTTACTGATCAAGATCAAATCAAAAGTGGTTACACCATTTAAAGGATCAATATCTTTCAATGGGTAGATGGATACATCGCTCTCCATTGGAATGTTGGTAAAATGGAAGGCACCATCATCCAAGGTGACCATACTTTGGTCCATAGCTCCACTGATTTGCACTTGCACATCTGCTATTCCTTCCATACTTTCTGCGGTTTCTATGACCCCCGCAATGGCACCAGCATTGTCATGACAGCGTCCCATCAGGTCTTGTACCAGTACAAAGGTCTCGCAGTAATCGTGGTTACCCGCCTCGTCCCAAGCATGGATTTCTACAATTGTCGTTTCTTCACTATCACAAGTCAAGATTAAGCCGGTCTGGTCTCGATCGGGTTCCGCATCTAGCAGATTAATAGAATAGGCAGTGATGCGTGCATTGCCATTATCATCCACCTCAGGTCCTTGACCATTGCAATCATAGATTGGGCTGGTGACAAAATCATTGGCCCAGATGGCCAGGGCTGCGGCATCTTCATCGCCATCACCATCTGCATCCGTACCTGGTTCGGTGGGCATCAACTCTATAGCCAATCCATTGATACAGATTGGGGATGGGCCTTTGGCATCTACTACCGTAAAAGTGATCAAGTCTACGGATTCATTTCCGCATCCATCGGATCCTTTGATCAAGAGGGCGTGTAGACCTTCTGGCAATTCTGCACTGAAGGTATAATTAGGAGCTTCTCCGCTTACGCTTGAGGTCATATCTGCATCTGTCACAAACTCAGCCTGCGTAAAGTTTCCATCACCATCCGCATCCACGATGAAGGCATCTAACCATACGTATTCCAATCCTTCTTCCTGGGTACATTCGTCTTCAATGGTGAAGTTGATCGTAACAGGCGCATCACAATTTACACCATCCAATGATTCAAAATCACTATAGTCTTCCACCGTAATCACTGGATCTACGGAATCGTATACCTTAATGACCTGAGTATACTGCCAGAATCCTCTAGAATCGATGTTCCGGATTTCATCATTGTTCGTACCATTGTCTACTTGACCAGTAATTGGATCTCTAGTAGCATTCTCATCGATGGTATTGTTGATCCAATAACCACTAGGGTTGCTGATACCATCACAGGCGCTACCTTTTTGTCCGGCGGATGGATTGCTATTCAATTCATTGTTATCCCGATCAAAGTATACGGCTCCGCTGTTTCTACGGATCACCCAAACGGCTTCATCTCCCGGCTTGCCATCACAATCCTCATCTCGGCTGACTACCACCGGTGCCGCCTCTCCATCATATTCACACCAATTGATCACTCGATAAGTCCGGAAGATTTTATAGCACTCCTCTCCGGAAGCGGAGAAGAATTCATCTTCACTACTAATGGCCAATAAATCACAGCCAATCTCTTTCGTGATAATTGTATCTGGATCAGCCACGCCACAATCTGCCTGGCTATCCGCTGGGAAGCCGATCTCGTAGTTATGTACTGCGTAAATTGTAATCAGCTGTTGACAAGTTCCTGAAGTTAGTCCTCCAGCATCCGTCGCTGTAAAGGAGCGTAGGATTGTCCCTGCACCACAGTCATCAATGGTCACCACGGGAGTATTTTCGACCCCAACTACACCTGGACAATTATCGGCAAAGTCTGCCTGCCCAAATAGATCCTGCAGTAGTTCTATCTCATTGGGATCAAAATCGTAAGGTAGGGTCGCACAACTCACCGATTGAGCATGTGGTGCTACGCAATAGGGCGCTTGTTTATCTTCTACCGTTACCTCTAACCAACAAACATTACTATTGTCTTTCAAGAGTTTGGTCTGTCCATCACAAGTTTGCACCGTCGCTTCATTGCCCCAGATGCCATCCCCATTAGCATCATCCCATACCCGAAGTTCTATACGCACCGGTGTGCCCACATCACAGCAACTAAAGTCCACGTAGTCACCCCACTCCGTGAAATAGGAACTGACTGGGCTACAATCTTGATCTGTATTGACCAATCTACGCACCTCTACTCGTACTGGTCCACAGTTATCCCAGGAACCTTCATCGATATCATCTGCATATACCCGAGCATAGCCCAGGTTGTCTACCGTAATATTTAGATCTTCATTACAGATCGCGGTGGGTGCCACCTGATCCTCTACCATAAAGGGGACCGTGATATCGCTTTGGTTTCCACAACCGTCAGTCACCCAGTAACGGAAAGCATGACAACCTACGGGGATACCACTAATCACTCGGCTTCCCCCTGCTTCAATGGTTAAAATCGGACTTTGCCCCTCTGCTAAAATCTCAGTAGTGACTGACCAATCCGAACAATTGTCGCTTACGACTGGCAGCGGTACTTCAAAGGAAGCGGTGCAATTGAAGGGTCCGGTAGAATAGGTTAGGATATCATCTACTCCATCCCAATCATAGTCTACCGATGGGGCAGCGACTATGGGTGCGGCAAAATCCCCAACCTTGATCAATTGGGTAAAAGTCAAGGTCCGGCCAATTTCACACCAATCCAATACGGTCCAGGTTCGAGTAAATTTGTAGCTATCACCACACACCTCAATCTCATCTGAATCGCGGTAGGTAGCCGCCAAATTGCAGAAGGTTTGAGCTAAATAATAGTCATCAAAATAGCCCACCACATAGGGATAGCCTCCTGTGGCAGTTGGGACGGGATGTCCCTCATCGTCCAACTCTAGGGCAGCATCACAACTCAACTCCACAACTTCTTCTGGGGTCAAGACATCGTCCAGAGAAGGTTTACGAATGGTGATATACTGCGTACATTCATCTGTCAAACCAGCGCCATCCGTTACGGTAAATACTCGTTTCAATTGTACGGGATCACAGGTCTCATCTGCCCCATAGATCGTTTCTTCATACCAAGTATAAGTTGCGCCATCGCAATTGTCTTCAATCAGTGGCTCCCCCGTCACCTCCAAGCTTCCTCGTAACTCCTCAATGTCAGCACAGATGAAATCAGCGGTAGTGGATGGACAAGTGATACTTGGAGGGATGTTATCTGTTAGTACGATGGTACCCGTGCAGAAGTATGCCCCTCCGATGTAAATATCAAATTCGTGCACTCCACTACCATAGGCAATTGGTTCCCCACTATTCTCCACATCAATCAATATATCTTCAGGCTGGAGACAGCCGAAGGTACCTTCCAGCGCGAGATCTGGAGATATCAGATAGGAACAGTTCTCATCCAACAGGGCCGTTAAGTTGGTGTTACAACTTAAGTTTTGTGGAGGCTTTGGTCCTTGCACTACTTCCACCCACATCGTCTGTTCGGTCGCATTGCCGGCTTCATCTGTAGCCAATAGTCCGATTGCGTAAGGTTCAGCTCGGGCGGGATAAGTGATCGTCCATTGCATAGCATCGCCCAAGGAGCTACTGCTCATCCCAAGACTACCTGGTGCAGCGAGTGCTACGGCAACTGAACCCGTACAATTATCGATAGCGGATACACTAAATACTATGTCGGTCGTATTGGGAGCACATGGCGTGAGTTCTTCTCGAAGTACTTCAGTAGGATAAATGATCACCGGAGGAACAACATCTGGCGTCCCATTTACTGTAATTGTAGAAGACGCTGTACTGGTTTCGCCTACTCCATCTGTATAGATAACAACCAAATTAGCACCGTCATCCGCTAGAGAAAGAGCGGTAGACAACTCGATTATTACGGTGCCATCTGCTTCCGCCAGGACTATTGCTGAGGAACTTGGTACCGCAATCGGCGATCCATCAATTTTGATCAAAACATTGTCCAATTCAATTTCCTCATCACAATCATCACTGATTTGTACAGACCATACTGCAGTCACGTCATCCTGGCAAGAAGGAACCGTGAAGGTCGTATTTCCTGGCATGTCGATCTCGGGAGCATTATTATCTTCTTGAGTAACGATTAGCGCAACTGTTACATCTTCAGCTCCAGGGTAGGTGAAAGTTATGGAGTACTCATCTGCTTCTAGTGTACCTGTAAATTCAAAGTAGCCAGAGAGCCCGTTCAAGACTGGGCTAGTAGCCGACAAACCATCTACGCTACTGATCTTAAGTTCGTCTTCGATCTCATCACAATCGTCTGTAACAGTTACACCTATTACTACTTCTGCTCCATCTTCACAAGCCAGCGCTGTATAGTTGGTGCCACTGACGATAATCACTGGAGCGGTTTCTTCGGCTGCTTTTACGGCAGTAATACTGGCCGTAGTTTCGTAGCTAACCGATTGATCATCAACGTAATTGATGGTAAAAAAGCCTACAGTTGCTCCTTCAGCATCCAGGATACCAGTGGGGTCACCTAGGGTTCCGGTTACTTCAAAGTAACTTCCTTCTTGATAGGCAAAGCCCTCATCTAAATCAATACTGATGCCTGATATTTCACTGGTAGCAGCAATGCTCACAGAAGATGGATCTATTTCATTATCACAAGCATCCAAGATCGTGAAGCCATACATAAAGGATACCTCATCGCTACAGGCTGGAATAACTTGATTGGAACTTTGCGCTATTATACTAGGGTCTACTACATCTGCTACCTCAGCACTGAGGGTCACGCAAGCAGGAGGAGAAAATCCGCCAGCTTCTGCATCATCCATGCAAATCTCTATGGTAGAAGCACCTACAGCCCAATTCACTTCGATGATCCATTCACAACCTTGAACCTCAATAACACCGCCATCGATTTCTACCAGTTCCCCATCCAGGTTATAGATGGTGATCTGCGTACCAGGATCCACATTGGCAGGCCCATCGACCACCTCTGCGGTCACCGAGCCCCCTTCGCAGATATCTCCATCACAATTATCTACTCCTATTACTTGGAAGTAGGATTTCATGCTACAAGCGCCTTCGGGAATGACCATCTCTCCCAAATCTGCCGCAGTACCAGCTGTAGAGCCCTCCACATTATCGGCCAGCAAGGCTCCGGCAAAATAATCCGTTACAATAATCTTGGGAGATTCCATGTCCATCCCATTCGGTACTTCTACCTCCTGAGTGAGGAAGGTTTTGGGTGGATTACAGCTGTCATCCGTCAGTTCTACTTTTACCGTATAGGTATCGGCCGCCAAACCACAAAAAGTATAAGTTCCTGGTGAGAATTCATTACCGATACCTCCTTCTTCACTATCCGACAAACTTAATTGTACATCATCGATGCTGATCCAGTAACTGGCCCAGCAGCTTTCTCCATCTGCCACCGTCACCGTAATACAGCCATCTGTTTTCAAGGCTTCTTCCGCTTCGGATTCATCTGGACAAGTCGGCTTAAAGCCTGCAGTTTGCACTTCAAATTGATCATCTTTAGTCTTGAAGTAGCCTTCATAATCATCCCACAAATAATCTGTATCGGGATCGGCACTGGGGAAAGGTCCTACATCCTCCATTGTCATGGGGAAAGTTCGTTGAAAGTTCCAAAGAGAAGTATTACCTAGCGGAGGCATATCATCACAGATTTCTGCTACCGCAAACCAATAGGCAGTGCCAGGCTGTAAGAGGTGGCTCGATAAATCGTAACTAATAGAGTAAGCGTCTGGATTGTCGGTCGAGCTGATACTCAAAGCTGGATCATCGGCGCAGATACTAATATCCAGTAAGCTAGCATGAATACCTGCACCCAAGTAATCCAGAAATAAGCCCAAGACTCCAAAGGTAGAATGCTGGGGCCCCGCTCCAGCCACTACAATCTTCCAGCAGTGGTTGGCAAGTCCGCCATGTTCATCTAGATTGATGGATTCCCAAGTTAGGGTAGCTCCATCTTCGGTACAATCTATAGCCGCCAGGCTGAAGGGGGCAAAGCAGGCGTCAAATATGATCCCGACATTAAAGGATAGATTATTCTCTCCCGGAGCCAAGGTAAAGCTAGGAGAAAATGCTCGGCCGTTGGGGTCCATTTCAATGGTTCCTTCCAGTATACCTTGGAAAGTGGTAAATTCAAATTCAAGCCCGGCATAGGGTTCGTCCGCCGTAGATGGATCTACTTCTAGACAATACTCTCCGGGTAATACATCTTCAAATAAGTACTGTCCATTTTCATCTGTTTGCAGCGTCATGCCGACCTGGTCTCCGGGCTCGCCTCCATCACACTGGAATAGTCGCACTGTCACTCCAGGGATACCTGGCTCATTTTCATTAAATACTCCATCTTCATTCAAGTCCAACCACACATGATCCCCTAAGGAGGCCAAGTGAATAACTGACCCGCTAGCTATATCTTCGCAACCGTTTTGATCGGTAATGGTCACCGTGTAGGTGCCAGCCATCAAACCACTATTCTCTGCCGTGGATACGGTATTGGACCAGCTGTAAGTATAAGGGGAAGTCCCACCCGTAGCTGAAGCGGTCAGAATCCCGTCATCTCCTGAGCCACCAGAAGTGGCATTTTGAGTCAAGGCCACCGAAGCGTCTAAAGCATTAGGCTCCGTGATCGTTCCCGTAGTTGTAGCCGTACAGCCAAATTCATCTGTTACGGTCACAGTGTAAGTGCCTGGAGCTAGATCATTGATCTTATCCGTGGTCGCCCCCGTGCTCCAGAGGTAAGTATAGTTTTGTGGTGAGGCTGCTGGTCCATCCAATGAGGCGATATACCCACCAGCGCCCATAGCGGTAAGTTCACCATCATCGGCGCCATTACAGGATACATCGATATCTTGGATAATGCTAGCCGTAACCTCCGTCGCTTCATTTACAAAACCTGCCTGCGTCGTGGTACAGCCGTTCACATCCGTTAGGGTGAGCGTATAGGTGCCCCCGGATAAACCTGATATACTAGAGGTAGTAGCACCTGTACTCCATAGATAGGTATAGCTGGGGGTTCCCCCAGATGGGCTAGCGGTCAGTTCTCCATCTCCCGCTGCATTACAGATTTGATCATCCATTATGGATAAAGCGAGCACGCCAGGTTCCGTAATTGTCGCTGAGTTAGTAGAAGTACAGCCTTCAATATCCGTTATTGTTACAGTGTAAGTCGCAGCTGATACACCTGTAATTGAGGCAGTAGTTGCAGCATTGCTCCACAAATAGGTGTAAGGCATCGTACCACCACTAGCTGAAGCTGTCGCGCCACCATCTGAAAGGCCATTGCAGCTAACATTTGAATCTACTAAAGTAGCAGCGGCCAAAATGGCTGGTTCCGTAATTGTTTCCGAGCTTGTTGAGGTACAGCCGTTCATATCCGATATAGTTACGGTATAGGTTCCGGCAACAACTCCTGTAATAGAAGCGGTTGTCGCACTATTACTCCATAAATAGCTATAGGGAGTCGTACCGCCAGTAGCAGAAGCGGTGGCTCCGCCATCTGAAGAGCCATTACAGGTCGCATTGGAGTCCGCAGTAGCGGCTGCTACCAAGGCTGAAGGCTCGGTCAAACTAACCATCTCGCTTGTCGTACAACCAAGCAGGTCGGTAATGGTCACCGTATAAGTCCCAGCAGGCAAGTTGGTCTCAGTTGCATTCGTCTCACCGGTGTTCCATACATAGGTATAAGGACTGGTACCACCGCTGGC
>JAHQWA010000522.1 GCA_019634045.1 Saprospiraceae bacterium
AGGTACTTGGGTCACTATTTCCCCAATTCTTCAAAAAGGGGCGCTTTTCAAAAAATAGCTCATAGTGGAAAAGCAAATCGAATGGATCGGTCAAATGATCTGGCAGGGCCACAAAGGTTGCTACCACCTCGAATTCCCCACCTAGATTGCCCAGGTCCCAATGAAAAGATTTACCAATCGCATTCTCTTTGGATTTAAAAAGCTTTTGAGCCAGATTATCTGAAATAGCCACAGCTCGTTTTTTACTCAGAAAGTTGGCTTTAGTACCAGCGGAAAAATGGCAGGTAAATACTTCAAAGTAGCTTTCGCCGACATACTGGGCCCTAGCTTTTAGTCGCTCATTTTCATTAGAAAGAATGCCCGCACCACTAAACCAAGAAGGGGCAACAACTGCAACAGCATGCTCTACTTCAGGTATCTCCTCGGCCAAGGCTTCAGCCAACAAACCTTGAGTAGTCTCTGTTGTTTGGATGCCTTCCGGGGTCGTAATATTGTGCATCACCTGATACAAACGATCGTCCTTTTCATGAAATTTATCCATCTGGAGTTCATCAACTACCCATAGATAAATTAACAACACACAGGCTAGGCCCGTAGAGAGTCCAATCAGATTGATTAGAAAGGAACCTTTATAGCGTTTAAAATTCCTAAAAGTGATGAGCATATTGTGTTTGAACATATCGGCATGATTTTTTCGAGTCCGTTTAACGTAAAAAAAGCCTAGCAACAAATGCATGGCATCCACCCAGTACATGACCCTAGCCTTACTTCTGCCTTGCGTTGAAACCCGATCCTGATAGATCTCTTGCAAGTCACCCAGGAATTCTTCATGATATTGACTTTTTACTAGCCTCGAGAGTAACCAAGTGGCTATCCTTGGTACCTGCTCCTCTTTATTTTCTGTCATGATCCGCTCAAGTTTAAGAATGGAATGAGCTCCCACATCTTTTGACGTACTTGTTTAGTTTCTTGCAACTGTCGAACACCTATATCAGTTATCGTGTACAAGCGTTTTCTTCGGTCTCCTCTTTTCGCCGTATTACCACCTAGCTCCGAGCTTAGCAATCCTTTATCCTGCAAACGGTACAGTGTAATATGAACTGCTCCCAAAAGAATGGAGCGCCCCGTGTGTTTTTCCACTTCTTCCTTCACAGAAATTCCATAGGCTTGTCCTTCCAGAATACACACCGCTAGTAGCACTAATTCTTCAAACTCCCCTAGACCTCCTTTTTTCATTAGTTACAATTTTGTATACATACAAAGTTATAACTAATTCTCGAATTAATTAGCATAGCAAAAAGAAAAGTGAATTGCCCGCTTAGTTGGGCTAATAAAAACAAACAGATAGTGGATAGGAGTAAGGTCATCGGTGAGCGATGGAGTACAAACCGTAAAAAACATGCATAAAAAATGGCCGCCGCATTACAATAGTATCTCAATTCCTTTCAAAAGCCTGTCATAAGTCGTATCTTAATAAGAAGCTATAAAGCAGAAATTGGAAGTACAATCTTAAAAAATCACCAAGTCCATGTTCGGTGATGACTTTTGGAGGAGAAAAGTATCGTTTCCTGCCAGACAGTAATCAAGTATCAGCAAAAAGGAGGCGTTTTCCACCCAAAGGGTGATCGTCAAACATGAACTAAAATCACGCGCATGAAAATCCAACACCTATTGCTCTTATCCATTCTGCCTTTGCTGACAGGCTGTCAATTAGAAGGACCCATCCCTTCCGGGCAGTTCTCTTCCCTTCAAGATACCTTAGTACTATCCTCCATTAAGCATCGAGGAACGGGCCTCTTTATGGTCGGGGCAGGAAGTTTCGACTTTCGAGATACAACTCATGAGTTCGCACAGGAATGGCTGAACTATCCCATACAGTATCCAGATGGGATTGATAGTCTCAAGGTGGGATTTAGACTTATTGCCTTTGAACCTTTCCGATATTGGGGCGATCCGACGCCTCTGGAGGATTCTACTTTCCGATCTAAAGACAAATCTAACACCATACTTGCCCTGTCAGGCCTACGCAAAGGGGAAGAGATTTATATTTATGATCAGAATAACAATCAGGATTTTCGAGACGATTCAGTTCGAACTATGGGTACGCTAGATTGGAAGCCCAGTGAGGACTTAATTGCCTGTTATTATACCATAGAAAAAGGTAATGGGGAAAGGCTGCAAGATACCAGCTGGTTTAGAATAGGGGAATTCAATGGCAGAATATTATCTCAAAGTAACCAACATGTCACCTCAACCTTTTCTATCGATGACTACGAATACCAAATTGGGGTTGTCGATTACAACTCAAGCAGCTTTGATTTCTTCAGGCCTCAAATTTCCGTATTAGCAGAAGGTAACCTGAAAAGAGACACCCTACTATTAAGAGATTACTACGATTTGGGAGAACACATAAGATTAGGCCAACATTACTATAAGTTTGCCGATTTCTACGCTGGCGATGGTACAGTAGTATTGGTAAGAGACCCCGACTTTGGCAAAAAAGAGGCCGTACAAATCGATGCGCTGGCTCCTGATTTTGAGTTTGTATCCCTAAACGGAGATACCCTCACCAAAGATAGTTTTGAAGAAGATTTTCTCTTAATCGCCAACTTCTCAGGCTGCACACGAAGATCTTATGATGTGTACCAAGACCTACTGGAGGCAGAACTCGAAAACTTTTCCATTGTTGGTATGGAATCGGGTTTGAGTGTAGACCTAGGAGGGATTACGCTGGATGTAGAAAATCCATTCAATGAAGATATCTATAAGAAATATAGAAGCTGGTACAGTTCCTATGATTCCTACCTAATTGAAAAGGGTGGGCGCATCGTCGATAAGTTTTCCATTTTCGACTGGGAAGACCACTTAAAGGGTTTTCTGGATCCGGAGTTATTTAAGAATTAGTAGAATACCAAAATACTATCCATGTTTGCTATCACCTTGGTACTTTACGTTTAGAAAATAAGCTAGTGCCAAAATAACTACCCCGATTGCGACGCCAAAATTGAGTAAATTTTCATCCCCATCCCAAGTAACGACACGTCCCATAAAAGAGATCCCCATGACCAGGATAATCACTTTGACCAGCATGCTTTTGAGTGCATCTAGATCCTGTACTTGCAACCATTGCGGCAATCTTTCAATTGGGTTTACAAATAGCTCATAAATACCGATGGCTGCGATGAATATGCTAAAACTGAGTAGCACTAGGTCGACTACTCCCATCGCACTATAAATGACGGTATCTTCAGTGGTAGAAAACTTCAATATCTTTCCTATTACCAAGGCCCCTTCCATAAAGGTATAGAGCAGGACGGCTACCCCTAGTACGAATAGACATAGGGACGCAATTATGCCGATGCCACGAAAAATGTATTCCAATGCTTTCATAAGAAAATGATATCAAACTTGGATCTGTCTTGATTTTCTTTAGTTATCGGACTGCTCTTGACCTGATACCAATTGCAATAAGCACCAGCATACTCATAGCAATTGAAGCGGTTCTTATGTGATGATAAAAAGACCAATTGTCAAAAACCTCCAGTGCTTCGGATGCTTCTAGCGTACCCGATTGTAGCGCTGGGTTATAGATCGAACCGTGTAGTCCAAAATTAAAGGCTTGGCAAATTAATAGCGTAATAAGCGCGAATAGCCATAGAAAATTGAAGGGTCTTTTTTCCTTACGATTAAGTGCGTAAGCATAAATGCCTATACCAATAGATAGCAAGTGTATTGGCACCATCAAATAGGAAAAACGGGTAAATGGTCCAGACCACCAGGCTTGAATTTCGTTTCCTGATAACCCTTGCCAGTAGGGAATTAATGCTATTGAAATCAACAAATAAATGAAGGCAATAGCCGCTATAAAAGTAAAGGCCAAAATGTAAGCCGTATTTTTTCTCTGATCTTCCATATTTGAAAATTGAGACTCAGTCATTTATCCACTCCCAGAATATTAATCTTTAATAGTTGTGCATGGAGAAGGAAATTAGATTGGCTGCCCTACAATATTCTAAAGCTAGATTCAGTCCATTCGAAAATGTATTCGTTCTATTTCATCCTCCTGCAGATTTTTCAATGTCCCGATTTTATGGTCAAACAACCCATTCAAGTTATTGCCAGCGGGATCCTCCAATCGAGTATGAACGTATAGAATATAATCACCAGCTGACCATACTTTGGTCGGTATGAAATGCCAGGTGGTTTCTCGATTTTTAATTTCAACTCGACCATCGATGGGCTGATCATTGGAATCAGTCAACTGTAATCGTTGCAACAGCGAAAGTTGATCAAGCATAGCTGGAAACTGAATGATCAAGGGAGATTTACTATTCACTTTTGGGGTATGGATTTGCCAGCTTTTAGTATTAGGGGCAATCTTGTCTTCCTCCTGTACAAAAAAAGATTTCGTGAAGATATGCTCTAATGGACGGCTATATACATCTTCTACCTTTCCAATCTGTAGTGTATACTGCCTTCCAGCTTGTAAAGCCCGCCCCATTTGTTGGTGCGCCACCAAACCTGTTTTCACTCTAGCCGGATCGAAGATCAAGGTCAGCTGTTGTTGCTGATGATCCCACAGTTCATGTACATGATTGAAAATAGCTCCAATGACTTCTTGATTCTCATCATTCAAAAGCTTTATGTTTTCCAAGTTGCCAATGGTTTTCATCGGCTTGGAAAAGTGAATGTACATCCTGAGCAAATTTTCGGGCAAAGTGTCGGAGGAAGGAAATACCGCACTTACTTCTGGCGGCATTCCTTCCTCCGTGTTAGCACGTTGGCAGCAGAAACAGCCAACGAGAAAAAGGGACATAACAACTAATGCTATTCTCATCTAGTTTCTGCCCATTTTCTCGGAAGTCAAGTCTGGATAGCCCTCCATTTGTTTAGCCATATCATGGTATTGCTTAGTACCTTGGCCCATTTCCGATTTTGGATAGCGATAGTCCGGAAAATCATATTCTGAAATGAAATCACTTAGCCTCAGGAAACTACCTGTTAATTCAGAAACCAAGTCAATATCACCGGTATCAATATTACGGCGAACGACCGCCAGCATTTGTGGATTTTGGACATCTATCTGCATCACATTCGCGGTTGGAATTTCCTGTATACCTTCCAAGCCTGTGGCAAACATAGCTTGTTGGCCTGCCAAGCCTTTTCCTTGAGCTCCTGCCTCTACTGAAGCAAGCGGAATCATGTTGCCTCCGCGGTTCTTGTTAGTCACCAATAGACTTTTGCTGGTAGAGCCATCAAAGCTTTGTGTAGTCACCACCAACATATCGATAGGGGTGTTGCCATAGCCCAATTCAGCAATCGTTTTCCCTTTAATGGCTGCACCTGCCTTGATTTCTGCAGTAGGGATGGTCACTAAAGGCGTGCAGGTATAGCTTGCCAAAAGTGTAGATGTTCCATTTAATTCACTAAATAACATGGTACGAATAGGCGCCCGGGTTTCATTTTGCGTATGTACAGCATGGTATATCTCAATGCTATTGACAGCTTCCTGCGTGTCGTCAAAAGGATACTTAATTTTTCTAAGCGTGGAAGCAAATTCACTATTGGTCAAGCCTGCTACGTAGATAGATCCATCATTGTATTCTATATCCGTAATAGTTAGAGCGCTGGCAGGTGTTTCCTTCCAAAATATCAAATCGGAAGAAGCTGGTTTTTTGAGAGAGATGCTTGTGCTGTTGGATGAGTTGAGCTCCAAAAATCGAATTTCCGGCATGGCAGGATGAACAATAGCAATCACAGACTTGGCATCCGGCTGGTGCCCTAATCGAATGGCTATATAAGCTTCTTGGCTCACCGCATGTATCTTCATATCATGCACAATCACATCTCTGGGTTGGAGGCCTAATTTTTTTGCCAGCGTGATATCAAAGCCTTCCAAATTGAATGGAACGGGATCCTTCAAGGCCGTCGCTTCCGTTTTTACTGCATGTATCTTGGCGGCTTTGCTATCTCCGATAAAGAGGACATTATCAGGTCCAAAAGCTAAAACACTAGCTCCATCTAATTCAAAGTTTTCAAAGCTCGTAACTGCATTGGATACAACTGCTTTGGCTACTTTGTTTTCGCCCACCGGTTGGTTACAAGCCCCCAGTAGAAACGAAAGGAGAACAATCGTTATCGAGAAAAATTGGCATGATTTCATATAGTATATATTTTAGGTTCAAATAGCTTAAAACGTTAGTATTCCCGTCGCAGCGAATTGAAAAATAGGATCCGAGGGCC
>JAHQWA010000523.1 GCA_019634045.1 Saprospiraceae bacterium
GATAAAGTGGTTCTTTATCTTTTGGATCGAAAGCAGGGAGGTATACTTGACTCTCGTGAATCTCGGAATTGTAATAGTCGGCATTATCACAACTTAGTCCCCCCACATTCACTTTGCGATAATCGTTGTTCCATTTGTTGATGGGGAGGAGAATAAAGCGTTCTCCCATACCCCAAGCATCAGGAATAGTAGTCATGAGCGAACTATCGATCATGTACCACATCTCAGAATCATTCTGCTGCTTTTGCGCTAAAACGGAGAAAATAATCGCACTGCTTTCTCCAACCGTATATTTCCCAAATTCAGTCAGAATATCAGGCTCAGGCACGTCTTCTTCTTCACAGGCGTACAAGATATTTCCAACAATTTCACGGACCATGTATTTGTAATCAAACTCAAAACCTAAGGAATTGCGGATCGGCATTCCTCCGCCAATATTGATGGAGGTGAGATCTTCGGATTCCTTCTTGATTTCGCAATAAAGCTTGATCGCCTTCTTCAATTCCCCCCAGTAATACAGCGAATCCTTGATCCCTGTATCTACAAAGAAATGAAGCATGGTCAACTTTAGCTTATTGCTTTTGGCAATTTTTTCTCGGTAGAAAGGCATCACATCCGCTCCTCTAATACCTAGGCGGGAGGTATAGAATTCGAAATTCGGCTCCTCTTCGGTAGCTACTCTGATCCCCAACTTGCATTGTTCCTTCACGTGCTTTTCGTAGTATTCCACCTCCTGGACATTGTCGCAGATCGGAATCACGTTCTCAAAACCGTCATTAATTAAACCAACAATATTCTCGAGATATCGCCGTGGCTTGAAACCATTGCAAATAATGATCAGTTTCTTATCAATCTTTCCTTGTTCATATAGCCGCCGGATAAGATCAATATCGAAAGAAGAGGAAATCTCCAGATTCACGTCATGATCCAGCACTTCATCCAGCACATAGCTGAAGTGACTACTCTTGGTACAATAGCAATAGTGGTAATTGGCGGCGTAGCCCAGAGAACGCATGGCGCGATTGAATAGGTTGCGGGCCTTCTTGATTTGACTTCCGATCTTTGGCAAGTAGGTTAGCTTTAAGGGCGTACCATACTTCTCTATAAGATGGATCAGTGGAATACCATTAAATTCTAGGTATCCGTCCTCGAGGTCAAAACCATCCTGTGGAAAAAAGAAGGATTGATCAACGAGGTCAAAGTATTTCGTTTTCAATTTCCGTCGACGATAAGAAAGTTAAAAAAACCAACAGAAAATGCTCTTTTTCGAGCGCTGCAAATCTAGATCAAAAAATGAAGACTTGCATCTTGCTGGGTGCTTTTTTTCTCGGAAAGATGTGGTATTCTTTTAACTCCACCGCTTCTGGCATTTAGATCGGCTTGGAGGCGAGCTTTCTAAAAAAAACTATCTTTGGATTTTTCTGAAACCGTGGCTCCGATTTCATGCTATAAATATGGAGTCAAACGGTTATTTTTCTCAAACAAATCTTTCTATGTCCATGGCTGGTAGTGGATGTAGGAGCAAAAGTCTAAGAATAAGATTCCTATGGAGAAGCTCGATGCATTACGGCAAGTAGCAGATTTTCATCGCACCTTTAAACACCCTATCCTAGATAGTCCTCAGATCCCTTCAGCTGATCGCTGCCGCCTACGGGTAGCACTGATCGCCGAGGAATTAAAGGAACTCGAAGAAGCTATTGCAGACAAAGATATCGTCGAAGTAGCAGATGCACTCTGTGATATTCAATATGTATTAGCCGGAGCAGTTTTGGAATTTGGTCTTGGTGAGCAATTTAAGACCTTATTTGATGAGGTGCAGCGATCCAATATGAGTAAGACCTGTAAAACCAAGGAAGAAGCCGAGGCTACCATGAAACATTATAAGGACACGCAAGGGGTGGACAGTTACATGGAAAAGGCGGGCGACGTTTACTTGGTGTACCGACAATCTGATAAAAAAACGCTGAAGTCGGTTAATTATTCGCCAGCTGATCTAAAGGGCTTGCTAAAGCAATAGGGGAGATACAGCCTTGGAGAGGAATATCCTTGGTAGAAGTTAGTCGTAAACGGTTTTACAGGAGGCAATTATCCTGCTTTTTCGACCAACATTATGGCCTTATGATTGGAAATTACTTCCTTTGTATTGGCCGAACATGAACTTATTTTTGGTATTTGACTAGTACCTTCAGGAGTACTTTATATTGCAGAATTGAAAAATCTAAATCTATGAAAATGCGAATCAGCCTTTGGCTATTATTGCTGTTGAGTTGGACTATGGGAACGAGCCAAAGCTGGGAGCTCGAATTGAATAAAGCGGAACTGGAACAGCATATTCGCTTTCTCTCTTCAGATGAATTGCAAGGACGCTATACCGGTTCTCCAGGGAATCGAGTTGCGGCTAGATACATCGCAGAATATTTAAGAGCACAAGGCTGTGAAACGGTGGAGGGGGCTGATGGGTATTTTCAAGAGATACCGTTTGAATCGGTCACGCCTCCGAGCAGTGCCAGCTTGAAAATTGGGGAAACGGCTTATGAATTGGGAAAAGACTTCTTTTTGAGCAATGGAGGAGCTGCCTCCATTGAAGGGAAGGCCGTTTTTGCAGAGCACGGCTGGATAGACGAAAAAGGGGGAGTGGATCACTTTGCGGGATTGGAGTTGGAAGGGAAAATTGTATATGTCTGGTCGGGAAAACCCGGATCTCGCGATCCTCAGGAAGCCTTCGCCGCTAGCCAGTTAAAGCGCAAATGGGCGGCTGAACGTGGGGCAGCGGCGCTAATCGAAGTCTATCGCTTGCCTTTCCCCTGGCAATTCCTTTTGAATTATTTGAATCGTGAAAACCTGGTCATCGCTGACCCCAATAACACAGCAGCCGAGCTTGTCTACGGGATGGTGAACGAAAAGTCCGATGAGCCTTTTGAAAATATGAAAAAAGGCAAAGGAGTGATGACGAGTTTAGAGACCAGTGGCGTGAACAAGCGATCTAGGCGATCCAGCAATGTGGCTGCGGTACTTCCAGGTTCAGATCCAGATTTGAAAGACGAATATATGGTCGTCACAGCCCATTATGATCATGTAGGAGTAGGGAAACAAGGAGGAGGTTTTCCATTTGGACAGGACAGCATTTTTAATGGTGCAAGAGATAATGCGATTGGAGTGGCGAGTTTGATGCTTACGGCAAAAGCCTTCGCGCAGGCCCCACCAAAACGTTCCGTTCTATTCTTGGCCTTAACAGCTGAAGAGCAAGGTTTAGTCGGGAGTAGTTATTTTGTTAAACATCCATTGATCCCGCTCGACAAGATTGTGTTCAACTTCAATACCGATGGGGCCGGCTATAATGATACATCAATCGTAGCCGTGATGGGGTATGATAGAACTGGCGTGGCAGACTTGATTGACAAGGGAGCGGAAGTCGTAGGTTTAGAAGTAGTTGCAGATCCAGCCCCGGAACAGGGACTTTTTGACCGATCGGATAATGTTTCCTTTGCTCAAAAAGGGATCCCGGCCTTAAGTTACAGCCCCGGCTTTAGAGCGTTTGATCAAGATCTAATGAAGAATTACCATCAAGTCTCTGATGAGGCAGCGACCCTTGACTTCAATTATTTATACAAGTATTGTGAGGCTTTCATCCGCACGGCTCGATTGATTGCCGATCATCCTGATCGACCTTTTTGGATCAGTGGAGACAAGTATGAAGAGGCAGGTAAATCGCTGTATGAACGTCGGTAACTTAGGACGAAGTCTACCGCACGGATCACTTCTGTCGAGACGGTTTTGAAACACTTTTAGGAACAGCACCTCAATCTATCGCGAACGTTTTCTCGGATACATAGCCACTTTTTGGTCCTAAAACCGGGAATGGACTACAGAATGATTGTATTTTAAGTGTTTGTTAAGGCCTTGTTACATAGATTTTTATTAGATTTGAAGGTCAAATGCTGTCAAGATGACTTCGAATACTCTCATCAAGGTGAAAATCTGGGCCTTGCTGGCCTTGCCCTTATTCATAGCATCCACCTGTGAAAAGCCGGTCACCTTTAAGGTAGATCCTCCTGCACCAGACCTTTTGGTGTCGAGTAATTTCCAAGATCACTCCGCTATTCAAGTCGAAGTTAGTAAGATTACCTACGATGCTGCGCGTGTTGGACAAAAGGAGTTCATCAATGATGCCATAGTAAGTATTTATGAAGATAATACGCTACTCGAAGAGCTAGCAGTGGTTTATCCTACTACGCCAAGAGCACAAGCGGTCTACTCCTCCAGTGATATCGTTCCAGCTATTGGCAAAGAATACCTGATCCAAGTAGAAGTAGAGGGCTTTAGAATGGTGACAGCTAGAAGTATTATTCCTGCGCGTGTAGAAATTAAAGATTTTACGGTTGGCCAAGTAGTTGAAACGCAAACACCAGAAAGTAACTTGGTGTTTTACAACTTCCCGGTTTACATCGCCTACGATGACCCTGCCGGCGAGGAGAATTTCTACCACTTGAAGATTGCCCAAGAGATTGTAGAGTTTTCTATTATCGAAGGAGATACGCTCCCGAGTCGGGCTTTTCGACGAAATATTAATTTCAGTTCTGAGCTAGATGATAATTTTGTCAACGCCTATTTTGCTGGGGGTGTGCTATTGCAAGATGATCCTTTCGGCGGACAATACGGTTTTGACATGAATGTTGCCATTAATCCAGGCTTTCAGAAACTAGGCCGCTTGTTTGTGGAACTACGGACTGTTTCGGAAGAGTATTACCGTTTTCACAATAGCCTAGATCGGATCGAACAACAAGGCGGTAATACTGGAGGCTTCCAAGAAGCTGTCATTCCTTACAACAATATTGAAAATGGTAGTGGAATTTTCGCGGGCTATACAGCTGCTATGGACTCCATTACCATCCACTAGGTTTTCTTTCCCTTCCTCTTGCCACATCTTTTATCGTCTTCCTAATCGAAAATGAGATAGGTAGATGGAAATCTACTCCCACTATTAACAAATACTGGCTTTTAGTCGTTATTAGTTAAGTGAATGTCTTACCAGTGGTCGACGTGATTCCTATTTCTTTCATCCTTCGACATAATTAGGTCAAAATGGTAGTGACCCCTTGAGCTTTTACAGTCCAAAGTGAAAGGATCGATCATATGGCCTTCTGAAAAGGTACGGTAGGACTTCGAGAGTACGCACGCTTAACATTTCAAATAACGGATTGGAAAAAGGATCTACAGATCCACAAAGAACAGGAAACGCTTTAGAATATGCCCAAATTACCCTTACACATACGATTGTTTCTTCGTCGCTTGCAAAGATTCTTCATGACCACTGTGATCGGGGGAGTGGTGGTGATTTTGCCGATTTCACTCTTCATCTTCTTGGTCAGAGTCGTTGTCCGCTTTACTTCTCAGCTAGTAAGACCTTTAATCGGATTGTTACAGCTCAAGATAGATACCAATCAGTGGCTGGTAGACTTGATTTCCTTTGTCATTGTAGTGAGCTTGTTCTTTATCATTGGATTGTTAGTACGGACGGAGTTTGGCAAGCGCCTTTTCCTGTTTATTGAAGAGAACTGGTTGAGCCGCCTGCCGTTCTATTCCACTTTACGAGATACCGTACAGCAATTTGCCGGAAATGGAAAAACGCCCTTCCAACAAGTGGTACTAGTCGATCCTTTCGCAAGTGGGATTCTAATGACAGGTTTTGTGGCTGAAGAGTTGAGTCCAAACTTGTTTTCTATTTTTGTGCCGACGGGACCTAACCCTACTAACGGCTTCATTTTCCATGTGCCCTTAGAGAAAATCCAGTTCGTCGATGTCAAGCCGGAGGATGCCATGCGGACGATCATCGGGGTGGGTACGGGCTCTGCCATTTTGTTTCCCTCGGAGGTTAAAAAGAAAGTCTTAAAGGAGCAATAAATAAGGGTATTCCTAGTTTTATTTAAGAGCTTAATAGAAACTTTAAAATGACTAGAACAGAAATGAAACTTCTTTTGTTATAATTATCTACGATTGCTAAAGCTTTCGTATATTGTTCATGGGATTATAATTTGTTAGTAGTAGGTCGTATCACCAGTCGGTGATGCGACTTTTTTATATATTATTTCTTTCTTTAATGAAAAAGTCCTTATCTTTAGGGCTATTAGGAAAAATTAGACTTGCTAAAAGAGAGAACTTTCAGACCCATCATTGTTCTTCATTATTCGTAAAATTGAGCAAGAAACTTCCCATTTTTGATAGGCAGGTATACCTTCTTTAGGGTAGCCTTCCTATATCCATTTCATTACAATTTCAACTAAGCTTGTCGGAAGAAATCTTGACGAAAGTCAGCTAGCTTGTATTGTCTTTAACAAATTGTAATGTCATTATGCTTGAAGTGTATCCCCCTACCTTGTGCCAGCAGAGCACTTGCCTTTCTGCTTGCAGAAATAACCTTTATCTTTTTGCTTTATTTTGTGCGCTTTCCTCATTTTCTGCTGTCTCATCTGCTCAAATCAACCTGCAGCTACACTTGACCCAACCCTCGTGCTATGGCGGGCAGGATGGACAACTAAAGGTCACGGTAGAAGGAGGTCTTGCTCCCTATCTTTATCAGTGGAGCAATGGCCAAAGTACCGCAACGATTAATCAATTATCGGCGGGCACCTATCATCTTACGGTCACAGATGCCTCCGGTGCCAGTTCTAGCGCAGAGGCAAACTTACAGAACCCCGCTTCCATGATGGTCATCCTTACACCTATCCAACCCAGTTGCCTTGAGCGAGATGATGGAGAACTATTCGTGGAAGTTTGGCAAGGAACAGCTCCTTATTCCTTTACCTGGACGGATGGTACTTCCGGGGCGCACAGAAGAGGTTTGTCTGTGGGCACCTATGAGGTAATGGCTATGGATGCCAATGGATGTGAGAAAAGTGTTCAAATTGATCTGGAAGCTGCCTCCCTGCTAAACGCAGGGGCACTGGGAGAACCTGCTAGTTGTGATCTGATGAATGATGGCCTGTTGACCGCTTCAGCCCAGTATGGCCAACAACCCTATTCCTATGCTTGGAGTACGGGAGATGTAACGCAGGTGGTAGAGCAAGTGGAGCCAGGATATTATGAGGTGACGATCACCGATGGGCTGGGCTGCGTCGACACCGCTCACGCCTTGGTTCAAACGGATTTTGATGTCGAAGTTTCAGGCTCAGCTCTACTTTGCGGTCCGGGCCCTACCAGCCAACTGAGTATTGTGGCCAATGGTGGTACTGCTCCCTACGAATATTACTGGAATACCGGCGATATTTCTCCAGAGATGAGTAATCTGAATGAAGGAGTGTATACCGTGACGATCACCGACGCAAATGCTTGCAAAACGGTAGAGAAAGTAGAAATTCTGGCCTCCAATTTTTCCATTAGTGTGATTCCGAGAGATGTTGTTTGTCATGGCGACAGTACGGGTAGTGTTTTAGTGCAAGCCTCGGGTGGAGAACCTCCTTATCAAATAATTTGGAGTACGGGCGATACAACGGATTTGATCGAAGATCTAGTGGCTGGTTCCTATGCCGTGACGGTGACGGATGATAATGGTTGCCAGTTGTCGGAGGCTGTTAATCTTGAACAACCAGATTCCTTAACAGTAAGTTTTGAGCTGATCAATGTCAGCTGCGGAGGAGCAGCGGACGGTACGGTAAAGATTAATCCGATGGGAGGGAAAGCCCCATACAGTTACCTGTGGAGCCACAATCAAATCTTCGGAGAATTGGATAACCTAGAACCAGGAGATTATACGGTCACCGTTTCCGATGCTAACCAGTGTGAAGAAGTAATTCAGTTAACAATCACAGAACCAGCGCCCTTGGATATGGATGTCGACTTATTCATAGTTGATTGTGACGGCTCAAGGGGAGGAATGACTGCCCATGTACGCGGTGGATTGTGGCCTTATCATTATCTGTGGAGTACTGGAGATACTACCATCACCATCTCCGAGCTAACACCTGGTTCCTATGGAGTCACCGTCACTGATGCTAATCAGTGTACCATCAGTATGGATGAGCTCGTTATTGATGGAGATCCCCCCATTCATTTGGACATCGAAGTGCAAGACATTGAATGTAGCGATGAAGATACCGGGAGTATCTTGGTTTGGGCGAATGGAGGCGCGCCACCTTTTAGCTATGAGTGGAGTACTGGCCAAAGGGATAGCTTTATTAACCATCTAGCTGTCGGTGAGTATCACTTAACGGTGACCGATGCGGATGGGTGTGCGGTGACTGGCAGTGCTACGGTTGGACGAAGCGAGCCAGTCTCCCTGAGCATTTCTACACAGAATATTGCCTGTGCAGGCCAGGAGAACGGTATTGCGAAGGCCGAAGTAAGTGGCGGGCTGAGCCCCTATTTCTACACCTGGAATACAGGAGCTACTGGATCTTCAATAGTAAATTTATCAGCAGGAGTCTATCATCTTACTATTACAGACAGTGCAGGCTGTGCCATGGCAGATACAGTAGAAATTACTAGTCCAGATACCTTGAGAGCAATACCATCGTTTATGGACATTAGCTGTTTTGGCGAGATGGATGGTAAAGCCAGTGTCAGTGTTTCAGGAGGTGTGCCTCCCTACGAATATGCTTGGGGCAATGGGGGAACAGATTCTCTTATTCAAAATCTTCCAGCAGGGATCTATGGAGTGGTCGTACGAGATGCAATGGATTGTATTGTGACCACCAGCATCAGCATTGGTGAACCTCCTCCCTTAACTCTTAATTTGATCATAGAAAGCATCCCATGTGAAGGAAATTCATCAGGAGAAGTACGCAGTATTATTAATGGTGGGGTAGCGCCCTATGCTTATGACTGGACGAATGGAGATACAACCGATGTGTTGAAAGATGTTCCTAGCGGCACGTATATCTTGAGGGTCACCGACGCTAGCGGCTGCACCATCGAAGCAAGCGCTACATTGAATGCAACGCCTGGTTTGGACATTAGCCTAGAGCAACAGGATGTCCTTTGCTTTGGTCAAAATAATGGCGTCCTAGAAGCGCTTGTGGAAGGTGGCCTGGCGCCACTTAGCTATCAATGGAGTACCGGCAATAGCAATAGCAAAATTGCTGGTCTTAGTCCGGGGAGCTATGCCTTGACCGTCACAGATAATAATGGCTGCTACGATACCATTAGCACCAGTCTATCAGAGCCCCCTGCTTTAAGTATAGAAATGCTGGTTCAGGATATTAGTTGCGCCGGAGCGGCCGATGGTAGTGCCAACGCATTAGTGAGTGGCGGGCTCGCGCCCTATCGCTACGCTTGGGGGACTGGCGATACTACTGCGACCATTGACAATCTAAGTGTGGGCATCTATGGACTGATCGTGGAGGATCAAAATGCCTGCATAGAAGTGGGAAGTGTAGAGATAACAGAACCCACTCCACTAGACTTGACCTTGAGTGCGGGAAAGGTGCCCTGCGAAGGAAATGAAGATGGTATCATACAGGCAGAAGTAGAAGGCGGCGTAGCACCTTATCAATTCTTGTGGAATACCGGTGATACAAGTTTGTATCTCAGTGACCTCAGTGGAGGAACGTATAGCTTAACGGTAACAGATTCCTCAGGCTGTCAAGCAAGTGCAGAGATCCAGCTATCCGAGCAACCCGGTATAGCGCTAAGTTTGCAGAAGCAGGATATTAGTTGCTTTGGCGAGGAGGACGGCCTGGCAGGGGTGGATATTTCAGGAGGCACCGCTCCCTTTTCCTATCATTGGAGCACTGGTGATAATGCTGAAAGCTTAGCAGACTTGGCGGCAGGGAACTACGGACTAACCGTCACGGACCAAGTTGGCTGTTACGATACCCTTCACTTTACCCTTATTAGCCCGGATTCTCTACAGGCTAAGATCATTAGCCAAGATGTTTCCTGTTTTGGGATGGAGGATGGATCAATCAGCCTGGAAATTAATGGGGGTACCTTGCCGTACGATTTGGATTGGAGCAATGATAGCATTGGAACTAGATTGACCGATCTGGCAGCAGGTGATTTTGAGTTGACTTTGACCGATGCCAATGGTTGTAGGTTACTGGAAAAAGTAAGTGTGATAGAACCAGATTCGCTTGTTTTGCAATTTGATATCGGGGTCATACCCTGCGGAAACAATGAAGATGGTCAAATCAGTGTGGAAGTCTTGGGTGGGGTACCTGAATATCAATTTGCTTGGAGTACTGGAGACACTAAGGCCGGCCTGGGAGATATCGGGGCTGGCAACTATGGCCTCACGGTTACGGACCAAAATAGCTGCCAGGTAATAGATACCGTAAGCTTACCGTCTAGCCCTGAACTTAGCTGCAGTATTGAGACCATACAGGAGGTAACTTTCGGAGGAGATGGAAGCTTGGGCGTGATCATCGAAGGAGGTACGGGCCCCTTCGAAATTCTATGGAATACAGAAGATACTAGTGCCGTCATCGATAGCCTTGATTTTGGCAATTATGAAGTCTTCATTACCGATGCCAATGGATGTAGCACTGCCTGCCTAGATACGCTAATGGGGTTGGC
>JAHQWA010000524.1 GCA_019634045.1 Saprospiraceae bacterium
CACTCAAATCCTGATAAAGGGAGAATTTTCCAGGCATGTACCCTACTTTACTGCGAATTGCTTTGTAATCCTTGACTACATCAGAACCATTAACCCTGGCTTGCCCTGAATCCGCTAGTAGCAAGGTGACTAGAATTCTAAACAGGCTTGTCTTTCCAGCCCCATCCGGTCCCACTATTCCAAACAACTCCCCCTTTTCTACTTCAAAGGAAATATCAGACAGAGCTTGCACCGATCCTTCCTCGTAGGACTTAGACAAATTTTGCACGCTTACGTCAATCATAGCTTTAAAATTTTATTTCGCCGTACATGCCCATTTTATATCGCCCATCATTCTCCACTTGTATTTTGACGGCATATACTAGGTTGGCCCGTTCATCCTTAGTCTGAATCGTTTTCGGTGTGAATTCTGCCTTATCGCTGATCCAAATGATGCGACCTCTATCCTCGTTGAATCCTCCTTCGCCATTATCAATCCGCACCGTCACCTCTTGATTTAGTTGGACCTGAGGTAATTGATCTCCGGTGATGTAAGCCCGAAGGTGCATCTCTTGGAGGTTAGCAATTTTATATAGCGGCTTGCCGATGGAAATAAATTCTCCATCATAGGCCAATTGGGTGGTAATGGTACCTTGATAATCACTTATGATCAAACCATCAGTAATTTGCTTCTGAATGAGCGCGAGCCTTTTCCGGTTGGGTTCTTCCTCACTCAGTACGGCGGTGTTTTGGATAGCTACATTCTGTCTGGCCGAGGAGATTTGGGCTTGCAGGACACTTTTCTGAGTCACAACTCCATCCAATTGTTTTTCCAACACCAATTTTTGGGCAACGAGATCATCCAGTTGCTTTTGCGGGGCAGCATTCGCCTTGACCAAATTCTGGAAACGCTTAATTTCCTTCTCAACATTGGTTATTTGTTGCCCAAGCGTTGCCATTTGACTTTCTTGGGTTTTCAATTGAGCATTCAGCACGCTTATCTGCGGAGCGGGATCATTCGTTTTGGAGCCAATGGCCTCAATCGAAGCCTTGACCTGTTCGGCTTGCAGGAATAAGTTATCGACATCAATGTAGCCTAGCGTGTCCTTGGCTTTGATGATCTGTCCCTCTTGGATATTCAACTCCTTAATCACCCCCGTAGCCTCCGCACTAATTACTCTTTCGATAGCTTCAAAACTTCCTGAAGCATCATAGTCCTTTTTGCCCCCATCACAGGCTGAAATGGACATAAGTAGTAGCAATAATCCGCTTGAAACGATATATCTTTTCATGGTGTTTTTTTTAGTTCCCGGTTGTGGTTTTAAGATTGTATTGAGCTTGTAATAGCATAGTTTCGTGTAGTTCAAGATCCTGTTTGGCTCGACTAGCATCGTTCAATATTTTGATGTAATCAATTGTGGTAATTAGTCCATTGAGCAACTGTACCTCCGCGATTGTTTTGATTTCCTCACGCAGTGCTACCGCCTTTTCATCCCCAGCAATCAAATCATTGAATTTGACAATCTCTGCTGATTGCTGAGATTGAGTGATTTCATTATTAAGTAAGAAGGTCTCTTTTTCGGTATTGATGAGTTGGCGTTGGATGGCAAGGTTTTGCCGGTCGTTCTTGGTCTTATATAAGCTCGACAGATTCCAATTGAGCTTGAGTCCGGTTATATAGTAGGTAGAAAACTCATTGCTTAGAAAATTCAGGGCAGGTCGACCATAGCCTCCTTGAAAGAAGAGGCCAACGTCAGGAATGTATCTGTTGTTCAATTGAGCATCTTGCACATTCAACAGTTGCTCTCGTAGGTCGAAAAGCCGAAGCTCTGGCCTATTTAAGGTCCACGTTTCGCTGGCATTGACTGGCTGGATCAAGGTAGTTGTTTTTCCGATTGTCTGGCCAGTAAGCTGTGATAACATGCGCAAAAAGGCCGCTCGATTGGATCCATTCTCCTGGATTTGCTGCTCGATCTTGATCTTCTCTACCTCCAACAGTTTTTGATCCATGAGGGTGGATGTACCATTGGTGACAGCCGCTTCTAGTCTGGCAAGTGTACTATCAATATCCTGCTCCATCAAGCTCAATTGCCCATTCCTAGCATCCATCAAAAGGATAGAGAAGTAGATTTGGTTAACTCGATCTTGGAGCTGATACAAATCTATCTCGACCTGCTGCATTTCCATCTTTCCATTGAGGTCAATCTGATTCTTTTGAGATCTAATGTTGGCAAAGTTGGTTAAGGGTTGATAAACCTCTGCATAGATATTGTACTGATCCTTATCCACGGTAGGGATCTCAGTATTGGGAATATCTATGGCCAGCTCGGTAACTTCGGACTGATAGGTCGCTTGACCATTGATATTGATCTGTGGTAACGTTCCTTTGGAAGCATTACTGAGACTGTACTGAGTCGATTTAGCCAGCAGGTCGAGCTGTGCCACCAATGGATAGTTGTTCTTGGACCAGTCATAGCATTGGGCCAAAGTAATAGTCGTAAGGGGGACGGCATTGTCATTGTCTTGCCCCGTAGTTTTGCTGATAGAAAGGTTTACCAACAAAAACACCAGATAGGCTCTATGATTGAATAGCAAACTATACATTTGTTTTAATCATTTGTTTAATTAATAGGCAAAAAAAGGCTTTTACTTTACCTTCAACATCTCATTGACCCAAAGCGGAATCAGTCTTTTCCTTTCCTCGAGCATAGCTGCATATTGCTGATCCGAGACCCCTGTTGAAGCAGTGATCATCGGCTTAGCCAAGAAAGGGAAAACGACCAGCCCTATTAAATTCAACATCAAGTGAATCGGATTGATAGGAGGTACCTTACCATCCATGGCAGCTTGGATAAATTGCTGGAAGAAGAAAGAGCTTTTAGCTTTTTCTAGGGCTCCAATCTTCTCCAGGTATCCTTCTGGATTTTCTCGAATATTGGTCAGTATGAAATGTGGGACATTCGCGTTTTCTTGCAGTAAATCAATATAGTGCGTAACGAAAGCTTCTATTTTTTCTTCAATACTAGTATCCTGATTATCCAAAATTTTTATCACGCCCCCAAAGAAGGTTTGCATGGTTTCCGTCATGATGATATCGTATAGCTTCTGCTTACTCCGAAAGTAGTAATTCAAAAGCGCTAGATTCATACCGGCACGCTCGGCAATCTCCCGAGTCCTAGTCGCCGCAAATCCTTTCTCTTGAAAGATCGTCCGCGCCGCTTCCTTAATCTTCTGTTCTGTATCTTTTTCCTTAGTAGTCATGATCGAAAGGTACTTGTGACGGTACAAAGGTAAGGGAAAATTTGATTTAATCAAATGATTAATTCTTATTTTTAATCAAATGATTAAAAAAACTAAAGATTCAAGTAGGTTACAGATAGTATATGAACCTATTTAAGCGAATCGGATGGAGTGTTAAGAAAGTAGGATTTTTTTGCGCTCTTACCCCTGTAGATACATAAAAGCCACCCCAAATAGTGCTTGAGGTGGCTTTTATGATGAAGTTCTCTACTACTTTCTGATACTATTGGAAAATTCAAGTATGCAAAGGCAATTACGGCTATTAACTAGCCTTTTTCAAATTAGATTTCTCACTAACTCGTATCTGGCCAGTCTTGGCTTCGGCAGCGGCTGGAGAAGTCAAACTTACCCCCATCAGTGCACTAAGGAAAATGGGAAGTCCTAAAATAGTTAACCAATACATGCCGGTAAATACACCGGCAATTATGACGGCCATCATTAGGAAAAAACGGATTACTACACCACCAATGCTGAGAGAAAACATATCAACCTTTATCATGTCTAGTTTTTTTGATTATTGATATCACAAATCTAGACGGATTCGGGTCGAAGCATGGTGATAAACGTCAACCTCCTATGTGATCTTTATCACATTACACCAGCCATTCATCAGAAAGTCTGCTAATTAGTGCCTGCTAGTAATTACCATCAGCATCTGCCTGAAAGGTATACAGGAAGGTCAAGCCGCCCATGGTGTACCAATCATTGGTGTCATCTGCTCCCATTCTACTGACGCCATCTAAGTAATCAGAAAATACAGGCCGGGTACCCACATCAAGGGTCAGGGTAATGGCCTTAGTCATCTCAAAGCGTATACCGACATTGACGGGCACGATAAAGAACGTTGACACATCATTTTCTTCTTTCATCTTGGAAGCACTTCCGGCATAGCCCACTTCAGCATTAGCTCTGGTTACTCCCATACCGATAGAGACGTAGGGCGAAAATTGTCTGGAAAAGGCACCGACATTACTGAATCGGCTAGATCCAAGGATGTGCCACTCCGCATTCACAGTGAACTCCATCAAACTGCCCTCCATTTCTAGACCGCGATCTTCCCGCGCGGCATAAGGCATGTCACTTCCACTAATCTGTGTAAAAGCACCAGCAATTTTAAACGCATATCTGGGAGAGAAAAATTGACGGTAGGATATACCCACTACAATGCCTAGGTCACTGGCAGCAAATGGACTTGGAGAAAGGTCACCCTGATAGGCTGACATACCGGCCAGGACACCTAGTTCTGAACTCTTCTGGGCAGTCAAAAGAAGGCTACAAGACAAAAACAAAGCAAGTGAAAAAAATCGGAACATAGGGATGGTTATTTAACGGTGAAATAATGGAATATCATGACTATTAAATAACCGGGGAAAGTTCAAGAATCTACTTTTCTACAGATCGAAGTACGTATTCGTAAGCGCTAGAAAACCAAGTAGTGCTTTCTCTTGGACAGGACTTTTGTGAAGGCTGACCAAAGGCATTACTGCCAAAGTAGATAATGTTTGATTGAAGATATGTCTTGGGAAAGGATAAATGTCTATTATCAATAATGTATTAGTGGAGGTAAAAATTGTATTGGGGTCATTTTTTTTCTGTTGAAATATAAAATAGCCTTCTTTTGTCAAATTTTGTCATATTTCTTGAAAGCTTCAGACAGTTACTATTCACCTATCATCGCAGCATCACGAAATGAGAAAAGACTGTAATATCTTCTAAATCAAATTCGACTCCAAGGCTTCCATTCCACCCAGGCAGGCTGAAAATCCAATCAACAAGACTACACATAGGCTAATTAAAAAAGCCTTCCCTTTTTCTTTGTCCTTTTTTACAAAAAATACAATACCCACAATGAGTAGAATCGCTACGTGGATGGCTAATAAGATGAGCATTATGAATCCATAGCCCATACTCTCGTATTGACTTTGATCCTGGGTAGATATGGCCAAAGAGCCAATGGAATAAACAGCTAAGATGATCAAATTAATCCCGATAATTCGTCCTGTTCCTTTCATGGTAGGTGGTTTAAAGTGGATGTGCTGTTAGCGTTTGCATATAAGCTTCTTGTTCTGCTTCGCGATAAAACAGGTTCATCGTTTCAAAGGGGATAATACGCCCATCCTTATGGACAATATGGACACAGCTTTTCTTGATGGACCGGACATCAAAGTTATAGGCATCCATAAAGTTCATGATGATAATCCTGAATAAATTATTGTAGGCTAGGCCGGGAGCCTTTACATGCGGTAGACAACACATCAATTCGTACAATTCTCCTTCAATCGCATCTACAGAATGTGCTGTGCTGAACACCTTCAGCACCTGTTCATGTAGTCCTTGATCCTGCTCATACACAATGGTATTCCGGCTATTATTGAGCAACTGGTCCGGATCTAGGTATCGAGTCAAAGCATGCACCTGCCCGTCGATTTTCAAAGCATAGGCCATGGTCAGTGCATCTGGATTGCAAGGTACCGGAAGCAAATCATGGGAAGAAAATATATCTGTTTGCTCCAAAATGGCAGTGCGAACCTCGGTCGGTGTCAAGCGGTCGGTTTTGGGGTCAAAATTGTCTACTCTACCTGCAATTTGGGTGGGTTGAAAGGTGACCCCTCGAACACAAGGCTGTTGCAGAGCAAAATCAATGATCTTACCTACCTCATCATCATTCAACCCCTTTTGTAAGGTAACCACTAATGTCGTTGAAAGATTGAACTGATTAAGATGCTCCAAGGCTTTCATCCGAGACTCCAGTAAATTTTCTCCCCGCAGGCTTTCAAGGGCTTCGGGTTTGAAGGAATCAAACTGCAGATAGATCTCAAAATCAGGCATATATGTAGCCAGACGTTCTACAAAGCGAACATCTTTTGCAATTCTGATTCCATTGGTATTCACCATCAAGTGCCGAATGGGGCGAGCTTTGGCCAAATCTAGAATCTCGAAAAACTGTGGATGAACGGTTGGTTCTCCACCACTGATCTGCACCACATCGGGCTCTCCCTCATTACGCACAATGATATCCAGCATTTCCTCAATTTCTTGCAGGGTGCGATGGCGCCCGTGCATAGGTGAGGAAGAGGCATAGCAAGTAGGGCAGCTCAAATTACACCGATCCGTCACCTCTATCAGCGTTAAACAAGAGTGTTGCTCGTGGTCCGTGCACAGACCACAATCGTAAGGGCAACCATGATGTGTTTTGGTATTAAAACGCAGTGGGTATTCGGAAGGCTTATTGTAGTTTCTAATATTCTTATAGTACTCTACATCTGTAGCGATCAGGACTTTCTGCCGGCCATGCTCCGGGCATCTCTTTAACATAAAGACCTTGTCATCTTCAAAAACAATCTTGGCTTCTACCCTTCTCAAGCAGTGAGGACAAAGACTTAGTGTGAAATCGTAATACACGTATTTGCTTTCAGGCATAGGTGTTGCTCCATTTGGTGGTTATCGAGTAGGTAAGATAAATCTTATCAAGGACAATTTCATGTTTGGAAAAACAAACTTTTTGTTTTATTTTTGTTTATAAATAAACTTTTAAAACATTTTTATGCCATGCAAAGCTTTCCAGTACCCAAACAGCAAATAATTTATTACCTGAAAAAAAATTGGTTCAAGATCAGTTTAGGCATCTTATTGTTGTTTTTGGTATTGAAGAAAGATTTCAGCTTCCAGATCAACCTAAAGGCACCCACTGAACAAGAGATTCCCGTACAGGAGGATCCTCTTTACCTGCCTAAAGCCGAAAAACCGGCAAAAAGGGAGACCTTCACCGACAAAGTTGGAACGGATGAACTCAGTTTGGAGCATCCTCCGATTGAGGAATCCTTTGACCTTTCCCCTTTTGCTCATCTGAGTACAGGTGGCCATAATTTAGAAAACCAGTTGAAGCGGGTAGATATCGGAATTGTAAAAAAATACATTAAGCGCTTTGCACATGTAGCTGAAAACGAGCAAATTAAATTCAAAATACCCGCTTCCATCACCCTAGCCAATGCCCTGCTGCAAAGTCAGGCGGGACAACACCCCATCGCACAAGGCAATAACAATAACTTCGGATTGCTATGTACCAAGGATTGGATCGGTGGTACGATCGAGTGGGAAGGCCAGTGTTTTAGGGACTACGAAAATGCTTGGACTAGCTTCCGCGATCACTCCCTTTTTCTAACTACAGGCCCCAATATTTCTCTTCAGCAGATCGGAGAGGAAAACTACAAAGGTTGGGCCAAAGCATTGGAGAAGATCAACTTCGCCGGCCAGAAAAATATAGCTAATCAGGTCATTCATACCATCGAAAAATATCAACTCTATCGCTTCGATTCAGCACTAGAATAAAATTCTTTCAAAATTATTGTTGGTTTTCGAATTCTTAAGCTAAGTTTTTATATATTTCGAACATAGGAATGTATAGCTAATGAATAGCTATCCCTGTGTTGGACTTTACTTTCCTGATCAGGTCCCTGAGTTGATTTATCACACATCATAAAGATTGATTTTAGCGCAGGGAATAACCTATCTTTTCCTTTTGGCTGAGTTCGATTCTATCCGAAGACAAACTTAGATCAAAGTTTTGATCTGGTATAATTGGGATATTGAAGAGAAGCTTAAAGCTAGACAGTAAAAATGCTACTAACTTTATTGCATGATCCTCCTTTTGGATGGTCACCGCAACTGGGCTACTCAGGTCAGTCTATCGGGTCAGGCCTCAGATTCCGGGACTTTCCAAATAAAAGGATAAAAACAAAAACTAGTTCGATTTTCAAATAGGACAGAAACCAAACGGTATGGAAATATTACATATCAGTGCCGAGTGCTACCCGGCGGCTAAAGCTGGTGGATTAGGAGATGTAGCAGGCGCCCTGCCCAAGTATCTCAACAAGATTGGTGCCTCTGCTGGTGTGATTATTCCCAAGTATGGCACTAAGTGGATCAATCAACAAGAATTCGTTCCTGTATTCAAAGGAGCTGTTAGGATACACAATGAGTATGTTCCGTTCGCCATTGAACGGGAAAAGACAGACCAATTGGGTTTCCCGCTGTTTGTGGCTAATATTCCTGGGAAGTTTGACCGCCCCGGGGTTTACATGGATGAGGCGGGTCGGCCTTACAGCGATGAATTATCAAGGTCACTTTCTTTTCAACAAGCTGTTTTGCATTGGATTCAATCAGCTCCTGGCAAACCTAAGTTGTTGCATTGCCATGATCACCATACGGCCTTGATTCCCTTTATGGTCAAGTACTGTCCAGAATATCAGTCTTTAAGTGGTATCCCAACGACCTTTACCATACACAATGGTGAATACCACGGAAGTTTTGGATGGGACAAACTGTATATGCTTCCCTTCTTCGAAGCTGAAGCTCGAGGAATCTTGGATTGGAACAATTGCATCAACCCTTTGGCGGTAGCCATTAAGTGTGCCTGGCGAGTTACTACTGTTTCGCCTTCTTATCTAGACGAGTTAAAGCAGTCCTCCAACGGATTAGAGTATTTGATATCGCACGAACAACATAAGTCCATTGGAATTCTAAATGGAATTGATAGTCAAGTATGGGATCCTCGCACCGACCCATACATTGATGATCATTTAGTTGACAATATGGCCAACTTTAAGCAGGCCAACAAGCAGGTCTTGGGGCAGCATTTCCGTATTGATTTACAAACGCCTATTGTTACTTTCATCGGAAGATTGGTTCGAGAGAAAGGGGCGGATCTCATCCCAGACCTGGTACAACGGGTACTCCGCAGTGGGATTGGAGTCTCCTTCATCGTGTTGGGAACAGGTGAACAATATCTCCATGAAGCGCTAGGGCGTTTGACACATGAATTCCCCGGTCGCTTCGATGTGGCATTGCGCTATGATGAAAAGCTAGCCCATCAATTGTATGCTGGATCTGATTACCTTTTCATGCCTTCGCGAGTAGAACCCTGCGGACTTAACCAGATGTATGCCATGCGGTATGGAACTTTGCCCATCGTCCGATCCGTCGGGGGATTGCGAGATACCGTTCCAGACATCGGTGAACCGGATGGTAGTGGAAGAGGGTTCCGATTCGATCATTTTACTTTAGATGATGCCCAACTGGCCTTGTATCGTGCCAATGAATTTTACTACCAGCAAGAACAGTTCACAGTGGTGCGCGAAAAAATTAGTCATGTTGATTTTTCTTGGGAGAAATCGGCAGCAGCATATAACAATATATACCAACAAATGACAGCTACAGCCTATAGTGGCTAAACAAAAAAAGCATTAGTTATGATCAAGATGGTTTCTCTTATTTTAGGTGGGGGCTCCGGTTCCCGACTGTACCCTTTGACAAGTCAAAGATCGAAGCCGGCTGTTCCAGTAGGAGGAAAGTACCGACTCATAGACATCCCGATTTCCAATTGTCTGAACTCTGGAGTAAAGCGGATGTTTGTTCTGACACAATTCAATTCCGCTTCGCTCAATAAGCACATTAAGAATACCTTCAACTTTGATATGTTTAGCCATGGTTTTGTTGATATTCTTGCTGCCGAGCAAACTCCAACCAGTGATAAGTGGTTTCAGGGTACGGCCGATGCTGTACGTCAGAGTATGCACCATCTCAATAATCACGATCATGATTACGTATTGATCCTTTCTGGTGACCAGCTATATCAGATGAATTTCGAGGATCTTGCCAAATATCACATCAAACAGAAGGCAGATCTTACCATTGCCACCATCCCGGTCATTGATCGTGATGCGCCAGGCTTTGGTATTATGAAAGTGAACGAAAAGGGATTCATTGAAAACTTTGTGGAGAAACCCCCATTGGAAACCTTAGGGGAATGGCAATCTGCTGTTCCAGAAGCCTATGCCAAAGAAGGCAAACTATACCTGGCTTCGATGGGGATCTATCTTTTCAAGCGTAAATTCTTGAAAAAATTATTTGATGATAATCCAGAAGCAACGGACTTCGGTAAGGAGATTATCCCACATGCCATTGAGCAGGGATATAAAGTCGCCAGTTATTCTTTTGATGATTATTGGACAGATATTGGAACGATTCGTTCTTTCTTCGAAGCTAATATTGCGTTGACAGACGATATTCCCAAGTTTGACCTCTTCAATAGCGCAAAGCAGATCTATACCCGTCCTCGCCTATTGGGACCTTCTAAGATTTTTGGCACCTGGTTCAACAAATCGGTCATTGCTGAAGGTTGCATTATCTTGGCCAAGAAGATGGAAAGATGTATAGTCGGTATTCGGTCTCGGATCGGCGAAGGAACTGAGATCTCTAATGCCATCGTGATGGGTAACGATCGTTACGAATCACTAGATGAGATCGAAGCGAATGCGAACCGGAAACGTCCTAATCTCGGTATTGGAAATAACTGCCATATCCGGAATGCCATTATCGACAAAGATGTCCGGATGGGGGATAATGTGAGTGTCCATGGAAGTGTAGCCTTAAAGGATGTGGAAGAACCTACGCACTGTATCCGAGATGGAATTATTGTGATCAAGAAAGGAGCAGTGATACCTGGTGGTACTAAGATTGGCTTGGGCGCATAAACCCAAGTTCTTTGCATAAAAATAGCCGCGCATCGTGATGATGCGCGGCTATTTTAGAGTATGTTTAAATTTCGGTCTTTGAGACGAGAATGATTCATTTTTTGCTTAAACAAGGCGTAGGTTCTGGCTGATAGCAGCGCTATCAAGCCTGGTTCTACAACGAAGAATAAGCAAAAAAAGGCCATTTGCAGACCAAATTACTGAAGTTTAAACATACTCTTATTTTATCTGTACAATCGCTCTCTTCTGAATGGCTATTTCTGCGCCTCCTCTTCTTCCGGGGTCGTCAATTTGTTGCAGATCAAGTTCAGTACATTATCGTACCACTTAATCAATGAAATTCGTCGAGCTATAGAAAGATCTGTACACGCTTCAGCAAAACTATTCATATCCAAATAGGCTTGTCCACGAGCTAATAGGAAGTTAGCATCCTCCGGGAAAAGCTCGATGGCTTCACTCATCAAGGCAATACCTTCGTCCTGTTTGCCATCATTATAGAGTTTAGCCCCTTCGTTAACTTTGTCGGTGGCTTCCTTATATTGATCTACGATCATCTTACAAGCAGCATCCTCTGGCGCAAAGTTCATCGTTATATCAAAAGAGGAAGGCACTTTTCGCCCTTCGTAGGTGGCAGGCACCCATTTACCAAGGGTAGATGTGGCCGCATCAATGGATTCATACCAAAAATCGAAACCCAAATCATTGAAATCCACGATATCAAGTATTCGGACGTCTCCATTGGGCTGGATCAAGACCTGCACCTGAATATTCCCTATCATACAACTATCATTGCCTCCGGGGGGATACGCTAGGCGATCGGCTAGATAGGTATTCAATTCTTCCATACCGCCTTCGTATTCTAATGGCGTATCAAAACGAGTGTAAACGGTATCATATCCGACCATGGTATAGGCGGGAAGTTCCTCTAATTTGAAACGGATTGGCAAAGTGAAATAGGAGCGAACTGGCACGCCATTATTTACTCCAGGCTTCCATTTTGCGCCAGCTTGGTTGATTAGATTTACCACCCGTATCACCTCTGGCCCACAGCCATCGCCAATATCTTTTAACACTTCTGGAGCAGATATCGTACTATCGGGCTCCACCACAAAACGGACGACCACGGTTCCTTCCACATTGTTATTAATGGCCTCTTGTGGATAGCGAATATTGCTGTACACAAAGTTAAGTAGATTGGCATTCGCACATTGCGCAATGAAAGCTATCGTTGTATCCAACTGCTCACAGCCCGGAAAGCGAGCAGCATCTTCTACCGTGTTATAAATCACGGTGTCCTGCTCTTGTCCAAATACAGTAGAGGACCCTACAAGAGAGACCAGAAAAAATAAGGTAATAATTTGCCTCATGAACCAAAGATCTTTAAAGAATGCCAAGTCCGGAGCCTAGCTCAAACCCTTAGCATCTGATTGTCGTGAATGATCGTCTTAAAAACGAATGCCTGTACACGAATGCTGCGCTTAAGCAGTCGATCCAAGCGGCCGTAAAGATAGATAAAAAAATGCCCCTATTCTTTCCGGAATTCTCGTAATATATAAACTACTAATGCTGAGCTATAAACAGGCTTTGGTGAGTAAAATATAAAAGAAGGGTAAGGCCGTTATTTTTTCCTCGAAAAAGAGTTATTCATTCGCGTCAAAATGTTGTTTCTGCACCTTTAAGGTAAAAGTACTGCCGCCGGACTCTTGACTGTCTACCTCGATACGGCCTCCCAGACGATGGGCCATTTTTTGGGACAAGGCCAATCCCATGCCCGTTCCTTGATAGCTTTCCCGATTGTGTAACCGTTTAAATAATTCGAAGATACGCGTGTGGTAAGCAGGAGCAATCCCTATTCCATTGTCGCGAAATTGAATGCATATTTTATCGGCTTCTTGTTTGAAATCTAGGGAAACGCGGGGCTGTTCGGAATCATTATACTTGAGTCCGTTTTCAACTAGGTTTTTACAAATTAAGAACAAATGATGGTAATTGGTCCAGATGGCTTCCTTCGGCAATTTTTCGCAATCCACCATTCCTTGTTTCCGCTCAATCAGGCCCGCCAAGTTGTCCTTCACATCCCGAATCAACGCCCTAAGATCAACGGATTCCATTTTGAGGGGTTCGTCAGCAACCAGAGAATAGGCTAGCACATCTGCAATGAGAGCATGCAAATGTGCAGTATTCTTTTTGATGTAAGCCATATACTCCCTGGTCTCGTCATTTAACTGATGCTTTAGCCGCCGCTCCAATAGGCTAGTAAAGCCCGAAATACTTCTCAGCGGCTCTTTCAAATCATGTGAGGCGATGTAAGCAAAGCTGCGCAATTCTTGGTTGGAATCCTGCAATTGCTCATTGATGAGCCGTAGTTCTTCAGTTCTAGTCGCCACCGTTTCTTCCAACTCTATGCGAGAACGTTTTTGGTTGAGATACATTCGGTAACGAAATACAAACAAAGCTGCGATCAATAAAGACAAGGCACCGAAGGCCAACGCCAAGTAAGTTCGTTGAGTAGCTTTGCTCTCTTGCTGCTCTTTCTGTCGACGGAGTAATTGATTTTCATTTTCTTTTTTGACCGCATCATATCGGGCCACTACTTCGGCCACCCTAGCGGAATTGGTGGCATCGAGAAAACTATCTCTCAAGACTTGATGACGTCTCAAGAAGACCAAAGCTAAGTCGGGGCGCCCCGACTTAGCCAATAGCTGAGATTTAAAATCATAGAGATCCTGGCGATATTCGTTTAGATCTAGTTCTTCAGAAATCGCAATCCCCTGATCACAGTACATCATAGCCTGATTGAAATTTTCTTGGCCAAGATGGACTTCCGTCAAACAAGTTAATATTTCAGCAACCTGGACCAGTTGCTCCGTCTCCTGATAGGAGGCCAATAAGCTTTCAAAAAGAGATTGGGCCCGTTCAAATTGCTGCTGCTGTAATGCGAGACGGCCCTCAAAATTAATGATGCTCAGTAGAGAAGTAGAGTCATTAAATTCTTGGCAAAGCCGCTTTGCATTTTTCAGATGAAATTCCGCCGTATTTAAGTTATCCAACTCTATATAAGTCCTGGCAATATTGACTGTTGCAGTGATTGTCCTGCCATGCAAACCGGAATTCTTCGCCAGGTGATAACTGTTGTAAAAGAATTGCAACGCTCTGTCCAATTGCCCCTGCATGCCGAAGGTAATTCCCATATTACCCGAGATTAGGGCCATGGAAGAAGTATCGGAAAGGGCCTCAGCCATTTTCAGCCCCTCTTGATAAACAATAATCGCGGAGTCCATTTTGAACTCAAGGTTATACAGTAGTGCCTGATGATTGTAATTTGAGATTAGACATTCTGAATCTCCGTACGCTCGGCAAACCGCTGTTAATCGATCATTCACAATCCGGGCAGAATCTAATATCCCTAGGTCATAATAGGCATTCCACAATCCGAAGTGTATCTCTCGCTCGAGTTCCCAGTGATATGTAGGCGTATACAATTCATAAGCATCTTGGAAGAAGCTTAGGGATTGGTTGAAGTTCTTCTCGTCTAATTCCAAACGCCCCAGCTCAATTAAGGCCTCGATCTTATCGGATTCACTTCCGCTGTTGAGTACAGACAACAGCGAATCCTTTTGGGCCATCAGTCCAAATGGGGAAACACAGCTAAAGAGGCATATCCATATTAGTCCTCTGCTGATTTTTAGTCCTTTCTGTCGACTTAAATCTCGCAAGTAGCGCTAATTAGGTTTAATTCCGTTCGGAACTTCAATTTGGTGTATTGATTACAATTAGAAGAAAGAATCGCTTCAAAGATAATGTATTTACCATATATCTATATGGCTTGGTTATCAATTAGAAGTGACTCCTGAGCTGATGATCAATGAAATCAAATGAACTTCCAAGTTTAGCCTCTTTAGCTACCTTATCCGCTCACTATCCAGCTACCTTGAGCACTTGATTCCAAACTCTAAATACATTTTTGTAGCAGATTTTCTCAATATCAGACGTTGAATACCCTCTCTTGAGTAATTCAAAAATCAAATTCGGGTATTGAGAAACATCTTTGAGGCCCGTCGGTAAAGAATCCCCTACCCCATCATAATCAGAACCAAATCCGACGTGATCGATTCCTGCTATTTGAACGACTCGATCAATGTGATTAGCCACCATCTTGACATCAGAAAAAACCGAGGGATTGGCCTTTTGAAAGGCCGCAATCACCGGTTTGGCTGCTTCATCACTGGATGTAAGATTTTTGGCCGCTAGTTCAGCAAATAGCTTTTCTCGCAGCTTGTTGCGCTGTTTTTGAATCTCCCCATCAAGAAAAGTGGACCCGAAGTTGATTTGAATAACGCCTCCTTTCTCTCCCAGCACGCGCAACATATCATCATTCATATTTCGCTCAAAACCAGGAGTGAAGTGACGAACAGAAGAATGGGAGGCAATACATGGAGCCTTACTTAATTCCATCACCTGGTAGAAGGTACTATCCGAAACGTGCGAAATATCGACCATGATACCGACCCGGTTCATTTCAGCTACCACTTGTCGTCCAAAAGGACTCAGCCCATTCCAGGTTCTAGTTGTATCATACGAGGAATCGCAAATTTGGTTGTCTTTTGAATGTGTTAATGTTATGTAGCTGATCCCTTGATCTTTAAAGTATTTCAAATTTCCAAGATCTTCCTCTACAGGCGCTCCATTTTCCATTCCCATCGGGAGGGAAATCAAGCCCTTCTTAAATTGAGATTGTACCTCTTTGGGAGACTTAGCTATAGCGAACTTATCCGGATGGGCTTCAGTAATCCCGTTCACCATACCGATTAGGGTATCGGCCAGCGCCTTTGCTCCACCGTCCACTTGATAGGAAGCGGGTATGTAGATGGACATGAAGGGCGCATCTAATCCCCCTTGCTTTGCTCGTTCATAATCAAAGTCCCCATCGCTGGTTTTGATTGGAATCCCCAAGTACTCCTTGGTCAACCGAAAATTCCTCACTCTCAGGCGATAAGGTAGATCAACATGCCCATCGGTCAGAATATATTTATGGGCTAATTCATTGGCTAAAACCATCAATTCAGCATCTGATTTTCCAGATAAAGCAGCTGAAGATTTCCTTTGGCAAGAGCAAAGTACGAGCAGGCCGAGGCCTAACAATAATAAAGCTTTTTGCATGATCTTTTTTTTAGGTAGTAAATCTGTAGGTAGTTTCTTACTTGGACAGTTTGTAAAGTCTTCCTCTAGTGCATCTTGGGCAGCACTTTTGGAAGATAAAAAGTGCCATTTTTTGCTAGGACGATGCGCTAAATCAATCATCCCTTCTACATGGCTTTATAGCTCATTAACTCGAACACGATCGTGTTCGAGTTAAGCATATTCTTATTTGATCCGTTATCGCCGGTAGAAATAACTTGCTAAGCTCTACAGTAAAGCTTTAAGACTGCTCACAAAAAGCAGCCGTAAGTGTACCTGTTTAGATAAGATCATGATGATCAGATCATCCTAGCATGAGCCTTCGAACAGGAAGTCAAATTCCTAGTAGTACGACAATAGATCCTTTTCCTAATTTGGAAACAAATTTGTCTTTTTTCCTGGAATCAACTTCAAGGCATTCTTATAATACAGTTTCTGGAGAATCTCATCGGAAAGGTCTAAACCGTACATCCGCCAAAAAGCATGGTACTTCTTGTAATACGGAAAGTACTCATCATCCGTCTCCAAAACCCTGAAGTAGGTATGGTATTCTTCTGGATTATAGGCATCCTTGGCGAAGAGTACCCGATCTTGATATTTTTCAAAAAATTTGCGAGCATTGCGCGGCTGTCTGCCCAATTCGGCGATTACCGCGCCGATACCAACATGCATGTTCGGCAATTCGTCCAACAACTTACCAAGGGTTTGCAGGTCATTGGCAAACCAGCCCATATGAGCATTGATAAAGGTAGTGCCAGGATTTTTTCTAAAAATATCATGTTGCTCTCCGATAATAGTTTCCCAAGAGGCAGGGTTATCGGCACTTCGTTTCCTTCCTGGACGCAGTTTTAACTCTAACCAACGTTCATTGTTTTCATCGTGGGGGTTCCAAAATGATTTTGGATCGGCCGAGTGAATCAAAACCGGAATTCCTAATCTTCCACAGGCCTTCCAAATCGGATCAATCCGCGGATCGTTAATCTGAATTCGATTGCCGGCCTTATCCTTATTGGTCATTCCTTGGCTCTTGTAAATCTTCAGCCCTCTAGCTCCATTGGCGACATCGAACTCCAATTGCTTAACCGTGCTCTCTGTCCATTCCGGATCATCGATACTGCGCAATTCTATATTGGTGAATATGATAATTCGATCTTCGTATCCATGTTTTTTCACATTGTCCATCATGGCCTTCAAGGCAGCGCCTCCCCTTCCAGAAAGGTTGACAATCATACCCATATTCAAGGTGTCCATTTCCCGGATCAACTTATCTAAATCTTGCGTAGCCATTCTCCAATGATGGCTATGACAATCTACAAAAGGGAATTTGGATTTAGTCACGATATGCTCTGGAACGACCAGCGTAGAGGGAGGATCGTAGATTTCAAAGTCCATCTTTAGGGTGGAATCTATCTGATAACGGCGTTGTGCAGATAGCATAACCACTATGCCGATAAAAAGCAGTAGTAGAATTGATTTTTTCATAATAGTACAAATTTGAAACTTACTCTTACCATTCAACCCAGTGAGTAGTCTCTTACCCAAAAATCCATTTAGCATCAAAAGCTCAAAATAGACATTCTGTCCCAAATATCTTAACCATGAAAAATAGAAGCAGGATTTTCATCCTGGTGCAGACCAAAAACAAGCTATTCTTAGTAAACTTCACGAAAGAGAAGAAAGTGGTTAAGGAATCCACCCCCACGATTAAAATGAGTGCAGTGTCTAAGGTATCATTGAAACTATCTAGCGGGCATGAGTTTATAATAAAATTTAATATAAAGAATTTCAGAAACCCTAGTAGCAATCATCGTATCCCATTATTAGTTTCATACAAAAGAAGAGACTTCGATGTGCCTCACCGATGTTGTATTTGGAGCTTGAATCACCTAGCACCTCCCCTAGTTACAATAGCAACCTTGACAAAATCAATAGAAATTAGTACTTTTAATGTAACAAAATCAAAAGAAAGGCGTAATTATCTTATAATTACACCTTTCACTGGAGTACTACGCACGCTAAAGCACAACACTCAAAATCAGCCACTTACCAATCCAAAGTCGTAGCTAAAAAGCGAAAACAACACCAGTTCCTATACAAGAGCCAAAGTTTTGGCTTTAAAGTATTAATCAGATCACTACAATTTACTACCTTTGCTTCCCGTTTAGAAATCTAAACGGGAAGCAAAACAGCTTTTGAACAGTTCTGCAGCGAAATTTTAACCATTTTTTTTTACCAGGACGATGGCAGCCTGATTTTTTGGTAATAATATTTAGTTAACCAGCAAGTAAAGGACACAAAAAACTACTTTCAAAAGCCCAAACTTAATCTAACGCGAAGACTGAAATTACATAATTTCAGAACCGATATGGATTAGTTTGGCAATCGTTCTTTAGGGCTGTCAGACTAGTCCTATCACTATTGTAAAGCGCATGTCAAAACAAACTAAAACGGCACTTGATCCTGTTGAGATCGAACAGTTGATCAGTGTCTACCACTCTGAGCTCAGGCAGCTCAACTACAGAGTGTTGTCCGTACGTAAGAACATTGAACAATTACAAACCGCCCTTTCCAAGCAAAGCACAACCAAAAGGCAAAGTCCTGTATCAGCTCCGGCGGTAGTAGCAACCAAATCTGTAGCTCCGGCAATAGCCGCCCCTGAACTAGCTCCAGCTCCCATTTCCTCATCTTCTTCTTCGACTACTGGCCGCAAAGCCCCTAAAAAGGTGAATATGCCATCTCCGGTACAAGTTCGAAGAGTTAGAAAACTGAGTCCCTGGGATGAATTCATCATGAATACCCTCTTAACTAAAGACAAGGTATTGATCATGAGTGAGTTCCTAGATATCGTTAAGAGCGATTTTGATGGAGCTAAAGGATGGACAGAAGCTAAGATCAAATCTAAGTTAAACGCTGTCTTTCACAAACTAGCCAATAAGAAAGGGAATATCGTGAAGATTAGCTTCGAAGGAAGAGGATTTGCTTATGCCTTGCCTAAGTGGCTAAATCCGGCAGGAGAGCTAAAAAAGAAATACCGCCGATAAGCGGACCCCTTCTCCTCTTGAACAGAAAGGTAAAATGCTCAGCCGAGTGTAGATGTAATATCTAACTCGGCTTGAGCTGTTTAATGACTATTGAAAATTTAAGGTATAGAATGAATTTTGTGTATCAGTATCTTTCCATGGCAGGTAGTTAGATGACCGCCATGCCAGAGTGTTTGGGGAGTAGCAAGTTCAATCATCCGTCTGAACCAATCTAAAATGGTCATTCTGAATGTATATTGATCGACTTTCTAAGAGCGTACCATGTCGATCAATCATAAGCATCCAATAGGTGCCGGATTCAAGGTGCCCCACATCTATTCGAAGCTGTGTATTTCCCTCCCCTCCCCTTTTCTTTTTGCGAACCAATATTCGACCAATCCGATCAAATAGAAGCAACCTAGCAGGTTCGCCATCTTGCAATCGCAATTCAGCCTTTAGCAGTCCGGTCGAAACAGGATTGGGGTAAACATTCAATCGAGAATTTTCCACCGTAAGGAAACTACTGGCCGTGTATAAAGGATTGTAATATGGATTCTCCACCATCACTAGATAATCTTCAACCTCTCCATAGCCTACATCGCCACAGGAGTTAGGTGCATCTCCGTACTGCATCGCTACTCGAACATGAAGGGGGCCCGGAGCAATCACTGTCCCGATATATAATTGAGCTTCGATAGAACCCAACCAGGTCTCGAGATTTAGGATCTGTTCTCCTGGGTCAGTAAAATCCAAGTCCCTATTAAAATCTACCCAGATTCCAAAATATTCATTGAAAGGAAAGCCGTCGAAGCCCGGAAAAATATTGATGGTATAGCCCATCCCAGCCTGCAAAACCACAGCCTGATGCCGCATATTCACATAGCCATCGTTATTTCCCGTCTCAAATAAGACACTATCAATCTTTATCGCCTCAATCCACTCGTATTCAGCACTTCGTGCTCCTGACTTACAAACCTCCGAGGGCTCTGGAATCGTATATTGTCTAACAAAAGAACAGGCATTGGCATCTACTACCGTAACACTATGGATCGCTGCTGAGGGATCATCTAAGGAAGACCCCATCGAACCGTCTGACCAGAAATATTGATAGGGCTCCAATCCTCCTTTTGCTTCTACCACCAATCTGCGAAATCCTCGCCCGTCATCCTGCTTTAACTCACTGCTAAGGGACAAGCTATCGGGCGTAGAAAGATCCATGTAGGACGTAGCAGCACATCCAGCGGCATCTTCCACTTCCAAGGTGTATAAGCCGGCCTCTAAGGCATCCCAATCTAATTGTGTCCATTCTGTCTGTCCATTGAGGGCGAAAGAATAAGGGGCTGTTCCACCCATCACCATGACATCAAGCCACCCCGACGCCTCCCCATGACAAAGGGGTGGGCTGCCATGCAACTCTACTATCAGTGGATCAGGCCCCTTAAGTGATATCGATAGCTCTACTCTTTCATTATCTTGACTTACAGTAACGTTGTATTGCCCTTCGTGAAGACCGGCTACTCTTGAGGTAGAGTCTCCTGTGCTCCAGGCATATCGGATATGCTCGTTCGTGGGATCTGCTAAATTCACCTGTAAAATTCCATCGGCTTCATCATGACAACTTGGAGACTGCACTATTTCTACGGCAGCCTGCAAGGTCGGTAGTAACATTTCGTCTAAACAAAAAGGGAGGGACACCTGGGCACCAAAGACACCTCCTTCAACCAGTATCCGTCCATCCTGCAAGCTCAAAGTAAATTTGCCTTGACCTTGGTTGCAACACATACCATCTTGAAAAGCATCAAACACCTTTAGCTCGTAACAGCCTAAGGGTAAACAAAGTGGAATCTGCTTTGTGCTATGGCCTAAACTATTGGGATACGGTCCGCCGCTTGCCCAGATCTGTCCATCCGGCGATTGGATTTGCCAGCGATTCTCAGCTGGGAATTGATCAAATAAAAAGTTTAAGTTGAGTGCTAAATCACATGCATAGTGTTCGTATAGTTGCGCTAGATTACGCCTCCCTTCCTCACCCGCTGCACTCCTTGCAGCTATTGAGTACCACTCGCGTTTCCCCGGGAAGGTAGGAATCTGCAAAAATGTATCTTGTGTCGTGGTCCATTTCTCCATATGTTGATACCCCATTTGATAGATCTGATAATGATCTGCTCCTGGGACTGGGTCCCAGTACATAATAGCGATTTCATCGGAGGTAGGTAAATACGCGAAACTGGGTAATGCTAAGATGTTAATGGTAGCGCTTGGCACAACCGTTAGTCCTTGTCTTAATCGTAGTTGCAGCTTACCGTGTATGCTTTCAGGTACGGTCCAATCATACCAAC
>JAHQWA010000525.1 GCA_019634045.1 Saprospiraceae bacterium
GCCAGATGCTGGCATCGGCATCTTCGCATTGCGCAGACAGGAGGTTGGCGGCTAGGAGCATACCTAAGATTAGGTATCCACTCACCGCCTGAGTACTCACCGCCTGAGTGATCAGTGTCCAATTCTTCATTTATCTTACTTTTAAATATGTAACAATTTGATAAAAAGCCCTTTAATCCACTGCAAAGGGCAAACACTCACCCGCATGAACGGCTGACTAATCAGAGATCAACTCAGATTCATAAAGCCCAGGGGTGGGCTCGTCGACATGGTGTTGTAGAAGTTACCAATGTTGGGAAAGAGGAGCGCTAGGTCTGATTTAGACACCCCGTACCACAGCGCTAATTCAGCAAAGTATTCATCCGTAGAGATCTGGGGAATAAGCACTCCTCCTCCGATTTCTAGGTCCGTGTTGAGCGCCAGCGTAGGATAAGACCCGTACACTTCCTGCCCTTTTACCTTACCGCCCATGATTAGCACATTGCCACCCCAGGCGTGATCTGTTCCGTTGCCATTGGAAGTCAGCGTACGACCAAAGTCAGATACAGTGAAGGTAGTTACGCAATCCTCAAGGTTTAGCTCCCCCATTGCCGTTTGAAACTCACTCATTCCTTTGCTGAGCATCGTCATTAAGGCACCGTGATTATTGAGCAATTCATCGTGGTTATCGAAACCATCTATCCGGACAAAAAAGGTCTGGCGCTTTACCCCTAATTCTTGGCGTACCTTCATCGTGCGCGCCACCATCTGCAGGGACTGAGAAAGAGGATTAGTAGAGAAGGTAGTAGTGAGGGTAGAATTACCAACAGCAGCGGAGAATAGTTCGTGCGTATTTTGACTGGCTTGCACTACACTAGCATAGGTTTGCTTAAAGATATCCTGGTACTGTTTCTCCATCAAACTCTTGACTGCGGAGGTGCGAATCTGGTCGAAGGTGGACGTACCATTGTATCCACGAATACCGATACTGCCTGTTCCCGTAGGCAGGATGCTGTATTCGGCAGATTGTTCTCCCAATTGAAACAAATTCTTCCCCGCCAGGGAAATGTTCATGGAGATATTTTGGTTAGTATTAGCAGATTGAACGAGGTCGGCGAGTCGCCCGCCCCAACCCGTAGGGGAATTGGTTTGAGGGACAGAGGTTTGCCATTGTTTTTCCTGGTCTGCATGGGAGAATAGGGCAAATGGCAATCGGTAACTATTGTTGTAATCGCTCTTAGCAGTGGGCTGCACCAAGGTACCCACATTGCACAGCACTGCCAGTTTTCCTGCATCAAACAAAGTTTTCAACTCTGGCATAGCAGGATGCAAGCCTAGCTCTTTTTCATTATAGGAAGTAGGACTCAAATTTAGCAGATTGGCTTGCGGGATGGCCTGATTACTTCTGGTCGTTTGGTACTCATTGTAATGCTCATTGCTAGTGGGCACTACCATATTGAAGGAGTCATTCCCTCCGCCTAGCATGATACAAACGAGCGCCCGATAATCTTCCCCACCACCTGACCAATCGCTGCTCATGGAAGCAGCATTCATAGATTGTAGATTAAACAGTGTTGAAAAGAAAGTGGTACTCCCGATCGCGGCACAGCTAGCAGTACCGAGGAAGGATCTACGACTATATTTATGTTCTTTCGACATATTATTCTGATTTTTAAAAGCATAAAGGGAACTGGGGCACTAGCCTATTCCGTGATATTCAACTCGATAGCAGCGAAGTAGCGATCCGCTACCAACTTGGCTCCAGAAAGATTGTAGTGAACAGGATCAGCCAAATACTCATCTTTCCACTCTACCGCCATATCCACAGCAATCACCATCGAGTTATCATTGGACTTACGCTGTACGACCTCCGGGATCAGGCCATTGAATGTGTTGAGTTTTACGGTATTGGCAGGCGTCATAAAATTGGAGCGCCCAGGAGCGATCTGTTCCAGGAAAATGACCACCATCGGGTTTTGGGTCTGTAACTTATCTATGATCTTCTCAATATTGGCGATGGTCGCTTCAGGTGAGGCTCCACCGTCAAGCAAATCGTTACCACCGATGCCCAGGAGAACGATATCCGGCACGCCTGAGTTATCCCCGACCTGTGTAAGTGTTTCGAGTATATCTACGGTAGTAGCGCCACCGGTGCCTTCGTGCTCATTGTCGAAACAAGTTCCAAGTACCGGTGCCTGTTCGGCTTCCTCTTTTCTTGAGCCGATGAAGTCTACATCCCAGCTGTTTTCTATTAAATTTCTCCATAGGGTATATCGATAGCTTTCAAATTCTGGGCTGCCTCCTTCAACTCTCGAGTCCCCTAAGGGGAGAATTTTAAGCGTCGTATCTGAATGAAGTTTTGGGTTGCAATCTTGTCCAGGATTTACTTCATCATCGCAACTAATCAATAGGCAAGCAAGGACAATGAAAGAGAGACTTCTTTTTACGAATTGAACATTCATAAGTAGGATTTAAAAGGGTTGAAGTATGGGGTTAAATTACTTGAGGATGGCGTAGTCAGGAGCAATCAAAATTAGATATAGCGCCATTTTCAATCTTTGTTCCGGATTATCTAATTGTGAAATAGCACCGTTGATAATTTGCTTGGTATCCTCCTGTAATAAGCCGTTAGCAATCAGTATATCTAAGTAGTTGATCAGTTCGGTGGGATCAGCAGCGAGGGGCAGTACTTCAGAAAAATCTATCTGATAGAAGCTAGGATCATCCTCGTAATAGTCTTCTTCTTCGTCCGCTTCATCCTGTTCCTCGTCATCCTCTTCATCGCCCTCCTCCTGCTCTTCTTCTCCAAATTCCTCATCTCCTATACATTCTGAGGCAAAATACCCGCCACGGATCGTTCTCAGATCGACATCATTGACGATTCCAATAGCATTGGTAGAATTCAGGATTTGGAAACTTGGAGCCGTTAAGTAATTCTGGTTAATTGGTCCCGGAGGACTATAATCTGGTAGGTAAAAATTAAATACGCTGGGCGATTCCAAGGGCGATTGGCCCGTCTTGTCTGCAAAACACTCCAACAGGGTGAAATAATCTTCATTGGTGTTACTGGATAGGTGAAAGGCTTTTAAATAATTCATTAATCGTACCACTGGCTCACGCAATTTCCCGAAGGTGTACCCCGGCGTTGGGCTACAGCTTCTCGCTTCCGGGTGTAGGAGGATGGCTTTCAGCACTGCCTGGAAATTGTTAGGCGAATCAGGATCAAAAGCACCTCCAACATCTTGCACGTAGGTAGCACTAGGATTTGAAGTGGTAAAAAGTTTGATCAGGGATTTGCTGATAAAAGGAGCCGTATTGGGGTGATTAGATAGATGTGCAATGGTTTGGTTGATATCGTCCATGCCAGATTGGTTGGCAGGGAGCACCACACCGTTCAATAGGTGTTTTTCGCTAGTATCATGAAAATCCGGATACATCTTCATGGGAGTCATCACGATCGGCGTAACATCTTCTAATAATTCATTGGTAATCTCGCCAAAGACACCATTTGCGGGACCTGCCCCAAGTCCGGTAAAGACCTGCGCAAACTCCTTGATATGCGCATTATTATAGGTGGGTATGAATTGTCCTTGCTCATCCCGTCTTCGTAGTCCATTGGGGTTTAGCTCCCAGAGCCCAATACTGAACAATTGCATGATTTCCCTGGCATAGTTTTCATCTGGATGAATATTCTCCTCTAAATTCTCCTTTGGATTATTGAAGTGGGAAAGGAAAAACCCCATGGCCGGACTCAAGGTCACATCGGTGAGTAATGTTTGGTAGTTGGCAAAAGCGTTGGTTTGCAACATGTCATAATAGGTACCAATGATTTGCCCTACATCTTCAAAAAAATCAGATTTATCATTGATCACCATGATTTGGCTTAGGTTGAAAGCCATACGCTGTCGCAGTAGATCCGGCGAGCTAAGCTGGTTGGTCATCCAGGCGGAACGAAAGAACTGATGAAAGATGGGTTCCTCAATGGTTTCTCCCTCGTCCCCATAAAGGATGTTATGTATGAGCATCTCATCCATAATGGATACTTGAGGCAATTGAAACTGCTCATCCAACCAGGCCTCGTACCCCATGGCTGCCGTCATCTGGATGGTGGCATAGTCAGCGCCCATCGTGGCTTGAGCCAGGAAGCGGGAAGCAGCTTTTAATTGCGCTGGATTTTGGATGGGAAAGCCATCCACTGTTCGATGACCCGTTGACTCATTGGAGACAGAGGAGGAGGTCGTAACCACGACTTGATTGTCATGTCCGCCTCCCAGATAGTCTAGGTGTTTGTGCTGAGCTTGCAGCAGGAGCGGCCAGCCAAATACTAAAAACAAGAAGCCTAATTTTTCCATATACATTGTTTTTAAGTTCTCTGACAATTTTTGTGTTTTAAGTCACCTCTTTAACTAAAAGTCTTTCTAAAGCGCTGACCACAAAAGCTGTCAGAGAAGAAGTTTTTGGTGTGTATATGGATGGAACAGGCTTGGAGAAAGATACCCTACCACTAGTTGATATTTTTTTTATTTTAGCCACCGACTAGCTACCCAAAGTCTGTTCATTTGAGATGAAAACATGAGCACCGCAAACCCAATATCTCCCGAATCCAAATCTATTGCTGTTCTCCCCTTTGTGAACCGCAGTCCTGACCCGGATAACGAGTACTTTAGCGATGGAATTACCGAAGAGATCATCAATGCATTGACCAAAATCCAATCGATGAAGGTGATTGCTCGAACCTCCGTATTTGCCTTTAAGAACAAGAATATCGATGTAAGACAGATCGGTAAGCAGTTGGGTGTGAATACGATATTGGAAGGGAGTGTGCGGAAGGCCGCCTCAAAAGTGCGGATCATGGCACAACTGGTTCGAACCTCTGACGGGTTTCAGTTGTGGTCCAAAAGGTTTGATCGTCAGCTGGAAGATATCTTTGAGCTACAGGATGAAATTAGTCTGCTCATTGCCGACCAAATCCGGGAAAACTTCGGCCACTTTGATTTACAAGAGCACTTAATTCAGGCGCCTACTCAAGATATAACGGCCTATAATCTATACCTAAAGGGTCGCTTCCACCAATTGCGCTGGAATGCAGAAGACATCAAGTTAGCCACCGTCTATTATGAACAAAGTTTGAACAACGACCCTACATTCGCCCTGCCCTATTTTGGTCTAGGGCTAAGCTATGGTATATTGGCTTCTTGGGCCTTTATGCCCTACCAAGAGGGCATCGACAAGGCTGTATACTTCTTAGAAAAAGGACAGGAAATCACACAGGACAGTCATCTCAATTATTTTGCACAGGCGACCATCAGTCTCTGGGGAAACTGGGATTTTCGCGCCGCTCATCAGCAGTTGGACAAGTCTATCGAGCTAAACCCTTCCTTTACTGATGCCTTAGAAGGTCTAGCAGAACTGTATACGGCGATTGGCGCTTTTGATGAGGCGATGCAACATACTAGGCAGATATTGAACCTGAATCCGCTTTCCCCCAACCATCACTATACTAAGGGGAATATTTATTACCTATCTGGAAGGTACGATGAAGCCATGGATGCCATGGATGGTGCCCTACAAATTGATCCTGGATTCGCCTTGTCACTGGAGATCAAGGCTGCTTGTTTTATCTTGAAAGGAGATTACCCAAAGCTGGACCATTTCTTAAGCGTACACCCACAGATTCAGCGCCCCGACTACTGCCGAGCGCTGTTTAAGCTCATGCATAAAGCAGAGAATATTGCCATTGATCTTTCTGCGATTCAATCCAAGATGGCGAACCAAAACCAGCATGAGACTTCGGCTAGTCTGATTGCTTGGCATTTATATCTACAAGTGTATTTAGGGCATACCCAAGCCGCACTAGATGCCTTGGAGGCAGGTATTGATAGCCGATTAGGGCAATTGATCAATTTTCAACATGATCCCTTCCTAAAGCCTTTACACTCGGAACCTAGATTTCAAGATTTGAAAGCCCGCAACTTTGCCAGTAACCGGCTACCTGCTGCCATTCCAAAGTTGGAGGAAGAGAAGCCCGAGGCACAACAGCGTCACCTGTTAAGTGCACAAGAAATAGAACTGTATTTGGAACGACTCTCAAGTACTTTAGAGATAGAAAAATCCTTTCTCGATCCTGATCTTAGTCTAAAAGGCCTCGCCGACCAATTGGACATTCACCCCAATAAGTTGTCCTGGTTGATCAACGAAAGGCTAGAACAAAACTTTAATGAGTACATCAATGGCTTTAGGCTAGCCGCTTTTAAGGAAAAAGCACTACTCCCAGTCAACGCCCACTTGACTTTACTGGCGATAGCCTATGAAAGTGGTTTCAACTCAAAGACTGTTTTCAATACCTTTTTTAAGAAGAAAATGGAAATGACGCCCAGGTCTTGGGTCAAATCTCAATCGTAGGAGAGATAAAGAATTAGGTCAAGGAGTGCTAAAGCAGCAGCCCTTGACCTGTATTAGATTGCTATAGAAAATCTACAGCACCTGTATCTAGGTTATAGTAAGCAGGAAGGATCTTGAGCTTTCCAGATTCCACTGCTTTGGTGATGATAGCTGAGCGGTGTACCAATTCAGCGGCAGTCAGCTCCGCATTTTTCTTAACGACATCATTTACCGTTGCTCCCTCTGGAGAAGCAGAGATAGCTGGCGTAATGTGCATTAATAAGTGGTTCAAATTATAGCCATTGTCTCCACCTGATACTGCTGCCGTAACTGCACCGCAACTCTGGTGTCCCAAAACAACAATTACCGGCGTCCCAATATGGGCTACCGCATACTCGATACTAGCAATGGAAGAACTGTTTGCTACATTGCCGGCCACACGTACCACGAAGATCTCTCCCAAACCAGTGTCAAAAGCCAATTCTGGAACAACTCGACTATCCGCACAGCTTAGAATGATTGCATAAGGCTCCTGCCCAGCAATCAAAGCCTCTCGGCGAGAACTATCTTGTAATTTTCCATCTTTTCGATCCGCCACAAAGCGGGCGTTTCCATCCTTAAGTCTTTGTATTACCTCTTCAATTGACATCTTAATTGGATTTCAAGTTTTAAGTTAATATTGATAATTCGTATTCAGAATGCATAGGCTGAGACAGGCAAATTCACAGCTTTGCTACATCTGGATATCAGTAAAACTGGCAGAAGTTAAAGAATGTTTTGTTTTTTTCCATCTATTGACCGCTAGCCTACTCATTCTTTCGCTCCTAGTTTGAAAAAAGTGCGGAATATCAACGACAAGTTCCAAATAATAATTTAGAACGATTGCCCATCAGTCTTGCTGCATCTTTGTGTTGTGATCAGAAGGAAGGCCCATACCGTAGGCCCGATAGCAGCAGCATAATCACAATTTATCCAATCGCTTTTTGGCCATCCTCTCAAATTACCAGCCACATGATACACAATAAGGAAAAACTACACCAACTTACGAATCGTTGGCTCCAGCAAAATAAGCTGCAAAATCTAAGCATTTGTCTTTCTCATCAGGAAGAGGAATGGCATTTCAATGCAGGGGATTTTGAACAAAACGCCTCTTACTTCGTGGCGAGTACTACGAAATTATTCATTACGGCGCTTTTCCTACAATTACAAGCGGAGGGCCGCCTAAATCTGGAGGATTACATAGCCCCGCACCTTCATCCAAGTTTGCTGGACCAACTGCATGTTTGGCGAGGAAAGGATTACAGTCAGCAAATAAGCTTCAAACACCTCCTTAGCCATACCTCGGGCCTAGCAGACTATTTTGAACAGGCCCCGAAAGGCAAGGAATCCCTCCGGGCTCAACTACTGAAGGGAAATGATTGTAGTTGGAATTTGCAGAACGCAATCGAGTCAAGTCGAGCCATCGGTGCACAGTTCCCTCCGGGCCACAAAAGGAAGGCGCTGTACAGTGACACCAACTATCAA
>JAHQWA010000526.1 GCA_019634045.1 Saprospiraceae bacterium
AGGGGGACTCTTCGGTTTACTGTCAGTGATATGTTGAATTCCATCGAACTGCAAGGAAGCTCTTATGTCGAAGCGCAACAACTGACTTACGAAGGAACATTTGATTTTTCACAACGCACATTCACCTTGAGTTACACTCGCAATTTTGGGAATCAAAAGGTGAAAGCAGCTAGGAAGCCTAACGGAGGCGCAGTGGAGGAAAGTCAGCGTGTGAATTAAGCTTAGATTGAGTTTAGTATTAAATCATCCCGCGTTTCGGTGTTTGCTGGAACGCGGGATGATTTGTTTTAGTACCCTTTGCGCACTTATCGTCCGATCAATAAGTAAGGACTCCAATAGTGAGGGGCGGCCGTGACTGGATTATCTAATAGCCTTAGTTTGGCTTCACGAAGGCTTGCTGTGTAGTTTTTATCTGCCAAAACCTCTTCATAGAAATCAACCATGAGTTGAGCGCTGATCTTGTCGTATATCTTCCATAGTGAAAACACAACATTAGGGGTTCCTGCGCTGAGGAAGGCATGATTTAAGCCTAGCATCCCTTCATTTCTTTCTAGCTTGCCGTATCCACTTTCACAACTGCTTAAGGTTACAAGATCGGCCTTGATATCGAGATGATAGATCTCACCTGAATACAGTACGCCATCCTCTTTGCCAAAATAATCTTCATAGCAAGCGATTCCCGAAAAATTGGGATTGACGAGATTGGCAAAACTATGACCAGCGATATGGATGAACTTGTAGTCCTCGAGTAGGTGCCTCTTTAAAATGGATTCATTTGCAGTATTTCGCAAAGCAAGTGTATTACGGTCTTGGTTTTGGCTTGCAAATATCTTAATGATGTTGACTACCTCGTGTTGGGATTCTGGGAGCGGGACTAATTCTTCAGGGATATGTCCACCTCGAGCCTCACCGACTTGGCGCTCTTGTTGCTTATTTTCAGGTGAGGCAGCTATTGTTTCTACCTCGTTGTAGACAGGGGCAAAAGCAAAAATGCCTTTTTCTTGATTGACCTGCTTCCGCCTCGCCTTCGCTAAGAGGGAGGCAGAGTAGTGATAGGAAATTTCATAGGATTTAATTAGAAAATCCAGTTTGTGAAAGGCTTCTACCTTAGGCGTTTCTAGTAAGACTTCGAAAGGAAGATAGTTCGTCATCCCATCACCAATGATCACTAATTTAGATCTACCTTGCAACTGATCCTGGATAGGGGCTAATAGTTGTAGGTATAGCTCATGTGCCAGTAGAATAAAGCTTTCTCGGCTTTTCCGCCGCATCATGCTAGAGCCTTTTAACATTTGATGAATGTCGGCTAATTTATCATTTAGAGCATGATGTACAGCTGTTTGAATCAGTCTAGAGGATCGATCTCGAGTTAAGGTAAAGATAAATAGCTGGCTATCCACAAAGACATAATTGATTAGCAGTTCTTCCGGCTCCAGCATTTCCTGTAAGCTGGAAATCTCTTCCGGAAGTACGGAGTATTTGGACGCACTATATTCGGGGAACTGCTCTTCTAAGTCTCGCTGAAAAGCCGCATATTCTTTCTTTTTGCAGAATAAAAGGTCATGTTCTAGTCTAATCGCTTCGGCCGTATCATGCTGAAGACGCGCTTCCTCAATCATTTTTTCAAACCTAATGATTGCTTCCAAAAGCGCCTGTTCCTTTTGTCTTACTGTTTGGTTGAGTTGTCCAAGGTTGATGGCTTCGTTTTTTAAACAGCTTAAAGACAATTGTTGGGCTTTCATCTTTTCAGCATAGTAGAAAGCTTTCTCCAGGGAGCTAGGTGCTTGACTGACTGCGTAATGCTGCACGGCTAAGTCTATGCCGGTTTGAAAGGGTGCCTCACTCTGATGGATGAGGGTTTTGGTTTGTCCATCCCGCAAAAGGTGAGCTTTCTTGAGGCTCTCTGCATACACTTCATCTAGGAGAGCAATAGTTTTTAGGCCATTTTCTAATAAAGACAATTTCCTTTCTTTGGCGGATGTTAGTAGGGCAGCCCGCTTGAAGAGCTCAGCCTTTTGTTGTAGCACTTGAAATATTTGGGGGTCGTTGGTACAGTCTCTAACAGCGGGAAGTGCCATTGGAGATGACTCATCGAAATTTCGGGAGGTAGCCATCAAAGCTAAATGATTATAGTAGAAGGCGGAATCCTGCTGCCCTAGTTCCATGTGAATCTCGGCTAAATGTGTTAAAGCGTAAGTACTTAGCTCCTGTTGATCTATCTTATCCTTTTCAGCTTGCGCTTGTATGGAGGTATACACCTGATTGAATAGAACCTTAGCCTTTTCGAAATCTTCTTGATCCTTGGACAGGAGTGCAAACGCAAAGTCAATTTGATGAGAAAGCTTATCCATAAGCGGACGATAACCCAAAGGCGTCAGCTGCTTTGCATGCATGGTTTTCGCCTGTTTCAGCAAAATATTAGCTTTTTCGAACCGATTCATGGCGATATAGGTCCTAGCCATCTGGAGGTGCATACTAATCTGCAGAAAGGGGGCTACTCGGCCGCTCCGTATAATCGATTGGGTTTTGTGGCAATAGGCTATGGATTGCTCGAATTGATGCAAATGGCTAAGGCTTTTGGCTATTCCTAGGTAGATCATTGGCAACTGAGTGTACCGCAACTGATCGCTTTCCAAGCCAGAAGTCTCGATTAGGTACGCCGCCTTTTCAAAGTGTGCGATTGCCTTTTCATTTTCATCAAGCCGCTGATATACCGTCGCAATATCCTGGTACAGGTTAAAAACCTCAGGAGAATTGGCCACCTTATGAAGCATCGCTGCTTCTAAGGCGTATTCGAGATATTGCGCTGCCGGGATGAAGTCCCACATATGAGCGTAATAACTCCCGAGCTTCGCATAGATCTTGGGACGTAATTGATTGGCTTCTGTCACGGACAACTGCTTCAACATGGCCTCAGCCTTTTCATAGAATTGCAGTGCTTGTTCCCATTGTGCATTGGCAGCATAGGACATGCCCAGTTGTATATAGGCTTTGGTGAATACTAAGGGCGCCTCCGTTTGTGATGTTTGACGTAAATACCTGAGTGCTTTCACACAAATTCGGACACTTTTTTGTGATTCAAACGAGTATTGGTGGAGCCTAGCTAAACTACTGTACAACTTAAAGCCCAATTCAGGCTGAGGAGTAGATAGGTAGGATAGGCGCCTGATGCCCGCTATAGCAATAGCTATTCCTTCATGATAGTTGGGGCTCCCAATGTAGCTTTCGGCCAGATAGGCACTGTATAAGGCGTAGGATTCCCATTGTTTTAAGGCGGCCGAAGCCGTTATGATTTTCTGATAGTATGGGCGAGCGGCAATGACCTTACCGCTCTTGCGCAACTTCTCAGCTTTCTGAAATGGTGTGTTTTCTAGGAATAGCTGAGGAGCGTTTAGTTTATCCTCTGAAGAAGGTTCTTTTTGGGCTCGTGTCAATTGCTGGCAACTAAGCAACAGCAACAGGACGAGGAGTAGCCTGAGTTTATACATGAGTGGGTCTTAAGCGTCTTTGTGTTAAATGGGTGTTTGAGTACGGAATAACAGCAGGAATCAGTTAGGGTGTAGTCTACTTTTGGGTAGATAGAGTGCAAATAGTCTTATGTACGGGTAGGAAGTTCGGAAAACAACGGTATGGGATCAGGTGATCCGTGCAAAAGGACAGCCTCTAGGCTGAGTTTTGCGGTGCCAAGAGACACCAGCCTTACATGGTGGATGAGGAAATGGAATTAAACCGAAGAAGTTGAAGCGGGCTTAATCCGATCGTAGCACTTACGGGGTGGTAATGATAAGAGGCCTACGATATCGCGAACATCTTGCGGCAGTTAACAGGTAAGCGTGCATATTGAGCTTGTTTATTATGGGTAGATGACTGAGTACAAAGTAAAAATAAGGGAGAAAGGGATAGATTGTCAAGTTACTGCTAAGGCAAGACGTTTTTGATGGCAGTCTAGAATTATAAATTTAGGTACTAAATTTTATATTTATTTGATTATTAGGTTGTTGAAAATGTTTGTTAAAAAATCATTAAAAAGAATTTTCAAAAAGTTAATGCCTTCAAAACAGTGCTGACCACTAGTGTAAGCATACACCTAGGGGGATCAATGCAACAAAACCAACTCTCCTTTATAATCAAGCACCTGCTCGTCTAGAAAACGAAGCCTAGCTAGGTAAAAGAATACACCATCGTTTAATGGACGCCCCTGTGAGCGGCCATCCCAACCTTGAAAGGGATCGTTAGTATCCGTATTCTTACGCTGGAAAAGTAGATTTCCCCAACGGTCAAAAATCTGTAGAGAAACCACCTCTGCCGGTCGTTTGCTATAAATGAAAAACTGGTCATTGACCCCATCACCATTGGGACTAAAGGCAGTAGGAATAAAAACTTCACGGTCATTGAGGACTTGTACCCACACAGAATCCTTAGTCGCACAACCCTCGGGATCAGTGACGGTCAGATAATACCAAGTATCAGTGCTTGGGACTTCGGTGATTTCCGTACAACTCGTGCAACTCACTCCTCCCACTGAACTTGACCAGGTGAAGCTACTGCCATCAGGCGAGGGACTCACCGTGGCTTGAATATTTACTGGGTCACCTAATTCGATCTGCTGATCGGGACCAAGATCAACTTCAAAACCAACGCCATCTACTTGGATATTGGTTTCGATGGTTTCGCAAGCTGTACTGATGGTGACCGCATAATTTCCAGCGCTTGTTACCTGGAAGGTTGGTTCGGTTGATCCGTCACTCCATAAGTAGTCAGCTCCGGGCACGCCGGGATCTAACGCTAGGCCTTCAGGAGAGCAGATTTGAGTGCTAATCCTACTGTAATCCAGCACGAGTTCTCCTACCTTAATGACAGTGGAGTCCATTTTGACCAGTGTCTTTGGATTGTCTGATAATAATACATAACCTAAGGTTCCCGGTAAGCCAGATAATTCTGCTTGGAAGGAGTAGGCTCCGCTAGCTTCTGCAGTTAATTCGACGGATACGGTGAGTTCATGAAGACCGATTGGAATACTAAGCCCTTCGAGGGTGAAAAAGTTGGAACTAGGGCCGCCGCCGGTCAGTACGCCTTCTAAGGGGCTGTCGATGTTCTTGATAATGAAACTTTCGGGGAAAACCTGCTCCAGTTTGAGATTGTTCTGCGTGATGCCTGTCGTATTGGCTATTTCGAATTTGATTGGAATGGTGGTACAGGGGATGGCTTCAATGGTTTCTACGGAAAGCTCTAGACCAAGGGTGTACGGGCAGGAGCAGCCATCATTGCGCGAGGCGGGAGGGCCCATCGTTTCTAGCGTTACACTGCCGGTCTCTTTATCGATACTGTAGAAAGCCTGTTGTACATTTTCACCTGGGACTAGCCCGTATCCGAAAAGCTTTCCAAAGGCGTCAAAGAACAATCCCCCCATCAATAGCGCTTGATCCGTTGGAGGGAAATCGGCCTCGACAACTCCCGTATGTATATCATACGTGACCAGTCGATGATGAATACCGTCGAAGCCATATAGAGTTCCATCAATCGGGTCAAAAGCGATGTCTGCGGAGCGCACCTCTGGCCCTTCCAACCATATTTCGGTATACTCATAAGTGGGAGAATCTAGATCTATAAAACCAATCACCTCATCTTGAAAGGAGCTGGTTCCAATAACGATTAGGAAGCGTCCATCTGGTGTGATGTCTCCAGCAACATATTGCAGGTAAGGATCAGAAGCTAGCTCACTGACCGTCTGTGCTATGCCGTCTTTCCCGACTCGGTACACATCTAGGCTGCCCGCATCAACGCCGTAGATAAAGTTATCGACAGACCGGAAGCCCATAGCATTGAGGTCTTTGCCGGTTGTTGCAGTATTTAGTGGTTGAAAGTCGACCGTGCCAGAGTCCGAGTCAATACCTATCTCATAAACCGTAGTAAAGACAGCTCCATCGGTGAGTGCTAAGTAGAAATCTCCTTGACAGATGAATGACTCCTGAGCTTGGACAGGATGAGCCAGTACCCAGAGGTAGAGTAAGGGTCCAAGCGGTAAACAAAGTCTTCTCATGCTCCTAATGTACCGATTTTTTATAAGCTAAACTGTGCTAGGCTTAGTGTGGAAATGGCTAAAACAAGCAAAACGGATATTTTATGGGTATAGATCAATAAAGCTCGGTGGATATAGCTCTGGATTCTAGATATTTTAGTAGACTTGAAACGATAAATAGGCGAAGGAATCGCCATCGCTGCCTAAAACACTATTGTATGTATACCAAAAGAAAATTTAGAGCCATAGATATGGCTATGTGGACCAGATATGAGACCTTCCTATTTCTGGGCTTGGGCATTGCCTGGGTTGCTGCTTATTATTTTGCCGATCTCTCTTGGTTGAGGATCCCTTGGACGCCCCTGGCTTTGATTGGTACCGCTGTAGCTTTTGTCATCGGTTTTCAAAACAACTCTGCCTATGGCCGAATCTGGGAAGCGCGGAAGATCTGGGGCGGGGTAGTCAATACTTCCCGGACCTTTGGGATGTTTTTGCAAGTCATGGTCACCAATGAAAAGGCAAGCGTACCGCTCAGTCAGGAAGAATTGGACCATGAAGTAAAGACGCTAACCTATCGGCACATTGCCTGGATGACTGCCTTGCGGCACGCTATGCGCATGCCCAAACCCTGGGAAACGGCCATTGACGAAAGAACCAACCAGGAATGGAATTTTAAACCACCAGAACGTAGTTCGAATATGGAAGAGGACCTGAAACCGTACCTGTCTGCTGATGAATTGGCGACGGTTATGAGCAGGAACAATAAACAGACGGCACTTCTTTATCAGCAATCCTACCACCTTAAGCGATTGAAGGATAAAGGCCTGATTTGGGAATTTTCTTTTCTGCAATTAGAGGGGGTGATGGAAGAGTTGTTCACGCTACAAGGGAAAAGTGAAAGGATCAAGAACTTCCCATATCCTCGGCACTTCGCGTCCTTGAATCATTACTTCATGTGGATTTTTGTTCTCTTATTGCCCATGGCTATTGTACCTCAGTTTGCGGAAATAGGGGAGGATCTGGTGGCTACTTATCCAGTAGTTGGAGACTTATTTATCTGGCTATCCATTCCCTTTTATGCCGCGGTAGCCTGGACCTTCCATACGATGGAACGGATCGGGCGAACGGGAGAAAACCCCTTTGAAGGGACAGCCAATGATGTACCAATCTCAACGATTGCTAGAGGAATTGAAATCGACTTGCGTCAAAATTTGGGTGAAAACAAACAGGACATTCCTGCCCAGTTTGAGATGCAATATGATGTACAGTATTAGATCCGGAATGATCTGATGCTTCTTCTTGACCACTGATAGGATCAAGTGATACTATCAGTGGTCAAATTTTATGCCGTTCCATTGAATTGTTGTGTTTAACTCATGCGTTCCCTAGGTAAACCTTATGGCGTAGGTGTCCGCCAAGCCGTTCTTCCTAGTGAAGCCTATCTTCTCATACAGTCGAATAGCTGAGCTGTTTTGGGGGTTGACGAGTAAGATGACGGAATGACAATCTACGTTTCTGATCCATGATAAGGCTTCCTTCATGAGCATAGCAGCGATACCTCGATGCCGATGATCTGGCTTGACATAAAGCCCGTCCACAAAACCTTCTGATCGATCGTTATCGGATTGTCCAAACCACACGAAGCCAACTAACTCATTGTCCTTAGCGCAAAGATAGTAGCGATAGAAGGGGCAGGTCGCATTAAACTCCAGGTGATCCATGGCTGTCAGCTGATCTTCATTTCCATCAGAATTTTCAGACGGACTACCCCATTCTCCTAGGGCATCGCTAAGCGCCAAAGTAAGTGGTAGCAGGAGCGCTAGGTCTTGCTGGGTAGAATAGCGAAACTGATAAAGTGAGGTCATGATGCTTCCAATGGTTTTGGTACTTCCTCAACACATTTTAGAGAGTGAGCGTTCCCAACAGCCTATCCTTCCCTCAAGCTTCGCCACATGATGTAACTGCTGACGAATCCCTCTTTTGCATGTTGAAAAGCTGCTGGAATCTCGCCTCTTATTTCGAAGCCAAGCTTTTTCCATAGACGTACTGCCTGCACATTAGTGGAAACAACGATGTTGAATTGCATGGCTCTATAACCTAATCGTCTAGCCTCCTCCAAGGAGTATTTACCCATAGCCGTTCCGATTCCTTGGCCGGTTACCTGTGGTGAAGTCATGTAACCAGCATTGGCAACATGGGAGCCTAAATCTGGGAAGTTATCTTTGATAATGAAGGTACCCACAATGGCCTCATCCATTGTGGCGACATAAGTATGGGCATCAGGGTGCAGCCAATAGCTTAACATCTTTTCTCGACTAGAATCTGGTGAGAATACGTAGGTGTCTCCTCGAGCTATGACCTGTCTAATGATCTCCCAAAGCTGATCTGCATCCTCGCCTGTAGCTCGCCTAATAGCTAGGTTGAGGTTCATGCTGCAAGGTTTTGGCGGTTTCACGGATAACATTCAGTAAATAGTCAATACTCTCCTTTTGCTTTCGGTGATTGGTTAGGCAGGCCCGTAGCACAAATTCGTCATTCAAACGTGTCCCCGTAATAAAAACACGGCCATCCTTTTCCAGAGCAGCAATTAGCCTGGCATTGATGTCTATGATCTCAGCCTCCCTGTCGAAATTACCTGTGTAACGGAAGCAGGTCACTGCCAGCTCAGAGCGAGACTTCAGTTCGAAATCAGACACTTGTTCCACTTGGTCGGCGAGATAATGGGCGAGATCAATGTCCTTTTGGATCATATCCTTAATCCGGCGGATGCCATAGGCCTTCATACTCATCCATACTTTGAGTGCTTTGGCATTTCGAGACAATTGGAAAGTATGTTCGTTAAACTCCAAACGCCCCCGATCCTCTTCTAAGGCCGTATCTAGATAATCTGCTTTTTTGAAGTAAGTGCGACGGAGGGTATCCCAGTTCTTGACTAAGGTGCAGCCCGCCTCAAAGGGTTGATACAGCCATTTGTGGAAATCTATGGCGATAGAGTCAGCTTTGGAAAGCCCTTTGTATTCGGCTTGCAGGCTGCCTAAGGAAGCCGCTAGCCCACCATAGGCCCCATCAATGTGGAACCACATCTCATACTTTTTGGCTATAGCGGCTAAGGCATCTAGATCATCAATTGCTCCAGTATTGACGGTCCCGGCATTACCAATAACACAAAATGGATGAAAGCCATTGGCCTGGTCGACGATAATCTGTTCTTCCAAGGCCTGCAAATCGATGGTGAAATCAGGCAAAGTTCTAATCTTACGCAGTTGATCCGTCCCGATCCCCAAGAGGTCTAGGCTTTTGTCCACACAACCATGGACCTCCTGAGCGGCGTACACGGTGAAGGGGGGCAATCCAAACAAGCCCTTTTTCCTCACGCCAAATTTTTCAAAGGCTATATTTCTGGCTACGGTCAAACCAGTCAAATTGGCCGCGCTTCCTCCACTCACCATTACCCCGCCTGTCATATCTTCTAACCCCATCATCTCGGCACTCCACTGAATGACCCTTTTTTCAATCTCACTAATTGCAGGCGCCAAATGCCACTTGGTCACGTTTTGATTAATAGTTGCCGCCAATTGCTCTGCTACGATGGAGACTTGGGTCCCGCCCGCCATCACATAGGCATACATATTGGGCCCCAAATTACCGGTGGCAGTATGCATCACTTTTTTGCGCACCTCGGCTAGGAGGGCTTCAGTATCCATGCCTTCCAGGGGTAGGGCTTCATCAAACCAAGCGGCTACTTCCTGCTGCGGATGGTAATGGTAAGCTTTAGCAGAAGTGAGTTGCTCGAACTGCTCCAAAACCAACTGAGCACTTTGAGCTAATAATTGTGCAAACTCCTGTTGATTGAGATCGAGGCTATTATTGTTCATTTTCTAACTCTTTTAAGGTTCTTTCCATGAAATCAAACTGGACATATTGCTGCTCCAGACGTGCCAACTTATCCAGAAAATCATCATCCACATCGAACAGTTTACGGACCCCCCTTTCTCCAGCTTCCCAGATGCGTTCGAGGCGGGGGAGTTCCGCTTTAGCTTTGGCCGATAATTCTACCAGTTGCCTCCGGGAGTCTTTTTTGTCGGTGGAGCTTTCCAGGTAACCCCGAGACTTCATCTTTTTTACCATCCCAATGATGGAAGGATGAGAAAAGCGTAAGTATTCGGCCATTTCTGTGATGGATAGCTGTTTGTGTTCCTTTAACAGCAAGAGAAGGAGATACCAATTGGGTTCTATATCTAAGCCTAATTGACGATAAAGATTCCGGCCGCCATGGACCATGGTTTCACTGATTCGTTTCAGCCGCACGGAGAGGCCGAGGTACTCGAGTTCTGCTACAAAATCTGGCTTCATACGCTATTTATGTAGTTGACTACGCAAATATAAATAAAATATGTAGTTGACTACATAAATTCTTAACGGAACCTAATTTTTTACTTGCAATCCTGAATTAGAGACCCTCAATCGGTTGAAATTTGACCTTTATTGAGGATAGATCGCTTACATTTGGAGCGTTACCCAATTATCATTAATAATGAGGAGAATAATCACCTTAGGTTTGGCTTTAGGTTTTCTGCTGAGTGGATACAGTCAAGAAGAAAGTCTACCCGATAAACCCAACTTTGTACTAATCGTAGCGGATGATTTGGGGTTTGCGGATCTGAGTTTAAACGGAAGCCAACAAATCCCAACCCCTAATATTGATCGTCTGGCTCGTTCGGGTGTGAATTGTACAGAGGGGTATGTTTCTTCCCCCGTTTGCAGTCCATCCAGAGCCGGCCTGATGACTGGTATTAACCAGGTCAAATTTGGACACGACAATAACTTGGGAGGTAATCAAAAAGGGTTTGATCCAGCCTATCTGGGTTTACCTTTAACCGAAAAGACGGTAGCTGATCTATTAAAGCCGCTCAATTACACCAATGGCCTGATCGGCAAATGGCATTTGGGCAAGGAAGCGCACTTTCATCCGCTCCAGCGAGGATTTGATGAATTCTGGGGGTACACAGGTGGTGGTCATGACTACTTTACGGCGCTAGCGGATGGCAAGGGGTATAAATGTCCGATTGAATGTAATTATGCGGAGCCTGGCCCACTCACTTACATCACGGATGATGTAGGTACAGAAAGTGTAAAGTTTATTAATCGGCACAAATCGGACCCCTTCTTTTTGTACGCAGCCTTCAATGCTCCGCATACGCCAATGCAGGCCACAAAGGAGGACCTTGCTCTCTTTTCATACATCAAAGACCAAAAGCGGAGAACTTATGCTGCCATGGTGCATCGACTAGATGTAAATGTAGGACGTATATTGGATGCTTTGGAAGAAAATAGCCTACGAGAAAATACGCTGGTCGTCTTCATCAGCGACAATGGAGGCCCGGTCAACAGTAATGCTTCGATAAATGCCCCTTATAATGGACAAAAGGGCATACTTCTGGAAGGAGGTATTCATGTCCCCTTTATTATGAGTTGGCCCAAGGTTTTGAAAAGGAATACGACCTACACTCACCCAGTGACAGCCCTTGACCTCACTCCCACCATGGTAGCCTTAGCTGGTGGAAAATTGAATCAAGCTGATTTTGATGGAGTCAATTTAATTCCTTACCTCACCGAAGAAATTGATGACAAGCCTCATGCGCATTTACAATGGCGCTTTACAATCAGCGCAGCTATTCGGGAAGGCAATTGGAAACTCGTTCGCCTACCTGATCGCCTACCCTTATTGTTTGATCTATCCAATGATATTTCGGAACAAAATAACTTGTCTCTCAAACATCTGGATGTAACGGAAAGACTGCTACGGAAGCTTGGTAAATGGGATGTAAGTCTCCCTCATCCAGTATTTTTAGAAGGCGCAGTCTGGAGGGCTCGGCAATTAGGGTTATACGACAAGGAATATCAATTGGCTCAGCCCGCTAAAAAATAGCGGTTCTAGACTTGAAGCATCAGGCTATTGTATTGAATAGGAAGGGCAAAAAATCGCCAATTTCCATTACCTTGGTAAGTGCATAAAGCAGCACATTTTTTGTGCTCATCTTCAACAAATCTAGCTTTGCCATGAAACGAATTCTTGCCCTTAGTTTGATTAGCCTATTTTATCTATCCTGCACGGCGCAAAAGCCTCGCGCTAGAGATTTAGGCGTTCCTTTTCGAGGAACACCCGGAACCCTCAACGCCATTACGGATGTGAAAGGTGTCGAGGTCGGACATTGTACCTTGATCTCTGGTAGCGGTAAAAACGTGGTGGGCAAAGGGCCGATCCGGACTGGGGTGACAGCGATCTTTCCCCGCGGCAAAAGATTTAATCCCGTCTATGCCAATTGGTATAGCTTAAATGGTAATGGAGAGATGACGGGCACGACATGGGTGACCGAATCTGGTTTTTTGGAGACGCCCATTATGATAACCAATACAAATAGTGTTGGGGTTACGCGGGATGCGGTCTTGAAGTGGTTTGTAGATACAGATTGGTATCGAGGAGAGGATTGGTGGTATACCTACCCCTTGGTGGCGGAAACCTATGATGGCTTCCTGAACGATATCTATGGTTTTCATGTCAAAGAAGAGCACGTCTTAAAGGCGATTGCAGCGGCCAAGGGCGGTAAGGTCGCGGAGGGAAATGTAGGCGGTGGTACGGGAATGATGTGCTTAGGATTTAAAGGAGGGATTGGGACTTCTTCCAGATTGGTGAAGGTGAATGGAGAAGACTATACATTGGGGGTACTCGTACAATCTAATTTTGGTTCTAGAAGGAACTTATTGATAGGTGGAGTACCTGTTGGGCAAGCCTTGATTGACACTTTTAGTACTGTTTTTAATGGCCCACCACAGTCTCGCCGGCAGGAGGGAGATGGCTCCATTATTGTAATTGTGGCCACGGATGCTCCTTTGTTACCTCACCAATTGAAAAGAATCGCACAGCGTGTACCTTTGGGCATCGCTAGGGTAGGAGGGCATGGTAGCAATGGCTCTGGTGATATTTTTCTAGCTTTTTCTACGGCCAATGAAAATGCCTTTAATCGGGATGAAAAGGTCAATGTTACTGCTTTGCCTAATGATCGGATTACCCCTTTATTCGAGGCTACTACCCATGCGGTTGAAGAAGCCATCATCAATGCCATGGTGGCGGCGGAAACGATGGAAGGCAATAATGGCAATAAGGTGTATGGGATTCCGCACGATCTATTAATCAAGGTTCTGAAGAAATACAATAGGTTGGTTGAGTAAAACGGATTTAGCGTTGCTATAGCAAAGGAATGCGTAGCACGAAATCATCGGCCGTCATAAACAATTGTTTCTCATCGCTAGAAAGCGCACAGTTGGAAGTTTTTTGGCCGGTGTAAATGCGTGCCAGGATCGTCGCCTCTTCATTGAAGATCCAGACTCCCTCCGGCCCAGTGGCAAAGATGATCCCTTGCTGATTGACTTTCAGCCCATCTGGAGCGCCTTTGTCTTTTCCCTTATATTCACTGACATCGTAAAATATGTTTTGGCGTTCGGCTAGTCCCTCTTCGTTTAGTTCAAAGACCATCCAATACAGACGTTCCTTCCCAGAGTTGGCTACGTACAACTTTTTCTCATCCTTAGAAAGGGCTATCCCATTGGGGTATTTAAGGTCCTTTGAAATGAGGTTTATTTGCCCGTCGGGCTTGAGC
>JAHQWA010000527.1 GCA_019634045.1 Saprospiraceae bacterium
AGCCATTGCAACCGCTGTAGGAGGAATTGCCTTATGGTTACGTCAACCTTTAATCATGGCATTTATTATCGTTGGTATTTTGATTGGACCAGCAGGATTACAGTTAGTATCTGCTAATGAAGAAGTGGAATTATTAGCAGAATTAGGAATACCATTTAAAAATAATTAGAGTATGGCTAAAGAATCAATGAAAGCTCGTGAGAGAAAAAGAGCTGCAATGGTTGCAAAATATGCAGAATTGCGTGCAAGATTGAAAGCCGAAGGCAAGTGGGAGGAATTGGATAAACTTCCTCGCAATGGTTCAAAAGTCAGATTGCACAACCGCTGTAAATTGACAGGAAGACCTAAAGGTTATATGCGTCAGTTCGGGATCTGTCGTGTCAAGTTCCGTCAGATGGCCCTTGAAGGCAAGATCCCTGGTGTCACCAAAGCAAGTTGGTAAGCCAAGAAGGAACTTTAAACGATCGTTCCTTTTCAAATTTTCTTTTTCTCCTATTCATCATAGCTAATAAGGTTCCGAAAGCTTCTTAGGAAAACCCATTAGCGAAATTTGAAATAATGGCAGTAACAGATCCTATTGCAGATTTTTTGACTCGCATTAGAAATGCTCAACAAGCGGGTCACAGAATTGTAGAAATTCCTGCATCTAAATTAAAAAAGCGATTGACCGAGATCCTTTTTGATCAAGGTTATATCCTAAGATATAAATTCGAAGACGGAGTTGGCCAAGGTAAGCAAGGTCTCATCAAGATTGCCTTGAAATACGATCCAATTACCCGCAAACCCGTTATTCGTCAGTTAGGCCGTATCAGTAAGCCTGGTTTGCGTAAGTATTCCAGAGCTGGTGAACTTCCTCGTATTATCAATGGTTTGGGTATCGCTATCGTGTCTACTTCTAGAGGAGTAATGACCGGTAAACAAGCGAAAGCAGCCAATGTGGGTGGCGAGGTACTATGTTACGTGTATTAATCTTATTGTTCAGATCAAAAACTAATCGACAATGTCAAGGATAGGAAAAGCACCCATTACCGTTCCCGCTGGTGTTAATATTGACGTTAGCAAGGGGAATTTGGTTACGGTTAAAGGCCCTAAAGGAGAGTTGACGCAACAAGTTGATCCTGATCTGGTCCTTGAGATCGAAGACGGAACGCTTACCCTTAAACGTCCAACTGAGTCAAAAAGACACCGCTCAATGCACGGTCTATACCGTTCGTTGATCAATAATATGGTTACCGGAGTTTCAGAAGGATATAAGATCCAGCTTGAAGTGATCGGGGTAGGTTACAGAGTAGCTAATACCGGCCAATTGCTGGAGTTGACTTTAGGGTTTTCTCACCCCATCTACTTTGTGGTACCGAACGAAGTGAAGGTAGAAGGTAAGATGGAGAAGGGTAAAAACCCAATGATCCTGTTGGAAAGCCACGATAAGCAATTAATCGGGCAAGTAGCAGCAAAGATTAGATCCTTCCGTAAACCAGAGCCTTACAAAGGTAAAGGTATCCGCTTCTTAGGTGAAGAGATTCGACGTAAAGCAGGTAAAACTGCGGGTTAATGTAAGGATCGGTGCGATGCCGCACTGCTTTATATTCTGTTTTTTAGATGGACCTTGGGTTTGGATGAAACAGGCCTTACACTAAGGTATAAAAGAAAGTATTATGAAGTTTTCTAAGGCAAAGAGAAGACAAACGATCCGCCAACGGATCCGCAAGAAACTAAGAGGAACAGCTAATAAACCACGCGTAAGTGTATTTAGATCTAATAAAGACATCTACTGCCAGGTCATTGATGATATCAATGGAGTGACCCTGGTAGCAGTTTCTTCTAGAGATAAAGACTTGGAGCGTACTGGAAATAAATCTGAGATCGCTAAGAAAGTGGGACTAGCACTAGCTGCCAAAGCACAAAGCAAAGGTATCTCTGATGTTCTATTTGATCGAGGTGGTTATCTTTATCATGGCCGAGTGAAAGCTTTGGCTGACGGTGCCCGTGAAGGTGGGCTTAAATTTTAAAAAATCTCTAATCGCAAAATAGCATGGCAAAGAGAAATTCAAACAACAAAGGAAAGAGCCGCGATCGGGTAAAAGCTGCCGAAACTGAGTTGAAGGAAAAATTGGTTAACCTGAACCGTGTGGCCAAGGTTACCAAAGGGGGACGTACTTTTAGTTTTGCTGCGATTGTGGTAGTGGGTGATGGAAAAGGTACAGTAGGACACGGCTTGGGTAAAGCCCGTGATGTATCTGAATCTATTGCTAAGGCAGTGGATGATGCCAAAAAGAACTTAATCAAAGTTCCATTATTGAATGGCACTATCCCGCATGAGCAAAGAGGAAAATACGGAGCTGGTAAGGTTTTGATCAAGCCAGCTGCTCCTGGTACAGGGGTAATTGCAGGTGGTGCGATGCGTAATGTGCTTGAAATTGCAGGTGTGCAAAACGTTTTGGCTAAAGCGCAAGGTTCTTCTAATCCACACAACGTGGTGAAGGCAACCATTGATGCTTTATCGAAGCTCAGAAGCCCAGTAGAAATCGCGCGTCAACGTAATATCTCTCTGGAGAAACTGTTCGAAGGTTAAAAATGTTAATATCATTGTAAAGTAAGGCAGATGCTTTTATTTGCTGTAACTTTATGTGATTTAAAGCTTCTATAATGGGCAAGATCAAAATTACTCAAGTCAAGAGCCTCATCAAGCGACCACAACGCCAAAAAGATACAATAAAAGCCCTAGGTCTTAAGCGTATCAATCACAGTGTGGTAAAAGAGGTGAATCCGCAGATTGCGGGTATGGTAGCTAAGATTAGCCACTTGGTAAAAGTGGAAGAAGTTTAAAAGGAAGTGTTTAGTCGGCCAGAACAGAATACTTCTATAAGTACGCTGCTTAGTCGTCCATTCACTCAAATAATAGAAAGAAAATGGAATTACATAATTTAAAGCCTGCTGCAGGATCAGTCAAGAGTCGCAAGAGAATCGCCCGGGGTCAAGGTTCCGGAAAAGGCGGTACTTCGACACGTGGACACAAAGGAGCAAAATCTCGATCTGGCTGGAAGTCTAAGCGTAATTTCGAGGGTGGTCAAATGCCCATCCAAATGCGTTTGCCTAAGCGAGGATTTAAGAATCCGAATCGTGTAGCTTACGTTCCCATCAATGTGGAACGATTACAGGAAATCGCTGATAAATACAAATTAGATACCGTCGATTTAGAGGCCTTGATCTCTGCTGGTATCGTACGTAAAAATGACAAAGTAAAGATTCTAGGGTCTGGCGAATTGAGTGCCAAACTTGCAGTGAGTGCACATGCTATTTCTGCTAGTGCTCAGAAGGCGATTGAGGCGTGTGGAGGATCTGTTAACCTCGTATAATTTTAACTGATGAAAAAGTTTTTCGACACACTAAAGAATATTTGGAAGATTCAGGAACTGAGAAACCGCATTTTATTCACTTTAGGTATCTTGTTGGTTTTCCGTTTCGGAACTTTTATTGTGCTACCAGGAGTTGATCCCGCGGCCTTAAAGGACGCGATAGCCAATAACGCTAATCCAAATGATCTTTTAGGTCTGATCAATATGTTTACGGGGGGAGCTTTTAACAATGCCTCTATCTTAGCCCTAGGTATTATGCCTTATATCACGGCTTCGATCATTGTTCAGTTGTTAGGGTTTGCTCTACCATATTTCCAGAAGTTGCAGCAAAGAGAGGGAGAGTCTGGTCGTAAAAAACTTAATCAGATTACGCGATTATTGACCGTAGCCATTACCCTGGTACAAGGAGGAGGTTATTTGACCTATATCAAGAGTATGGGTGCGATTGATCCTTCTGTTCCGGAGGCGATCTTCTGGTTCTCTAATATCATTACGCTCTCTTCCGGTACCGTTTTCTCCATGTGGTTGGGTGAACGTATTACGGATAGAGGTATCGGAAACGGTATATCCTTGTTGATTACCATTGGTATTGTTGCCACCCTTCCTCGTGCCTTGGCTTTCGAATTGCAGGCTCAATTGGCCGGCGGCGGATTGCTAATGTTCGTAATTGAATTGGCGGCTCTATTTATGGTGACTTTAGCTACGGTGCTTATCGTTACCGGGGTTCGTCGAATTCCGATCCAGTTTGCTAAACGGATGGTGGGTCGAGGATCTTCAAGCATGCCTGTTTCAGGGGCTAGAGATTATATCCCAGTAAAAGTAAATGCTTCTGGTGTAATGCCGATCATCTTTGCGCAAGCTTTGATGTTCTTGCCAGCGGTTATCGCTCAGTTCTTTGCGGGTAGCGGAAGTGATGTGCAATCAAGTGGACTGTTGAGGTCATTAAATGACTTTACCTCTGGACCATACAACATTATATACTTTGTATTGGTAGTAGTGTTTACTTATGTATACACTGCCCTGATGGTAAATCCTCAGCAGTATGCAGAGTACTTGAAGCGTCAGAATGCTTTCATTCCGGGTATCAAACCAGGTAAAGCTACTGCTGATTTCATCGATGCAGTGACAACAAGAATTACCTTACCAGGTTCTATCTTCTTAGGTCTTATCGCCATCTTGCCTGCGGTTGTGACAGCGATGTTCAATGTGAATGCAGCTTTTGCCGCGTTTTTCGGTGGTACTTCTCTTTTGATTATCGTTGGGGTAGTTTTGGATACCCTACAACAAATCGAGAGCCACTTGTTGATGCGCAGATATGATGGATTAGTTAAATCCGGGCGTTTGCAAGGTAGAAGTAGAATGCAAGGAATCGGCGCGAATATGTAAGATTTTCCCTGGATTCAGGGATCTATATAGGGCAGGTTTGACCTGCACCGCTGAATGGAGCAACGCTAAATAGAGGAGGAATAGAAAAGTGTAGAGAGAGAAGGGAATTTAGTTTGCTCCATTCAGTATTATAAATGTTTTCCATCTTCATTTGCCAATGATTTTCTATAAGACTCAGGAAGAGATTGAAAAAATTAGGGAGAGCTGTCTGTTGGTTTGCAAGGCCTTGACGGAAGTCGCTAAGGTGATCAAGCCGGGAATATCAGCAGCAACGATTGATGCTTTGGCAGAGCAGGTGATTCGTGACAATGGAGCTGTTCCTGCTTTCAAAGGATATCGTGGTTTTCCTTCAACGCTTTGCGTTTCTGTGAATGAGGGCGTTGTACATGGGATTGCTACAGAGGAGTTAGTCTTTAAGGATGGAGATATTGTTTCGGTAGATTGTGGAGTCCTAATGAATGATTTTCATGGTGATTCTGCTTATACCTTTCCTTTGGGAGACGTAGCGGAGGATGTAATGGAGTTGTGCCGAGTGACGAATACCTCATTGTATAAAGGAATACGGAATGCAGTGGCGGGCAATCGCTTGGGAGATATTGGGTTTTCTATCCAAAACTATGTGGAGCGAATGCACAATTATAGCATTGTGCGAGAACTCGTAGGGCATGGAATTGGCAGGGACCTGCACGAAGCTCCAGAGGTACCTAATTATGGTAAAAGAGGACGAGGCCCCAAACTAAAGGAAGGTTTGGTGATCGCGATCGAACCGATGGTTAACCTAGGAAGAAAAGAAGTTCGCACGGCAAAAGATGGGTGGACAGTGATCGCTAAAGATTTGAAGCCCTCAGCGCATTACGAACATACTGTAGCCGTCAAAGATGGCGAAGCAGATATACTGTCAGATCACAGCGGAGTAGAGGCAGCTATTTTACAGAATGACAATGTGAAGTCAGTGAGCCTTAAAACTGCTGCGGTGTAGGCTTTGAAGATTTTTTGAGGCGTAGCAATAGGAAGTAAATAATTTTGTTTATCTTTGCACTCCGAAAATTTAGCTATGGCAAAAAAAGATCTAATTAAGCAAGACGGTATTATTGAAGAGGCTTTATCTAACGCTATGTTCCGGGTTAGGTTGGAAAATGACCACCAGATCGTAGCCACTATTTCTGGTAAGATGAGGATGAACTACATCAGAATTTTACCCGGGGATAAAGTAGCTGTGGAGATGTCCCCATACGATCTTAGTCGAGGAAGGATTATCTACCGTTACAAATAAGCAGTAATTCTGAATTGCAAATAATAAATGCTTTATCATGAAAGTAAGAGCATCAATCAAGAAACGTACTAGTGATTGCAAAATTGTAAGACGCAAAGGAAAGTTGTACGTAATTAACAAGAAGAATCCTAAGTTCAAGCAACGTCAAGGATAATTAATTTAATTCTTAAGCTGATTGGATAGGCTTACTTCTCAGCGAGACTGTAGTAAGTATTCCAAGCACACAAACCATATAATCAATGGCTCGTATTGCAGGTGTAGATTTGCCTAGAAACAAACGCGGGGTCATCAGTTTGACTTACATTTACGGAATTGGTCCAAGCCGGGCCAAGGAGATTCTAGCACAAGCAGGAATTGATCAAAGCGTAAAAGTACAGGACTGGACCGATGATAACATCAGAAGCATCTCTGGCTACATTACCAATGAATTGACTGTAGAAGGGGAATTGCGTTCTGAAGTACAGATGAACATCAAACGTTTAATGGATATTGGTTGCTACCGTGGGTTGCGTCACCGTAAGGGACTTCCGTTGAGAGGGCAGAGAACGCAGACCAATGCCAGAACGCGTAAAGGTAAGCGTAAAACAGTTGCTAACAAGAAGAAGGTTACTAAGTAGTGCCGGCTTAGGAGTTATTCATCTTTCAAAATTTTTGCGATCAAATGGCGAAGTCAACCAAAAAAGTCAAGAAGCGGAAGGTAAAAGTGGAACCAGAAGGCTTTGTATTTATCAAAGCAAGTTTCAACAATATCATTATTTCTCTTACGAATAAGCAAGGACAGGTAATCTCTTGGGCATCGGCTGGTAAAGCAGGGTTCAGAGGTTCTAAGAAAAATACACCTTATGCTGCACAGATCGCTGCTTCTGATGCTGCACGAGTTGCTTTCGAAGCGGGAATGAGAACGGCTGAGGTGTTTGTAAAAGGACCAGGATCAGGAAGAGAAGCCGCTATCCGCGGAATCGATGGTGCGGGTATCAAAGTTAGCCGTATCAAGGACGTAACACCTATTCCACACAATGGCTGCCGTCCACCCAAAAGAAGAAGAGTATAATTCTTTTTCAAGATTATCGATATTATAAAATAAGTAATGGTGAAAAAAGGCGAATCCAAGTAGCAAAGTGGCCTTTACTCATCACTAAGCAAATCTTTTAGCTAAAATGGCAAGATATACTGGACCCACATCGAAGAAGGCAAGAGCACTAGGGGAGCCTATTTTTGGGTTTGATAGAGCCTTTGAGAAAAAGAAGTACAAACCAGGTCAGCACGGTAACTCTCGTAGAAGAAGACAGCGTTCTGATTACGCACTTCAATTGCTTGAAAAGCAGAAGGCAAAATATACCTACGGAGTTTTAGAACGCCAATTTAGGAATCTTTTTGAGAAGGCTAGCCGTAGAAAAGGGGTAACTGGTACTGTTTTGCTACAGTTATTGGAAGCTCGCTTGGACAATACCGTGTACCGTCTAGGTTTGGCACCTACTAGAAGAGCTGCCCGTCAATTGGTTTCTCACAAACACATTTTGTTAAATGGTGTAGTGACCAATATCCCTTCTGCTCAACTAAGATCAGGTGACATTATTTCCGTTAGAGGAAAATCACGAGGGCTACTAGTGATTAGAGAAAGTGTTAGTGCTAAGAATGATGTGCGGAAATTCCCGTGGTTAGAAATGAACCCGGATACAATGAGTGGAACTTTCCTCGAGTATCCTGAACGAGATCAGATACCAGAGAAAATCAACGAGCAGCTAATCGTTGAATTGTACTCTAAGTAAAAGATATAAATGGCAGCCTTTTCGAAGGCTGTCAATTTTGCTATAATATAGGCTATACGCTTTAGCTCTTTTTTTCCCGTCAAAGTTTCAAACGACATATGAGTATATTAAACTTCCAGAAGCCCGACAAGATCGTATTGCAAAAGGCAAATGATTTTGAAGGGACTTTTGAATTCAAACCTCTGGAGCCTGGTTTCGGCCAAACTGTCGGCAATGCCTTACGCAGGGTGTTGCTTTCCTCATTGGAAGGCCACGCGATCTCTGCCGTTCGTATTGCGGGCGTTGACCATGAGTTTGCCACCATCCGGGGTGTTGTACAAGATGTCATCGAAATCATCCTTAACCTCAAACAAGTACGCTTAAAACAGCTTATTACTGATGATGATGTAAGCACTGAAAAGATCTATCTCACCATCAGTGGAAAGGATGAGTTTAGAGCAGGTGATATTGAAGAACACACCAACGTGTTCAAAATCATGAACCCTGACCTACTGATCTGTAACATGGAACCTTTTGTTAACCTGGAAATGGAATTAACGGTTACCAAAGGTCGTGGTTATGTACCAGCTGACGAAAACTTACCCAAAGATGCACCTATCGGAGTAATTCCAGTAGATGCGATCTATACGCCTATCAAGAATGTTGCCTACCGTATTGAAAATACACGTGTGGGACAGCGAACAGACTACGAAAAATTGACCATCGATGTGAAAACAGATGGTACGATTCACCCAGAAGATGCCATTAAGGAAGCTTCTCGTATCTTGATCCAGCACTTGATGTTGATCACTGATGAGAATATCACCTTTGATGACGCTTCTAGCCGTGAAGACAATATCGTCGATGAGCATATCCTGCACATGCGCAAGTTGCTTAAAACTTCTTTGGAAGATCTCGACTTGTCTGTGCGTGCATACAACTGCTTGAAGGCTGCTAAGATCAATACCCTTGCGGAGCTTGTGAAGTATGATACACATGAGCTATTGAAGTTCCGTAACTTCGGTAAGAAATCTTTGGTAGAGATCGAAGAATTACTACAAGACAAAGGCTTGACCTTTGGAATGGATCTTTCCAAGTATAAATTGGAAGAAGACTAAGAATTAAAATGTAGACCTGCTACCTGATGGTGGCAGGTCGCTTTCATAAAAAAATACAGGCAGTCCTCTCTGAGGACTTTTTTCATAAGAGCAATTACCTTTTTCGATCAAACGAACAAGCCTGTTGTCATAGATCTTCGGATCAATCGGAAAAAAGTGTTGCGAAGCAAACGATTAAATCATGAGACACGGTAAGAAAGTAAACCATCTCGGGCGTAAATCGGCCCACCGTAAAGCGTTATTACGCAACTTGGCTATTGCTTTGATTGAGCACAAGCGTATCAATACGACCTTGGCTAAAGCAAAAGCACTAAGAAAATTTGTTGAGCCTTTGGTGACTAAGTCTAAGACAGACTCTATGCACTCTCGTCGAGTAGTTTTTAGCTACTTGCAAAACAAAGAGGCTATCAAAGAGTTGTTTAGTATTGTTGGCCCTAAGGTGGGAGAAAGACCAGGTGGATATGTGAGAGTGATTAAGACTGGCTTCAGAAAAGGGGATGGTGCCGAAATGGCAATGATAGAATTGGTAGACTTCAATGATGTTTACAGCGTAGATTCTGGTGAAGGTAAAAGTGGTGGCCGTCGTCGTCGCCGTCGTAGAGGAGGCAAAGGTGGTGGAGCTGCTGCGGCTGCAGGTGCAGCGACAGTTGCTGCTACTTCGGAAGAAGAAGAATAGTAAAATAGAGGTTTATATCCTCTGTTCGAATGGTATAGAAGCGGGAAGGTTGCTAAGAGCGGCCTTCCCGTTTTCCGTTTTAGTTCCTGCACTTAGGATCCACGTAGCCATCTTTCTTCCCAATTTGGGTGTATCTACTTTGAATTCCTCTTACCTTTAGATCTATCTCTAAAACCCAGCTTCCTGACACATGGCCTTGCACGAAAAATCGATTGCAGTTCTGCCTTTCGTAAATATGAGCCCTGATACTGATAATGAATACTTCAGTGATGGTATTACGGAAGAGATCATTAATGCGCTCACCGCTATCAAAAATCTAAAGGTTACCGCAAGAACATCTTCCTTTGCCTTTAAAGGGAGAGCGACGGATATCCGGAATATTGGTCAACAGCTGGGGGTGATAACGGTTTTGGAAGGCAGTGTGCGAAAGGCGGGGAATCGGGTCAGGATTACGGCACAACTGGTGCGCACCGATGATGGCTTTCAATTGTGGTCAAGATCCTTTGATCGAGATCTAGAAGACATTTTTGCGGTGCAAGATGAGATTAGCCTTTCTATTGCAGATCAAATTCGAGAAAACTTTGGACACCTGGAGTTTAGCGACCAACTGATCAAGAGTCCAAACGTCAGTGTTGATATATACGAACGGTACTTAGAAGGACGATACTTTTTCCATAGATTCAATGCGATGGATGTGAAGCGAGGCCTCTCCCTCTTGGAAGATTTGGCTCGAAAACATCCCCAGTTTGCCCTTGCAAAAGTAGGCGTGCAATATGGCTACAATATGATGGCTGCTGCTGGCCTGTTGCCGGCGCGAGAATCTTTGGCAAAGGGGAAGCCTTTTCTTGATGAAGCACTAGCCATTGATGAAAAGCTACCGGAATGTCATCACTCCTTAGGTTGGCATAGCCTCAACCAGGATTGGGACTTTATGCAAGCAGCCCGGCATTTGAAAAGAGCTATTGAGCTTCGCCCAGGTTATGCCGATGCTTACCAAAAGCTCTTCATAACCCTGGCCCTCGAAGGCAAGTTGGAGGAGGCTCACCTACAAATTCAAAAAGCTTTACAGCTGGATCCATTGGCGCCGCTCAATAACTATTTCATTTCCTATTCCTACTACTTGGCGGAAGACTTTGCATTGTCCAATCAGCACTTTGAACATACCTTTGAACTGGAACCCTCCTTTCTGATCGGATACTCCATTTATGGGCTTTCGCTAGTATTACAAGATCGCCCCGCTTACCTGCTAAAGAAAGCGGAAAGCATTGCCAGTATCAGTGGCAGTGAAGTGGAGCGATTACTTATGAAGACATTGGCGTTGAGCAAAATGGGGGATTGGCCGGAAACGGAAGCTTGTATCGAACAGTTGGAAGACTATCTTGAGGGAGTCAGTCGAGAGCGAGTGCGATTTTTCCTAATCTACATTGAGAGTATATTGGGTAGAATTGATAAAGCCTTGCATCATGTGGAGCAAGGTGTGCGTTTCCGAGAACCTTTGATGACGCTCCTGAAAGTGGATCCTCTACTAAAAACGACAGCATTGGTTGAAGAGCGCAGATATCAGGATTTGCTCAAAACGATCTACCTGAAATCTGATACCCAGGTGGCCGCCACAGAAACCTCAGAAGGAGGTCCTTTTACCCTCGCAGAAATAGACCACTTTACCCAGCAACTAGATGCGGTCATGCTGAAGGACAAACCCTATCTAAACCCTGCTTTGTCCCTAAGAGCCTTGGCAGATACCTTAGAGTTGCATCCGAATAAACTCTCCTGGCTGATCAACGAAAGCATAGGTCAGAATTTCAATACCTACATCAACACTTTTCGTCTCGAGGCTTTTAAAACCTTAGCAAAAGATCCCCGTAACCAGCATCTAACCCTCCTGGGCTTAGCCTATGATAGTGGTTTTAACTCCAAGACCGTTTTTAACTCTTACTTCAAGAAAGTGGAAGGAATGACACCGAGGGTATGGCTAAAACAAAACCCTAGCTAGATGTTGCCTGACATACAGATGATGGGCTTGGGCGTTTGCTTGTTTTCGATCTATCTGTTGTTCAGTCGAGAAAAGATTACTGCCGGTGATCGAATAAGTATTCTTATCCTTATCCTCTGGTCTTTGCGTTTTCTATTGTTTTATTACAAAACCCACCTGGATCTATCTCAGTATTCCTGGGTTATTGTAGCGGACCAGAACTTGTTCTTTCTTGATGGTGTTTTCTTGTACTGGTTAAGCAAATCCATCAATGGAGAAGCACTCTCGATCTGGCGAAAATCCTTCCATCTGCTGCCTTTTATCGTAGCTAGTACTGCCTCGCTATCTTTGTATTTTTCTCTAAGCAGTTCTGATTTAGTGAAGCTGTATGAAGATGTCAATGAAAAATTGGTAGCAAAGACCTTTGAGCCTCGCCTTTGGGAATGGGTCTTCATCATTTCTTTGGTTGCCATTAATCTAATCTTCTTAAGTCTCGCCATCCGAAAGGCCAGGCAGTACAATCGGTCGATCCTCAATCAATTTTCCGATGTGGGAGAGATAAAGGCACAATGGTTAGAACCGGTATTGATCTTCTGTATGCTTTTTTTGGCCATTCCCTTATTGCTGTACTTTGTCAATTATGTCCGGCCTACTTTAGATGTAGGATGGTTAGGCGATCTACTCTTGTTCTTTTTCAGCTTAACGGCAGTCGTTTTTTCTGCTTACGTGGCCAGACAATCTTTTGCACCAGTACCTATGGTAGAGGAGGTAGAGAAGCGTCAACTCAGCAAAGAGCGAGAACAAAAATTACAGGAAGGGTTTCAGCAATTGCAGGCTCACATGCACGCCACCCAAGCCTATCTGGAACCTAGCCTAACCCTGAATAAATTGGCAGAACAAGTTGGGCTAAGTGCCAATCAGCTTTCGCAAGTGATCAATACCCAAACAGGAGGGAATTTTCATGATTACATCAATCAATTTCGGATAGAGGCGATCAAGAAGGCCTTGGTAGAAAGCGATGAACAAATCATTGTGCTGGCCTATACCCATGGCTTTAACTCAAAGTCGACCTTCAATGATGTCTTCAAAAGAATCACTGGATTGACACCTACACAGTACCGAAAGCAGACCAAAGCCTGAGAAATCCGTCCGAAAGTGAGGTTTCGGACTTCCTCTTGTCGATTTTGGTACAAATTTGGGCTATACCAATAACTTGTATCATGAATCGATTTCGACTGTTATTTTGTAGCCTTTTCGTTGTACTAGCTTATTCCGTTATGGAGCTTAATAGCCAACCTTCTCGCTATCCTTTACAAAACTATAAGGTGACCTCTGGTGAGCCTATTCGCACTCCTTTTAAGCATATTCGAGGGTTGATCTTTGTAGAAGTGGAAGTGAATGGTGAAGAAGCCTATTTTATCTTGGACAGTGGCGCGCCAGTAGTTGTTCTAAATACCCAATACTTTTCTCATGGTACGGATGATGGTTCGGCCAAGGGAGTATCAGGTAGCTTGCAGCGCCAGCAAATTCATATCGATAGTTTTCGCTGGGGTAATATTGAATTGTCTGATACCGACCTCATGGGGTTGGACCTTAGCCACCTAGAGGAAGAACTAAACCATCCATTTAAGGGCTTGATTGGTTATGCGCTCTTACGGGATTTTGAGTTGTTGATCGATTATGAAGCCGAGGAATTGCTTTTGTTTAAAGAAGGGCAAACAGCCTATCACAAAGAGATACAACCAAAGTCTGAATTGCCTTTTAGTTATCAATTGCATATCCCCGTATTAGAGGCTGAGATTGGTGGCGTGAAGTATCAATTGGGGCTAGATACTGGTGCGGAGCAGAATTTGATCAGCCAACCCGCTTTCGAGAAATTACCCCATGATGCTTTTGAAGTACAAGAGAAAACAGAGTTGCGGGGAGCGGATAAGAACGTAACGGAGGTGCAGCGCATTATTATTCACAAAAGTGAGTTTAGCGATCATAGTTTCGGAGACATGCCTTTCGTTTCAGCAGATATTTCACATCTCACAGCTGGTTATGGCCTAAAGATATCCGGTCTAGTGGGCTATCCTTTCTTAAGTCAACAACTTTGCTCGATTGATTTTGTAGATCGAAAAATCTACTTCTGGCCGAAAAGAGCGTCTAATGATAATTAACTGTTAATTTTCAGTAATCATATTGTTAATTTATGTGACCAAGCGTTCCTCGAACTACTCTAGAGAGATGTTTGCAAAATACTATTTGGTCACAATCAAAATTAGGCAGCCAGAGCAGGGGCTTTTAAAGACCAGCTCCAATGAAAATTTTAAATGAGCTAATTTTTAGGTTTATAAACTGCTTACTTGGAATTTAGTATGGATTTTAGAGAAAATTTGGTCTTTAATTTTGAATATATAATCTATTCCATTTAAAATTTCGAGACAAGAATTGTTCAGCCGCTTTGAGTAATTTATATGTTAAGCTTTAGCGTGTTAACACTGGATTGAGGTATAGTTTACATTGGGTTGACAGGGTCGATATAATTTTGCTCTGTACAAATTAAATGCATAATAAAAACGCTAGGTTTATGAAGCTTAACAGTATTACTCGATTGTTTGGGACTCTAGTATTGCTAATCGCTCTACAGATTACCGCCTTCGGACAAGGGGTAACTACCTCATCGGTCTTCGGTAAAGTAGTCGATGCATCTGGGGAGCCCATGATTGGTGCAACTGTACTAGCTGTTCACGGTCCATCAGGTACCAGCTATGGAACAGTTACCAATCTAGAAGGATTCTACCGCATTCCTAACATGCGTGTCGGTGGCCCGTACAGTATCACTGTATCTTACACAGGTTACGAAGCCCTGGTAGAGAAGAATGTCTCTCTCTCATTGGGACAAGCTTTTCGATTCAACCCTACCCTTCAGGAAACAGCTTACACGCTTGAGGGAGTAGTTGTTACAGCTGGCTTGAATGATGTATTTGACGGTAGCCGGAATGGGCAAAAAACGGTAGTAGACGCTCGCACAATCTCTGATGTACCAACCATTTCCCGTGCGATTGCTGACTATGCTCGTTTCAACCCATTGGCTACGATTGGCGAGAACAACGATGGATTTACTGTTTCTTTAGCAGGACAGAACAACCGTTACAATACCATTTACATTGACGGTGCTGTGAACAACGATGCCTTTGGTTTGGCTGGTTCTGGTACCAATGGTGGCCAAACTGGTATTCAGCCTATCTCCATTGATGCCATTGAGCAATTCACTATTTCAGTTGCTCCTTTTGACGTTCGTCAATCCGGTTTCGCTGGGGGGGCTATCAATGCAGTAACCAAGTCTGGTTCTAACCAATTGAAAGGATCGGCCTACTACCTCTTCCGCAATGAAAGCTTGCAAGGTAAAACGACCTTTGGTGATGAGCCGACGCCTTTTTCTGCTACCACTTACGGTATGACATTGGGTGGCCCGATTAAAAAAGACAAACTGTTCTTCTTCGTGAATGCGGAGATTAAAGATGATGAAACGCCTCAGCCTTTTGATTTTGGCGATTACACAGGGACTGTTTCTGAATCGAAGATTACAGAAGTGAGAAATGCTTTCCAAGAACGTTATGGTTACGATATTGGAAGCTATGATAACAATACAGCTTACCTTGAAGGATTAACACTTTTGGGTAAGATTGACTGGAATATCAATGATAAGCATAAGTTGAGCTTGCGTCACTCTTACGTAAATGGTGAGAACTTGGAAGCAAGAGCCTCGGATCCTAATGACATCCGCTTCTTAAATGGCTCTGAATTCTTTGTGACTACAACCAACTCTACCGCTTTGGAGGTCAACTCTATCTTCAATTCTAACTTGGCCAACAAATTCTCGGTGGGCGCTACTTTTGTACGGGATGACCGTGACCCAGTGGGTGATCCATTCCCAACCGTTGAGTTATTTGATGGATTCATTGACTGGCAGATTGGTGCGGAAAGATTCTCTACTGCTAACCGTTTGGACCAGGACGTAATCACTATCACTAACGACTTGAGTGTTTACAGAGGTCGTCATTCTCTAGTGTTTGGTGTAAACTTTGAATACTTTAGTGCTGCTAACCTTTTCATCCGTAATAACTACGGTCGCTACCAGTGGGATGATGATAATGGCATGACAGGTATCGATCGCTTCTTGGCTGGAGAGCCTGCTACTAACTTTGAAAGAAGTTTCTCTCAGGTAGATAATGTTGCCGGTGACGAATCTGAAGCAATTGGTGCTTTCGAACAAATGTTGTTCGGTATCTATGTACAGGATGAATATCAAGCCAGCGATCGTTTGACGATTACTGGTGGTCTACGAGTAGACTTCCCAATCTGGCCAACTGATCAGCCTATCAACGAAGAATTCAATAACCAAACTATTCCTGATATCGAAAGCTTTGGTTATGATCTACAAGGAGCCCAAACTGGTAGTTTCATTGGTGGATCTGTTGCTTTTGCTCCACGATTTGGGTTCAACTGGGATGTGAAAGGCGACAAGACTACACAGGTACGAGGTGGAATTGGTTTGTTCACTAGCCGTATTCCTTTGGTATGGCCAGGTGGTGCGTATAACAATTACGGTTTCAATATTGGTGCTACGGGTGGAAACGATATTCCTTTCATCGCCGATGTACAGAAACAACCAGTTGGTTTTGATTCTGAAGGAAACCCAATTACAGCTGTAAACTTGGCTGACCCTACACCTTCTGGTCAGATTGACCTGTTCGCTGAAGATTTTAAATTGCCTCAGGTTTTGAAGATCAACTTGGCTGTAGATCAGAAATTACCTGGCGGTTTGATCGGATCTTTGGAAGGCTTGTTCTCTCAGAACATCAATGCACCTTTCTATCAAAACTTGAACTTGAAGCCTCAAAGAGCAACCTTGACCGGTAGCCCGGATGATCGTCCATTGTTCTTGGGTACGCAGGCTGCTTTTGGTGACGACGTAATTGAACCGACCTATACTTATATCATGTTAGCTAGCAGTATCAATGCTGGTTACACTTATAACTTGGCTGCTACATTGACTAAGCCATTCAAGAATGGTTTCAGCGGTACGGTGTCTTACTCTTGGAATGATGCCTTCTCAGTATTAGACGGTACTTCTTCTCAGAACAACTCTCAGTGGAGAGGATACCACAACGTAGGTGGACGTAACTTTGAAAGAGATGCACAACGTTCTACTTTTGCAGGTGGTCACCGTATTTTCGGTCAGGCTGCTTATGAGTTGGATTACAAGATTGCTGGTGATTTCGGCGGTAAATCCAAGTTGTCTCTCAACTTCAATGCTCAAACGGGTGGTAATTTCTCATACGTAGTAGGAGCCCGTAACTTCCTATTTATTGATGATGGTGGATTCGACAACAATGAATTGATCTACGTTCCTGCCTCTCAAAGTGATATTCCATTGGTTGATTTGGAATACGACGGTCAAACTTATACGGCTGCTCAACAGTGGGAACTATTGGATGCCTTTATCGAAGACGATGCTCGTTTGAAAAACCGTAGAGGGGAGTACTCTCAACGCAATGACGGAAGAGAGCCATTCGAATTTGGTATGGATCTTCGTTTTGTGCAGGATTTCTACATCAAAACGGCTTCGGGAAGAACGAATACGCTCCAGTTTACTTTTGACATCTTCAACTTCACCAACTTGTTGAATGAAGATTGGGGGCGCGTACGTTTCGCTGGTAGCTTTGGTAATTACAACTTGTTGAACCTTGAGAATGTAACTTTGGGTAACACCACAGCTCCAGAATACACGATCAATACGGATTTGATCGATGGCGACAAGCCGTGGGACAACAATTTTGACAATGCTGGTTTGCGTTCCTCTATCTGGAACATGCAGATCGGTGTACGTTACATCTTCAACTAATATCCTTGCTGGTTAATTCCAGTTTGTTAGATATATTGCATTGAATGGGAGGCTGATCCATTAAGTTGGATCAGCCTCCTTTGCATTTTTGAAAGCAGAGCAAAGAGGTATGATGATAGGATTATTTGAACGGCTTGCTTATTTTCGATGCCCCCCCCTTGTTGCGTGTTTCCCACCAACAAGTACCCCCCTTGTTGCGTGCCATCACCAACAAGCCCCCACTTGTTGCGTGTTTCCACCAACAAGTACCCCCCCCTTGTTGCGTGTTTTCCACCAACAAGTATCCCCTTGTTGCGTGTTATCACCAACAAGCCCCCCCTTGTTGCGTGCCATCACCAACAAGTATTTTATTCACCACCGCACGGTTAAAGAAATTCAGATGTTAGCAAATCAATCTTGGGATGAACTACAGCAGATGAGAAGATATATACACGCCAGACCAGAGTTGTCCGGCCAAGAGGCAGCGACGGCCGCTTATGTGTATCAACAGCTTGCGTCTTTGTCCCCGGAAGTACTATGGAAAGGAGTAGGCGGTACAGGTGTGGTGGCTACTTTTGACAGTCAAAAAGAAGGCCCACATCTGCTCTTCAGAGCAGAGTTAGATGCGCTCCCTATCCAAGAAAGCAATTCCTTTTCACATCGATCGATGTATGATGGCGTTTCACATAAATGTGGCCATGACGGACACACGACTGTCCTACTGGGACTAGCCAAGCTATTGCATCAAGAGGAAAACTGGAAAGGAAAAGTAAGTCTACTTTTCCAACCTGCGGAAGAGACCGGAGCAGGTGCTTTGGCCATGCTTCAAGATACTCGGATAAAGAGCATGCAAGTAGATGCCGCCTACGCCTTTCACAATCTACCCGGCTATCCCCTCGGTCAAGTCGTGGTGAAGCCTGGAGCATTCACGCCAGCCGTTCAATCGATCCTCCTAAAGCTGCAAGGTCACACCGCTCACGCCGCCGAACCGCAGAACGGCCTCAACCCAGCCCTCGCCCTCGCCGAGATCCTCCAACACGCCAAATCGTTGGAACATCCCCATCCTGAAGACGAGTCCTTTCGCCTCTTGACGCCCGTTTACCTGCAGATGGGAGAGAAGGCTTATGGCGTGTCTGCGGGGGAGGGAGAAGTACACTTGACCTTACGAGCTTGGACAAAGCGAGAAATGGATAGCTTGGTTGAGCAGTTGCTAGGCGGGGTAAAAGAAATCAGTGGCAAGCATCGCTTGCGATGGGAACATACTTGGACAGATACCTTTCGGGCTAATTTTAACCAAGATGACTTGGTACAACAAATACAGGCTTCTGCCCAAGCCAATAAATTTGTAATTCATGATATGGAGCAGCCCTTGACATGGGGGGAGGACTTTGGTGCCTTTACGGAAATATTTCCGGCAGCCATGTTCGGACTTGGTGCGGGGGAGGATAGTCCAGCCTTACATCATGAGGATTATGACTTTCCGGACGCATTGATTGAGGTGGGAGTGAAGATGTTTTGGGGAATTATAGGTCAATCCAGTCCTTGAAAGGGGTAAGTTTAGATCGACTCACCAGAAATTCGAATTCTGTTGGAAGTGTGAGTTCCAATTTGAGTCGCTGGTTGAAGTAGGGATGAATTTTCTGGACGGCATTGATGTTGACGATTTGGTGACGACTAATCTGAAAGAAAAGGGTCTCGTCTAGGTTCTTCATTAGGCCCTCTACCGTATTGTTATAAAGATGCCTTTTTCCATCAAAAGTATATAGGAAGGTGATACTGTTTTCGGAGTGAACGAAGGCGATTTCACTTACTTCGATAAATTCAAAGTGGTTGCCTCGTTTAACCAGACAGCGATGCTTCTTTTGTTTATTGAGTGAGGAAAAAGCAGATTGAATCTGCTGAGAATAATTGACTTGATGCACCGCTTTTTGAGCCTTGTACTTTTCTATCGCCTTACGCAGGTCTTCAGGAATGATCGGTTTCAGTAAGTAGTCAATACTATTGACTTTAAAGGCTTCGATGGCGTACTGGTCGAAAGCAGTAGTGAAGATAATCGGAGCTTGAACCTTCACATAGTTGAAAATCTCGAAGCAAAGTCCATCAGCCAACTGAATGTCCATGAAAATGATTTCTGCGTGGTCATTTTGATGCAGCCAGTTAACGCTATCTTCGACACTGTCTAAGTGAGCGAGTACTGTGATAGATGGATCTATTTTCTTAAGGGTAGATCGCAGATACTCATAGGCGTTGATTTCATCTTCGACGATCAGGATATTCATGTACTAACTATCTTGTCTGAGGATTAATAAGTGGTAAACGAACTTCAAATACGTTGTTGGCACTTGATACAATAAGCAATTCATCGGTGAAGAAGGCGATTCGTTTTTTAATGTTTTCTAATCCCATTCCTGTAGATTCCACCGGCTGGATTTTGCGCTGAAGATTATTTCTCACAATCAAGTACCTTTCATCTTGTGAGAGGCAGATATCTATTTTGAGCGGCTTATTCTTGGATACAATATTATGTTTGATGGCATTTTCTACCAGTAATTGTAAGGAAAGGGGAAGCGTATGCTTATGCTTGGACACTTCCTTAGGTAGCGATATTTCAAGGCTATCGGCAAAGCGCTCCTTCAGAAGATCAATATAGATCTTGGCGTTTTCAAATTCCATCGACAATGGAACCGTAGCCTCTTCTTGCTTACTCACGGCATATCTATAGAAGGTGGAAAGTTTTCCCAGATAACTACGTGCTTTTTGTCCATCCTCTGGAATGAGGTTCATCAAAGTGTTCATACTGTTGAATAGGAAGTGGGGATTGATCTGATTACGTAAGTTGTCCAGTTGACTTTGAATGTGTGCCTTTTGTATCCATTCCTTTTCCATGAGGGCTTCTTTGTATTTATGAAAGAAGTAGATAGCATCGTATAGGAGCAAACAGGAGAAGGTTAAAAAGTAAGTAGCAGCCAGTCCTTGACTCAAGGTCGGATCACAAAAATCTTGGAGAGGAGTAACCTCGTATAATTTGGCCAGTAAAAATGTAACTACGGTGGAAATTATAGGAGCAGAAACTAAGATAATTATCGCTTGCAATGTAAACCGCTTAACTAGGTCAGTCAAGGAGTCATATCGCCTACGTAGTGTAATGAGCAACCATCGGTTGTAAAACCAAAAAATACTGGTGTAGAGGATACCTTCCGGAATTTCTAAATGGGCGGCCTCTACGTACTCTTCGAATGATAAACCAAAGAAGATCAATGGACTAACTAAGGCGACCAATGGAATCCCGTACAGGATCATCTTTCGATCATCAAAGGCTAAATATTGTATGTTGGGTTTAATAAGCATATACAATTCCGTCCTGTCCTCAATGTTTCTAGCTTAAATATAGTCCTTCTCCGACAATTTTTGTGGTTCGCATTTTAGATGGAAAATTGTGACCGAAGGAAGCAAAGCTTCTTGTTTAAATCAGTTCTGTGACTTACAAGCACAAAAATTGTTTGAGAACCAATATAGTTATGTTTACCTGAATCCTATTAGTGAAAATTAAGTCCAATATATCTGGGCGCTGAAAGTCATGCATTGCGCCAGTCGAATTTGATATCGCCGCTCAAGCGGTAATCCAACTAATTAGGAACTAACTTTTTTCAAATCGCACCGGAATACGAAACTGGCGCTCTATGGCCACTCCATCTCTTACTACCGGCCTCACTTTACCTAAATCCTCCAAATCTTTCACCAATGCTGCCGCGATTGGACTTTTACAGGAACCCGATGAGGTGATCTGCTCAATTTTTCCGCTCTTACTGATTTGAAAACTCAGAACGAATTCTACATCTGTGTTGTAGAAAGCGAGGAGATCCGAAAAATCGTCGATTGTTTTGCCGATATGTTTCGTGATATCAGATAGTACTTCCTGTTCGTTGGTAGTGGGTAACGTAGGAGTTGTTTTTTTCACTGTAAGCTCTCCCACCATGGGCCCTTGGGCTAGGACTTGAGCGGTTACGGAGGATAGGCTTAGGGCCATGCAGGCTACCAAAGAAAGAGTGAAAATGGTGTGCTTTTTCATGATCTGTTAGATGTAAGGCTAGAAGTGGAGAGATCGCATTTCGAATGCTATCTCATGGTTGCTTGCACTTCTTGCCAGGTGATTAAATTATGCTTTAACAAGGCTGCAAGGATATACTTGCTTGCTTTTGGCTGAGAGGTTCCTCGCCGCTTCTGGGACTTTAATTTGGCCCAGAAGGAGGGGCGAGGAACCGATTTATGCTGAGTCATATTTCGCTTTTACTGTGTGTGCCTTTAGAACTGAACCCGGTATAAGAAGTCAGGGAAGAAACCGATTTGGTTAGTTTGATCTACGTTCTGAGTCAGGCGATTGTATTGACGAAGGAAAACGTTTTCTCTATTGGTGACGTTTTGCAGATCGAGATAAAACTGATGCGAGATTTTCTTCTTCGCACTGTTGAGTTTGATTCCGAATTTCACGTCCCAGCGGAAGTAATCATCATATTGTAGACTAAAGGCTTTGTCCTCTTGCAGCACTTCTACATCGAATTGTCGAGAAGCCTCCAAATTAACTGGCGTGTACCAGCGACCGCCAGCCGTGGTGAATTTGGTGTCGATGACCAAGGCATTGCGCTTAGCTTTACCGATCTTGAATTCTTTTCCTGCAAGTAGATTAACTACGTATCCATTATCGAAGGGAGTGCTACGCTCGATTCCATCGCTTCCCTCGTATTTACTTTCAAAGAAGGACGCCGTGGTAAGCAAGTGATAGCCTTTACTGTAGAACTTCTCTAGGGTAAGCTCGATTCCTCGATTGAAGCCTGTTCCATCGCTCACCAAAGAGGTCTTATCATCAGAGAATACGAAGGAGGCTCCTTCGGTCAGGGTAGAATAGCTTGTAGGATCTTGTTCTACTGGGGCTCGGTCGATAGCTTGGTAGTATAACTCTGTTTTTAGACGCCAATCTTGAGCTAATTTGGCATCATAAGCCAACACATAGTGCTGAGACCTTACGAAGTCCAGGTCTTTGTTGGTCTGCAATAGTTCGCCTTCAACTTCCTCATTGAGAAATAAGATCGGTAAAGGCGCCGTTTGATTGTGCATACCATATCCCAAGGTCAACTTGTTGCTTGGGGTGAGGGCGTAGGTCAAGGAAGCTCGAGGTTCTACTACAAATTGTTCATTCAAGGTGGAATACTGGGCATGAATACCGCCATTGAAACTTAGATCTTCAGTCAATCGGTACATCGTCTGTACAAAGGGCTGAACCAATCCAAAACTGCCATCGAAGTCATATACTGTAAACCAGTCTGGTTCTCCATCACCGTCTAAGTCAGGTCGGCCATCTCGGTCCAAGAAATTCGCATCATTGGAGAAATTTTCATAAAGTACACCTGCTCGGATCGTCTGTTTCGCACTTAGCTTACTATTGAGGTAGGAAGAAAGGGTAAGTCTCGTTTCGCTATTGTCCACTTCGGTCAATCGCAATTTAAACTCTTCCGGAGTGCCTAGGTTAAAGTAGCGATCTTGTTCGAAGTTGTTTCCTCGATAGGACCCACCAATAACCGTCCGTAGGTAGGTATTCTTGCCAATGATTAGGTTGTGTTTCAAGCCCATCAGCCCGAATCCACCGGTTACATAGGCATCTTCATCTTCAGCTGCAAATAAATCGTCTGCATCAATGTCTTCGCCGAGGAAGGTAATGTCAGAGCGACCTCCGATACCGAAGAGGGTGAAACGCCCCGCATTGGTATTCCCCAGATCAAGTTTAAAGGAAAGATCCTGATAATCAGGCGTAGCCGTAGTACCACCAGCGGAGCCAATCAAACCAATGAAGGAATAGCGTCCAGCCACTACATAGGACCCTCCCTTTTTCCCAACCGGACCTTCTACCATGGCTTCCAATCCACTAAAGGCGCCGACCTGGAATGTATATTCTGTATTATCCTTATTTCCATTTCTAAATCCAAGATCGAATACGCCCGCATTGGCGTTTCCATATTCTGCCGGGAAAGCGGATGTGAGGAAGTCAGAATTGCGCAGTAGGTTGGGATTTAAGGCACTTACAGGGCTACCAGTGGTTCCAAAGGTAGAAAAGTGATTGGGGTTAGGAATCGGAATACCCTCGAGACGCCACAATACCCCAGTCGGTGAATTTCCTCTAATGACGATATCATTTCGAGAATCATCTGGTGCG